>CAZOYL010000279.1:0-1502 GCA_964584035.1 uncultured Gemmatimonadota bacterium | reverse complement strand
ACACGAAGGAAGGGGAGCAGCTGAAATATCGGGGTGTCTATGTCATCGATCCGTCTGGCCGGACCGGACGGGTCCGCGGGTTCGACCGCCGCCGGGGATGGTCCTATCTCCTGCTGACCGAGACGATCCCGGTCGAGGAGGGCGCCCTGATCGCCGTCACCGGCCGGGTCGTCAGTGTGGAGCGTCCCTTCACCGGGATCAGCCGGACAAGCCGATCCAGCCGGCTGGAGCCGTCCGATGTTGAGGTCCTCCGCGATACCGGGACCGTTCTGGAACGGGCCCGCCGGGAATATGCCCGCATCCGGCCCGGATTACAGGAGCGCTTATCCCTTCCGGGCTCGAAGCTCATCCTGGCCGAGGATCCCCAGTGGCGGGTGGACTGGATCACGGGGGAGGAGGCCCTCGTGGCGGCGGCTCACAGTTTCGATCTGATGTACGCCGCCGAGGCGCAATTCGTGTTCTCACTGCCGGACGAACGGCTGCAGCGGGTCTACTTCACCGAATGGTTCAAGGGCGAGTAATGGTCGACCATGAAAGGAGGTGTGCTATGTCGTCAACAGACCAAGCAGCGACCGGGAAAAAACTCGTGGAGGAAGAGAACTCCATGCCCCCGGGAACGTTCCAGCCCAACCGGCCCGATCCGGTCAAGCGCATCGCCGCCGGCCTGGTGGACGGTATCCCGGCCTACCTGATCGCCTTCATCCCCTACATAGGGGGGCTGATCAGCGCCGCTTACCTGGCCCTTCGCGACGGGCTGCCCTCGGGGAACGGACGGACGCAGAGCCTGGGCAAGAGGCTGTTGGGACTCGAAACCGTTCGGCTGCCCGGCGGAGAGCCCTGCGATGTTGTCACCTCGGCGCTGCGAAACCTGCCCTTCGCCGTGCCGGCCCTGATCATGATGCGCCCGGGGATGGGCTGGCTCCTGGGCTCCCTCCTCTGGGGCATCGCCTTTCTGGTGGAGGTCCTGCTGATTATCGCCGACGACAACGGAGAGCGGCTGGGAGACCGCCTGGCCGGGACGGCGGTGGTCGAAGAGTAAGGGCGCGGAAACGGTCATAAATTCCTGGCCGGCCGGTCGTCCCTGAACTATATTCGGGATATTCCCAGTCACCGAAACCATCTTTACCTGCCCGGATGTGACATGTCGGCAAAAGAGCGCAACATCGACCTGTTCGAATCCAGGGGCGCCGGTCAGACCGCCGCCCCCCTGGCCGATCGCCTGCGGCCCCAGACGCTGGACCAGTTCGTCGGCCAGGAGCGCATCCTGGGACCGGGGACGGTCCTGCGGCGGGCCATCGAGAAGGGCGACGTCGGCTCGGTCATCTTCTGGGGACCCCCGGGGACCGGCAAGACCACCCTGGCGCACATCATCGCCCGGGCCACCGGATCGCACTTCATCTTCTTCAGCGCCGTGTTGTCCGGGGTCAAGGAGATCCGCGAGGTGGTCAAAGCAGCCCAGATGCAGCGCGACGTCCACGGCCGGACGACCATCCTGTTCGTGG
>CAZOYL010000278.1:0-1532 GCA_964584035.1 uncultured Gemmatimonadota bacterium | reverse complement strand
GGCGACGGCTCCAACCTAACCGGCATCGCCGGCACGCCCGACGCCGACTGGACGGTCAGCAACGACACGATCTATCACCAGACCGGCATCGTGGGTATCGGGACGGCATGTCCCGCCTATCCCCTGCATGTCTATAACTACTCAGGATACTCGCCCTCTTACGCCGGATACTTCCAAGCCATTGGCCACGAGGCCGCGGGCACCGCACACGCCGTCTATGCCGAAGCCCAGGCCGACGACGAGAACGCCTACGGGATCTATTCCACAGCCACCAGCACCTGGGGCCGGGCCTATGCCGGATTCTTCGACGGCGATGTGCAGGTCAATGGAAACCTTCGGGCCGACACACTTGCCCTGGGCAGTTCTTCTAAGGCTGGAACAGACGGTATATTAGACCTTTACCGCAATGGCTCTGCTGATCCCATCGTGAGTATGGGCGGCCATTCGAATTATGGCGGGAGGATCCACCTCGTCGATGATGCCGGGATTGTGCATACCTACTTTGAGCCGGACGTGTCCGGCGGGGGCGGAGGATACCTCGAGGTGATGCGAAACAGCAGCTACAGCGGGTTCTATATCGACGGAAATCTCGGGGGAACAGGAGAACCGCTGGTGGCCATCACGGGCTCCGCCCGAAGTGCCTATTTCCAGATGAACCAATCGGGAAATGGCTCTGTAGTGCTGCCCACCGGGTCCGTGTCCGCCGACGAGATCAAGGATGAGCCGGGGGTGTCCAATAGTCTGGGGGCTGGTTGGTACTACCTGAATGGCGGCAACATCGACTATGCCGTGGATACCGTCTCCATCATCATTCCGGGCCCGGGTTATGTGGAGGTGACCGGCGGGGGCTATCTGAACCTGCAACACAGCAGCGGAACGGATACCAGAGTGTTCGTAAACATCGATAAGACACCGGCTAATGTGGCCTTCACTCTACCCGGGGCCCAGATCGTTTCTGTTCCCGCTACCATTGGCAGCTCGCTATGGCAAATACCGTGCACGACGACACGTTTCTATGAGGAAACCACAGGCGGAATCAAGACCTATTATCTGAACATGGAGTATCAATCGGGCACCAGCGCCAGCACCTCTCTCGCCCGCATCTATACGCGAGCGATATTCTACCCCACATTGTATGGTTCCCTGACGCTAGTCGAAAACGATGGGCCCGGAAATGTTTCCGCCGCGTCCCGAAGCTCCAGCGATGGGACCGAGCCGACCATGGAACCCACCAGACGGACCATCACTGTGGAAGATCACAACGCCCGCCTGGAGGCCGAGATGGCCGCCCTGCGCGCCGAGCTGGAGGCGCTCAGGGAAGAGGTGCAGGGCCGGAAACGACAGTAAAAATCCGGGCAGCAAACCGTAACATTCAACCGCCAAGAGGAGGTGGACGAAAATGAACAAGCTGTTCAGCCTATCGCTCATCGCCGCGGCCTGTCTGGCCCTGCTGGCCGTCTCCCCGGCTCTGGCTGACTACATCCTGGTCAAGGATGTGCTCAGCACCAGCGGGGGTCATTTAGAGTCCTCCA
>CAZOYL010000277.1:0-1546 GCA_964584035.1 uncultured Gemmatimonadota bacterium | reverse complement strand
ATCGCGGACCCTTCGACGATCCAAATAACACATCGCTGGGCAATGAGATCACCAACAACTTCGTGGAGCAGAACTACAGGGCCATCTACATCACCTATGATACCACCACCGCCCATACCACCGTGCAACAGAACGATCTGTCCGGCTGCACCGACCTGGCCGTGCGCAAGTACCCGGCCGGCTCCGGAGAGGTGCTGGATGCCTCGGCCAACTGGTTCGGGACGATCGACGCGGCCGCCATCGCCACCCTGGTCACGCCCGATTACGTCGACTACTCGCCCTGGCTGCACCGCGGCGGCGACCTCAGCACCGATCCCGGTTTCCAGCCCGATCTGTCCTACCTGCACGTGGACGACGGCAGCCCGATCAGCGGCGCGATCGCCCACATCCAGGAAGGCGTCAACATGGTCGACGACGACACCGTACAGGTCGAGCCCGGCCTCTATGAGGAGCAGGTGGTCATCGCCAAGGATGACCTGGCCCTGCTGGGAGCCGGCTGCGGATCCGATCCGGATAGCGCCTCGATCATCAAGTCGCCCGTGGACCTGACCTATTCCTTCAACAACGGCTCCAGCGACAATTATCCCATCGTCGGCATCGACGGCGCCACCGGGGTGCGGATCGAGGATTTCAGCATCGACGGTGCCGGGCGGGGCAACGCCAACTATCGCTTCGAGGGGGTCGCATTCTGGAACGGCGACGGATCCGTGGAGCGCTGCTGCCTGACCGGCGTGCGCGACGATCCGTTCAGCGGCGCCCAGCATGGGGTGGGTATTTATGCGTATAACGATGGCACCAAGGGGACCTATGATATCGCCGTGAACAACACCACCATCGACGACTTCCAGAAGACGGCCATGTCTCTGTCCGGCGAGGGATTGGCGGCCGACGTGTCCGGCTGCGCCATCACCGGCGCCGGGGCCACCGCTGTGACCGGCCAGAACGGCATCCAGATCGGATACGGGGCCGGCGGCACGGTGTCCGACTGCTCGATTGAGGGCATCGCCTACACCGGCAGCGGCTGGGTGGCCAGCGGCATGCTGTTCTATAACGGCACCACGGTGGACGTCGGCGGCACCTGTACCCTGACCGACTGCCAGGCCAACATCATCTTCCAGGAGACCGACGGCTCGGCCAGCGGGGTGGTGGTCAACACCGCCGGGATCGAGAGCGAGGAGGGCGTCAGCATCCGGGATTACGCCTACGAGAAGGGATTCTCCGATGATCTCTCCTTCCGGCCGGCCAGCCCTCTGGAAGAGGAGCCGGAGGCCGGCGGCCGGGAGGCCAAGGGCGCGCCCACCACGGTGGTCCTCAGCGACCTGCACCTGACCGGCAACCACGGCGTCAGCACTTACGGCGTGGCCGCCTGGTCCCTGGGCGACAACGTCGACGTGACCCTGACCGACTCGGAGATCCGCGACTGGGAGATCGGCTTGGTGGCCTACGAGGATGTCAGCATGGTCGATCTGATCGCCAACCACAATGATATCAGCGGCAACGACATGGGATTTTACTCCAATGCCGCGGCGATGCAGAATGCGATGAG
>CAZOYL010000276.1:0-1584 GCA_964584035.1 uncultured Gemmatimonadota bacterium | reverse complement strand
ATCTGATCGTGGCTCAAGGGTTTGCGAATCAGCTCGAAGGCGATCCCCTCCTCCTCGATGCTCTGGAGCTGTTCGAAAAACTCCCTTTGGAAGGCGGTGATGATATAGACGGGTATGTTGCCGTTCATGTCACGAAGCTTGCGTAAAACCGTAATCCCGTTCATCCCGGGCATTTTGAGATCCAGGAGAATAAGATCGTACAATACGTTCTGAGCCATCTGCAGGCCCCGGTCACCCGTTTCTGCGGTATCCACAAGATATCCGCTGTTCTCCAGAGCCAGGGTGAAAGCCTCCCGGATGATTTCCTCATCATCGATGATCAAAATCCGCTGGGTCTCGCTCATGGTCATTCACCTCTCATTTTGCATGGTTCATGGGTAAGATCACTTTGAAGGCGGTGCCCACCTTACACCGGCTTTTGCAGGTGATGGTACCGCCATGGGACTCGACGATATTGCGGCTGATGGAAAGTCCCAGTCCGGTCCCCTTTCCGACCGGTTTGGTGGTGAAAAAGGGATCAAAGATTCTGCTCTTGTTTTCCGGAGATATACCCGCCCCAGTATCTGACACGATCACCTGAATTCCCTTGCCATGGGGCCGGATATCGACACGTATCTTCTTTTTACCTGTCATGCCACTATTCAGGGCATCCAGCGCGTTGACGATCAGGTTGAAAAATACCTGTTGTATCTTATTCCCATCCAAGAGAATATCAGGGGCCCCCTGCTCCGTATGACGGATGATCTCAACATCTTGACCTTTCAGCCGGTAGGATAACAGGCTGAAAACCCGGTTAAATATCTCATCACAGTTCTCCCTCTGATAGTTATTTTCGCTCTGCCCATTAAGACAAGAGAAAGTCAGCAGATTCTTCACCAGATCAATGATCCGCAATGTCTCCCGTTCCGCCTTCTGCAGAAGAGAATAACGGCGATCCTCCTGGTCGGTCTTCTGGATGCAAAATTGAATGAAATTGAGCACCCCCATGAGGGGATTGTTCAGCTCATGAGCCAGACCGGCGGTCAGCGTGCCGATGGCGCTGAGCTTCTCTGCCTGCACAAGCTGAGCCTGGGACTTTTTCAGATCCTCATACAGCTGGTGGAGTTCTACTTCGGCGCGCTTTCGCTCGGTGATATCCTTGACCGTGGTCATGTAGCCGATCGTCTTCCCGTCCTTATTCCTGATGACCGAGGGATTGACGATGGCCGGAAACCGGCTGTTATCTTTGCGCATGAAGGTCAATTCGAAGCTCCGCATATCTCCGCATATCGCTTTGTGGAAGACCGGCCCGATTTTTTTAATCTCCTCCGGGGGCCAGTATGGATACGGAGGTTCGATTCCAACGAGCTCGTCTTTGGAAAAACCCGTCATCTGGCAAAAAGCCGGGTTGACGTCCAGCTCAACACCCTGGCAGTCCAGCACGCAGAGCCCGTCCGGCATGGCTAATAATAGATCGTCGGTAAACTCTTTGGCTGCCCACAAGGCCTCCTCCCCCCGCCTGAACTCTGTGATGTCCTTGCCCACCCCGCGGTAGCCTGCCAGATTCCCTTTATCATCAAGCACCGGGATGCCGGTGGTCAGCAG
>CAZOYL010000275.1:0-1594 GCA_964584035.1 uncultured Gemmatimonadota bacterium | reverse complement strand
TTGACCGTGTTAGACTCGTAATTTTCCCGGATGACGCCCTCGTCGATATGCCAGATGAGCAGCCCCGAACCGGGAAGACCCCAGTCGTACTCGTCCACCTCGACGATGACGCCGCCGTCGCTGATGGCCACCGCGCCGTCACCGAACACATCGCGCTGCCGGTTTTCCAGGAGATAATACTCATCGGCGTTGATCGGCACCTTGATCACCCGGGGATGCATTTCCTCGGACATGAGAGCGTCGATGGCCACGTCCAATCCCTGGCGAACCAGAGTCGGCTGCTCCCAGCCCAGGAAGACCCGCGACCAGGCGCAGGGCACCGCCGGGATCAGTCCCAGCTCGTTGCCCGAGCCCTGATCCATCAGCCCCCAGATGCCGATGCCGGAGGAACCGTCGGTGCTGCTGTAAAGGTTTGGGAGCCCCAGCTGGTGGCCGAACAGCTTGGCCATCAGTCCGGTGAGCCCGAACTCGACATCCTGCTGGTTGAGCGTCTCGGGCATCCACAGCCCTTCGGGGACGTGATGACTTCCACCGGCCACCGGCACGCCCTGCTCGTACTCGGAGCCCAGGGCCCAGACCAGCCACTCGATATCCATGAAGGCCGATGGGATATCATTGGGTGTCTCATCATAGGAGAAGGCGATATCGGCTCCCACTCCGGCATGAAAGATGATGACCGCGTCAAACTGGGAGAAGTCGAACTCTCCGGCCGCGTCGGCCGTCTCGATGACGTCGCGGAAAAACTCGGCCAGGCGGATATCGTTCTCCTCTTCGGTGAGGTTGGGACTGTAATAACTCATCTGCTGGGGAAGGGTATAGGCGTCCTCGTCGCCCTCCGGGTAAACGACATAAGTGAAATCCACGGCTTCCCGGGAGACCTTGCCGTAATAGCGCTTGAGGGCTTCCATCTGGCGCTGGAAATAACCCCGGTCGTGCGGCGGCGGATTAATGTCCTCATCCGAACCGGCCGATAGATCGAACTGCCCCGTGCCGGTGGTGATGGAAGTCGTATCCGGCGGGAAATCCACCCGGATGGCGACTACATCCTGGATCGGGTCCGATCCCGATAGTCTCAGGCAGCCGGCCGGCTGGCCGGTTCGCAGCTGGCCGCGATGCAGGCCCCCGGCCCTCATCCGCAGGGTCGGGTCACCCCACCCATTTCCCCTCAGACCGGGAAGGACAGCCAGAGCAGCGGCCGTGAGAATGATACAGACGATGATCTGGTCGATGGTTCTTTTCATAGACCTCTCTCGATCCTTGACGGTTGGATATAGGTTCAAAAAGCCGCCGCCAGCGAGAAACGCATGGTGTCGGCCAGAGGGTGTCCTTCCTGGGCGGTGATATATCCGATATCGAAGCGGAAAATATGATAGCGCAGTCCGGCCCCGAAGGTGGCCGTGCTGACCTCGCCGAACTTGTCATAGAGATATCCGGCCCTGAGGGCCAGCAGATCGGCATACCAGTATTCCGAGCCTCCGTTGATCCACCACTCTCCGTTCACCAGACCGAGGTTGAAATCCCCGGTCACCAGCAGGCTGTTGTAAACGGATTCCCACAGCTGAAGCGCGGCACCGGGCTTCATGTTTCTTGGCAG
>CAZOYL010000274.1:0-1600 GCA_964584035.1 uncultured Gemmatimonadota bacterium | reverse complement strand
CCGTCGAACAGTCCCGGCGGGAACGGCGTGACGCTGCCCAGCTGAACCTGAAACAGCCCGCCCCGGACCTCCACCGCCGGATGAGTCTCCGACCACAGCTCCGTGCCCCCTGCGCCGGCATCATAGAGCCGGAACGTCATCTCCTGGATGGCGGTGACGGCCGAGGAGTCGGCGGCGTCGGCCAGATAGCCCTGGTAATTGAGCAGGCCGGGGACGGATTTGGAAAAGGTCATAAGACGGTCACTGCCGTCGAGGGCAGCGATCTCACCTTCCGCGCACAGGCAAGCCGTCGAGGAGAAAACACAGATGACGAGAGTCGTCATCAAGGACACTATGAGATGTTGACTTTTCACGGCAGGCCTCCCTGGAAATCAAGGATTGAACTTCTCTCGATTCGCAAATTTGCAGTGTCTTAATGCGGCTGAGCGTTCTGTTCATTCTCATAATCCACGCCCATCGAGGCCGGGTAGCCATAGGCCTCGGGGTAGAGGAGCTTGCCTTTCTCGAAATGGCCATTCCCCTTTTCTTGCTCCACCGGGCGGGCGAGCTGGCGCATCACCGGATCGTCGCGGTCGGCATAGACCGTGTAGAACACCTCGCGATCGGGATCGCCGTAGATAGTGAACGAGGCATAGCCAGGATTCCATTCAGCTCCGGTGAGGAACGGCCGGCCCACCGGCGTCAGATTGATACGGGCCTGATCTTCCTTTGTCAGGGCGACGAAATAGCCCGGCATCTGGACCACCACCTGGCCTTTGCTATCGGTCACCGCCTGGCCCGAATAGACCAACAGCGGGTCCGGGGACTCGATACAGTAGTGCATCAGCGTCTTGTTAAGCGGGTCCAGGGGATGGTCGATGAGAAAGGATTTGGTTCCGCCGGTCATGGTGCCGGAAAAGTGCAGATCGCCGGAGAAGTAACCGGCATAGGTGGCGCCATTGGCAGAACCCCAAACAGCATAGTCTACTCCGGAAGAACCCCGGGCGTAGATAGCGCTCCGACCGCTGCCATTGGCGAAAGCCTGGATGGCTTCCCCGTCCGTTCCGCTGTTGATGGCTACGAGGGCAGCACCGCCGCTGGCCCCGGCCCATTCCCCGTGGATGCCGTAGGAGCCCCCGCCTTCGACCTGCAGCTTGTAATTCGCCGAAGGGCTGGATGTTCCGATGCCCAACGTGCCCTCGATGATCATCCCATTGCTGGGCGCGGTCGATGCCCCGGAATACGACGCCCCGACGGCCATCCTGCCCTCGACATCCAGCTTGTTCACCGGACTCGACGTTCCGATGCCCACATTCCCCGAGACGGCGGAATACATGTCGCTGCCCGAGATGGTCCAGTCGGCGTCTGAGCTTGATATGCCGGTCAGGTTGGAGCCGTCGCCGAAGTAGGTGGTGGCGTTGACATCTCCGTCCACGTCCAGTTTATATGCAGGGCTGGGGACGCCGATGCCGATATCGCCGCTGCCGGACAGGGTCATTCGGGTGAGATTGTTGGTGGCCAGTCTCAACGAGTTATCGCTGTGGTCATAGGCGATTCGGCCGATGTCCTTATCCTGCGGATCGCCGAATTCCAGCCCCGATTGGGTGGTATTGGGTGAAAG
>CAZOYL010000273.1:0-1622 GCA_964584035.1 uncultured Gemmatimonadota bacterium | reverse complement strand
ATCGATGAGTTCCTTGCGGAACACGGTGAGCATCGCGCCGAGTCTCATGCCGGCCCTCCCACCAGGTTGACGAAGGCGTCTTCCACCCGGCCGGAGGGGGCGCGGGCTTTCAGGGTATCCACCGGCTCGCAGGCCAACAGCTTGCCGTCGTGGATCACTCCCACCCGGTCGCAGAGCTTCTCCACCTCTTCCATGATGTGGGTGGAGAAGAGCACGCATTTGCCCCGGGTCCGGCAGTCTTTCACGAAGTCAACTATGGTGCGTGAGGTGAGAACGTCCAGACCGGCGGTGGGCTCGTCGAAGATCATCACCTGGGGGTCGTGCAGGACGGTGCGGACGATGGAGACCTTCTGCTTCATTCCCGACGACAGCTTGTCGCAGCGCCGGTCCAAAAACTCGTTCATGTCGAACAGGTCGAACAGCTTCTGGGCCCGCTGCTCGATGGCCTCCGGGCGCATGCCGTTGAGCCGCCCGAAGTAGGTGACCATCTCCTTGGCGCTCAATCGTCCGTACAGGCTGGTGGCCGTGGACATGAAGCCGATCCGGCGCCGGACCGCCTGGGGCTCTTTCGAAATCGAGTGGCCGCAGACCGAGGCCCCTCCCGCGGTGGGTTTCAGCATGGTGGCCAAGAGGCGCAGGGTGGTGGTCTTGCCGGCCCCGTTGATGCCCAGGAGTCCGAAGATCTCTCCAGCGTGGGCCTCGAAGGAGACGCCGTCGACGGCACGTATTTTGCCCCGCTTGCGGTCGCTGAACACCTTGGTGAGGGAAGCGGCCGAGACCAGGACCTGGGGTCCGGCTGTCACGGCTTGGGCGGCTCCTTGATGGGCACGTTCCCCAGGTAGACATAGGTCCCGGTGGCGTGGGCCACCAGGTTGTTGTCCTGGTCCCAGCAGCGCATGTCGGCGATGTCCTGCCGCTTGCCGGATTTCAGGATCCTTCCCCGGGCCAGCAGGTCCGTCTTCTTGACCGGCTGGAACAGGTGCAAGGACATCTCCGCGGTGACCACCCAGCCCGGGCCTTCGTGGGCCAGGGCGCAGGTGAACCAGCCGGCGTTGTCCAGGAGGGTGGCGATGATCCCTCCGTGAACGCCCCCCATGGCATGATCAAGGGCGGGATTGTAGGGAAGCGAGATGTTCGCGCGGTCGTCGACGTCAAAGGAGAGCTTCATGCCGAACGTCTTGGCGATGGGGGCCCGTTGATTGAACATCTCCAACAGCTTTTCTTTGCGGTCCGTGGTCATGGCAGATTTCCCTACCCCGGATGGGCGTCTTTGTCAATCGACTGTTGGTATGGTAGCTTCTCCTCCGAGGTGGCCGATGGCCGTAAAACACGCCTTGCTGGTGGATCCGGATGACGAACGGCGTGAAGAGACCGTCGATCTGCTGAGGAAGGCTCACATCAACACACTGACGGCCAAGAACGGAACCGAGGCGCTCGAGCGCATGGAGACTGAGAGCCCGGATCTGATCATCTGCGACCTGGAGATCGAGGAACACAGCGCCCAGGATCTGTGCGAGTACGTTCATGAGTTCGTGCCCGGACACGTGCACTTCGTCCTGGTTGTTCCCGAGCAGGAAGAGGATCCCGAGGGTGTCCGTAAATCGACGGGCGCCGATGTGGTA
>CAZOYL010000272.1:0-1663 GCA_964584035.1 uncultured Gemmatimonadota bacterium | reverse complement strand
GCCACCATCGAGGACGGCGAAGCCTACATCCTGCACATGCACATTTCCGAGTGGCCCGGGACAACCTACTTTAACCACGAGCCCGAACGCCGGAGAAAATTGCTCCTGCGCGCCCGGCAGATCCATCGCCTGGGCATCCAGATCCACCAGAGGGGCTACACCCTGGTGGCTCTTTCGGTCTACTTCAACGAGAAAAACCGCGCCAAGATCGAACTGGGGCTGGCCCGGGGCAAGCGACAATACGACAAGCGCCAGACCATCCGCGAACGCGAGGAGAAGCGAGAAGCCGACCGGGAGCGGAGGAGGTGATGGCGTGACCATCACGGTCACCGGAGCCACCGGGCACATCGGTGCTAACCTGGTCCGCGCCCTCCTGCAAAAAGGCGAGCAGGTGCGCGTGACCGTCCGGGAAGACACCCGGGCCATCGAGGGCCTCGACGTGGAACGGGTCCGGGCGGATGTCCTCGACCGGGAGTCCCTGGCGCGGGCCTTCAAGGACACCCGGGTGGTCTACCACCTGGCCGGGCACGTCTCCATCCTGGAAGACGTCGAACATCTCCAGGCCGTGAACGTTGACGGAACCCGCAACGTCGTCGAGGCCTGCCTGGAATGCGGAGTGGGAAGACTGGTGCATGCCTGCTCAATCGAGGCCCTGTTGCGACCGGGCAAGCCCGATCCCATCGATGAATCCGTGGAACCCGGCTCCGGGGATCCAACCACCATTTACGGCCGGTCGAAGGCGCAGGGGGAACGAGTCGTGCGCGCGGGCATTGAGCGGGGACTGGATGCGGTAATCGTATATCCCACGGCGGTGGTGGGCCCTTTCGACTTCAAGCCCTCCTTCTTCGGACAGTTCTTCCTCGACTCCGGGCGCATGCAGACCCCCGCGCTGGTTCCCGGCGGCTTCGACCTGGTGGACGTGCGCGACGTGGTCGCGGGCCTGTTGGCCGCCGCCGAAAAGGGCCGCAAGGGCGAGGGCTACCTGCTCTCCGGCGGCTTCTTGACCGTCCTGGAGATCGCCGAAACCACCGGGGAGTGCAGCGGAGTTCCCCGGCCGCGGCTGGTGATCCCCTACTGGCTGGCCTATCCGTCGGCCGCCCTGGCGCCCCTGTACTACCGCCTGGTCGGCCAGCGCCCGCGATTCACCCGCATGGCCGTCCGGATGCTTCAGGACGGAAGAAGGGTCAGCTGCGAAAAGGCCCGGCGCGAGCTGGATTATTCGCCCCGCCCGCCCCGTGAAGGAATCCGGGCGGCGGTGGCCTGGTTTAAGGAATCCGGCCGGCTTCCCCGGAAGCTGACCGTCTTCCGGTCGCGCAAGAGCCCGGGACTCATCGCCGTGGTTGCCGCCATTCTCCTCATCTGCATCGCGGGCGGCGCCTTCCTGGTGGCCACCGGGACCGGAGGGGACTTCGGGCTGGGCCTGGCCGCCCTGGTGGCCGGCCTGGCCTACCTGTGGCTGACCATCCCGGTCAACTACCAGATCACCGACGAGGAGCTCCGGGTACGCGGGGGGCCGTTTCGCTGGAAGATCCCCCTGGGATCCATTCTCCGGGTGCGCCCCTCCAGAAATCCCCTGAGCGCCCCCGCCTGGTCGCTGGCCCGGCTGCACGTAAGCTACCGGAAGAAAGGCCGGAAAAACTTCGTACTCATCTCCCCGCGGAAT
>CAZOYL010000271.1:0-1686 GCA_964584035.1 uncultured Gemmatimonadota bacterium | reverse complement strand
GCTCAACCTGAGCTTTCCCTTCAGCAACTGGGGCGACGATATCACCCCCGGCGCCGGAGCGGCTCACCTGTTCAAGAACACCTCATACAGCCTCAAGGAGATCGGCCGGGATGGCACGCCGGCGGCCGAGGACCAGATCAAGGGCGGCCCGACCCGGGTCGACTCCTGCGGAGCCCTGCGCTATCCGGCCAGCGGTTCCTCAACCTATCAGGTGGTCTTTTTCGCCTTTGCCTTTGAGGCCATCAGCACCTCGGCACCGGATCCCAACAATCAGCAGACCGTGCTGGCCAATATCATCGACTGGTTCATCGGCGATCAGATCCCGCCGGCATCCGTTAGCAATATGACCGCCACGCTGGCGGGTGACGGTTTATCCCTGAACTGGTCGCCGGCCAGCGACAGCCGGGGAGTGGATCATTACGTCGTCTACCGCGGCACCCAGCCGGATTTCCTGCCCGGCGCCGGAGACTCGATCGGATCCACGGCGGACACCTTTTACGTGGACGATGGCAGCGCCGTGGGCGACACCCTGATCGACCATTATTATTCGGTCAAAGCGGTCGATGGAGCCGGCAACAAGTCCGCTCCCTCCGGGCAGTGCGGGGAATTCGACCGTTTTCTGGTGCACATGCCGCCCGATACGATGCGGGCCCGTTAATCGTCGGACAGTATGTGCGGAGAAGGGGCAAGAGGATACCGTGGCAGGCGGCCCCATGGGGCTGCCTGCCATGTTCGTTATGTCCATATCCTTGACAGGGAGAATCCGATATGAACGGTCGTCCATATTGTTGTCATCGCCTGTGGCTGGTCGTTCTGGCGGTGAGCCTGACAGCCCTCTGCTACACACAGGCACCTCGGGCGGACGAATGGCTGGCCATCTCCGGCCCGCGGACGGAACGTTCACCGGCGGTCTCGGTAACTGCCGCGGACCAGCGGTTGGTGGATCTGGATCTGGATGTGCCCGGCCTGTACCGCGAGATGGTAGCCACCCCGGACGGAGAATTCCCCCGTCTAACCCTGAGGGGGGAGGGCTTCACCACCGACATCGGCCGGCCCCAGGTGCCCGTCATCACGCGCTGGGTGGAGATCCCGGCCGGGGCCGAGGCCGAGCTGGAGATCGTCCAGGTGCGGTCGGAGACGATGGCCCTGAGCGACCTGAACATTCACAGACCGATCGTCCCGGTGCAGCCGCCGGTGCCAAAGGTGCCGGGGGCCCGGGAGCGGTTAACATTTCAGATGGATCGCGGGTTTTACGAACTGGATCAATACCACCCGCAGAGCATCGCCCGGCTGGGCCCGGTCGACGAGAGCCGGGGTTTTTGCCGGGTGCAGATCCAGGTCTTCCCGGTCCGCTACAATCCGGCACAGGAGTCGGTATCGCTCTGCTCCGGCCTGAGCCTGAGGATCCATCTGAGAGGATCGGATCCGGAGGAGACGGTCCGAAGAGAACGCCGCTGGCGCCAGCCCACCTTCGACCGTTCTTTGAAACGGACCCTGCTCAACTTCGGGCGCTATGCCGGAAAAGACGCCCCGGCGCTGCCCATCGGATATCTGATCATCACCGATGATGATTATGTGAGCCAGCTGCTGCCCCTGGCCGAGTGGAAACAGCAGAAAGGATTCGAGGTGACCGTCACCCGGACCTCGCAGATCTCACCGCTGAGCGCCAGCGGCATCAAGGCCTCC
>CAZOYL010000270.1:0-1697 GCA_964584035.1 uncultured Gemmatimonadota bacterium | reverse complement strand
ATAGAGTTTATAAATATGGCGATGATCTCTTCCTGACGACCGATGACGACCTCTACCTGATACCCGACGATAACATCTATATCGCCCCTGATGGCGGGGCCAATTGGATTGTGTTCGACACCGGCCAAAAGAGGGTGGGCATCGGGACCACAGCTCCCTCGGCGAATTTAGACGTCCGCCCCTCTGGGGGATCCTATACGATGCGCTCAGAATGGGATGGATCCAGCGCCGGGGCAGCCCTATTGGCCAAGAATACAGGGACAGACGGCGATGCCATTCAGGCCAACGCCGATGGCACCGGGCGAAGCGCCATCTATGCCAGGGGTTCGTCGGGTGTCGATTATGCCATTTACTCCTCCGCCAACGGAGCTGCCTGGTCCGGCTACTTCTCTGGGAAGGCTTATGTGAGCGACCAACTCGGCTTGGGAACGTCGAGTCCGCAGAACAAGTTGGATGTTGAGGGGGCCATGGTGATTGGTTCGTCCTATTCTGGTTCCTCCACAGCCCCCAGCAATGGGATGTTGGTACAGGGCAACGTCGGCCTGGGGACCATCAGCCCGGGGAGCCATAGACTTCACGCCACCTCATCGGCCAGTGGGATGAATGGGTCCACGTTGTATGCTGAGAATACCAGCTCTACCGGTATTACCGGCATCCTCGATGGCACCTCCAGCGATCTGGTGTTGCTGATTTCCCAGCACGGCAGCGGCGACATCCTGCGCTGCGACAGCTGGACCGGGGGCTGGCACCCGGTGTTCAAGGTGGAGAATGACGGCCGGGTAGTCTGCTCCGAGCTGGAGCTCACCGGGGGAAGCGATCTGTCGGAGCCCTTTGAAGTGCGCTCTGGCCGAGAGGATGTGCAGCCCGGCATGCTGGTGTCCATCGACCCACAGCATCCCGGAGAGCTGATGCTCAGCACCCGGGCGTACGATCGCCGAGTGGCCGGCATCATCAGCGGGGCCGGCCAGGTCGACCCAGGCATCATCATGAGCCAGAAGGGTTCTTCTGCAGATGGCCGCTGGCCGGTGGCACTCACCGGGCGCGTCTACTGCTGGGCCGACGCCGCATACGGCTCGATTGAGCCCGGAGATCTGCTGACCTCCTCGAACACGCCCGGCCATACCATGAGAGTGGACGATTACGGACGAGCCCAGGGAGCCATCGTTGGCAAGGCCATGAGCTGCTTGGCCGAGGATCGGGGTTTGGTTCTGGTCCTGGTCACCTTGCAGTAGGGGGAGGTGCGATCATGAAACGGATACGGCATTATAGAATAGTACTCTCGTGCATGGTGGCCGTCTTCTGGTTTATCGTTTTCACTACCATGCCGTTTCTACTCGAGGCCCGGGAGCTGACCGAAGGCGATGTCCGCGCTGCCGTGCTGACCTGGGTACACAAGGTCACCGCTCAGGCACGGCCGGATGCTATCATCGAGAGGATGGAACCCTGCTCGGTTGACGGAGAGATCTATGGCTACATCGCCCATTTAGCCGGAGGTGTATTTTGCCTTTGCGGTGTCGATGACCTGGTTCTGCCGGTCTACTATTACTGTGCAGAGGGGCTATATAACCCTCAGATCCCCGACTACGGAGATATCCTGGAGGAAATCCGGACCAGGATGCTCTTCCTACGCCAGGGGCTTCGAGAGGGCCATGTCGATGTTGTTCGATATCAACAGGCTCTGACCGAAAGAGCCATCT
>CAZOYL010000269.1:0-1711 GCA_964584035.1 uncultured Gemmatimonadota bacterium | reverse complement strand
GATAACGGCGTCACCTACAGCTACAATCTGGTCACCGTCGACATGGACGGCAAGGAAGTCGTGGCCAATTCCGAGCCCGTGTCAGCCACTCCGATGGCCCACGTGCCCACCGCCTTCGCGCTGCATCAGAACTATCCGAACCCGTTCAACCCGGTCACCGAGATCAAGTACGACGTGCCCAAGAACACCCATGTGACCCTCAAGGTCTACAACGTTCTGGGTGCCGAGGTGGCGACCCTGATCGATGCCGATCAGAAGGCCAACTTCTACACCGTGTCCTGGGATGCCAGGGATCTGGCCAGTGGTGTCTATTTCTGCACCCTGACCACCGGCGATTTCAAGGCCGTCAAGAAGATGGTTCTGCTGAAGTAAGCAGGCCCCTCAGTTGATTGTCTGTAAGGTTGTTGTTCGAGCAGCGCCCTTCCCCCGGGGAGGGCGCTGCTTTTTTATGTCAGGGATTGTGCTTGCCGCAGGCGTGGATGACAAAAAACTCTTGACAAAGGCGAGGCTGGAGAGTAGTATGGAAAGAGCAGCAGGAGCGGTCAGCGGTGATCACAACCTCTCTGCCGATTCGAAGAGAGAAGAACGATAACCGATCAGCGATCGTCGAATATTCTGAGAGCATTCATGTTCTGCAAAGCCGCCGGGAGCGCTCTCCTCATCCTGTCGCTGGCTGCGGGACTCCTTTCCTGCGGTGGTGAACGGGTCGAGCGAGCCCATCCGGAATCCCATCTGATATGGGGCACGTATTTGGGAAGGGGCTGTTCCGATGAGGGTTTCGGTCTGGCCGTGGATGGATCCGGCTGCACCTACGTGACCGGTTTTACCTGCTCCGATGATTTTCCCGCCACCGCCGGGGCCTTCGACCGGACCTTCAACGGCGGGACCATCGACGCCTTCGTCATCAAACTCGATCCCCGGGGGCGGACCCTGATCTATTCCACCTTCCTGGGCGGCAGTGGTCCCGACCGGGCCTGCGGCATCGCCGTGGACGGTTCCGGCCGTGCCCTGGTCGCCGGACGGACACGTTCGCCGGATTTTCCGGTCACCTCCGGGGCCTTCGACACCAGCGCCAACGGCGATTACGATCTCTTTGTCGCCAGACTCGATCCGGCGGGCGAGTGCTTAGAGTATGCCACCTTCCTGGGCGGCCGGTTTTTCGACAACGGGGCCGGCGTTGCTCTGGACGATGAAGGATGTGCCTACCTGACGGGATGGACCAACTCGGACGATTTTCCGACCACCCCCGGGGCCTTCGACCGGACCATTGATCCTCATCAGAAGTACGCCGACGCCGTGGTGGTCAAGCTGGACCGGTCGGGGCGATCCCTGTTATATTCTACCTATTTAGGGGGCGAAGGCAACGACTGGGGCCAGGCCGTCGCTGTGGATGATTCCGGCCGGGCCCACGTGGGGCTGCTGACCAGCTCGGTCGATTTCCCCACCACCCCGAATGCCTTTCAGCGCGCCCATGGCGGCATCACGGATGCGGCCGCGGTCAAGCTCGACCGATCCGGCGGTGACCTGATCTACGCCACCTTTCTGGGCGGCAGCGCTCAGGACTGGGCCACGGCCATTGCGCTGGACGATTCCGGCCGGGCTCACCTGACCGGCACGACCTGCGGGGAAGATTTTCCCACCACCCAGGGGGCTTTTGACACCCTGCATCATGGCCTCCAGGACGTATTCGTGGCCGGGCTCGATCCCGGCG
>CAZOYL010000268.1:0-1757 GCA_964584035.1 uncultured Gemmatimonadota bacterium | reverse complement strand
GAGAAACAGGTTGACGGCATATTCCATGGTGATGACGCCGATAACCTTCTTGATGATGTTCTTCTTGGCCACCAGGCAATAGAGGCCCAGCACGAACAGGAACGTGGTCAGAAGATACACGATCATTGGCTCTGCCCCTCCGTTTGATCGTCCTCCTCAGCGGGCGGACGGTGGGCCATGATCTTTCCGAAAATGGCCAGGGCCACAAAGACGGCATACAGGCTGGCCGAGACCTTCAGCCCGATGGCGATATTGCTCAGGGGAATGGTGCCGGCGCTGAATAGATCGAAGGGCGTACCCCGGGAGATAAAGTTGAAAAAGAAATATCCGCCCGCGAAACCGAGCAACCCGATGAGCAGAAAACTGAGAGCTCCGAAATTATCCAGCAGCGAGGCGGTCATGTCCCCGAACTTTCGCAGGGCCGTTTCTCTGCCATAGGCCAGCATAATAAGGATAAAGGCGGTGGCCACAATGACGCCGCCGGGGAATCCTCCCCCCGGGGTTATATGCCCGTAGAGAATGATGTATACGCCGAAGAGGATGATGAAATTGATCACCAGGCGACCAATGGTCTTGACGATCAGTGTCATGCCCTCTTCCGTACGCTGGTTCACAACAGGCTCCTTGAGAAAAGACCATTCCTCACGACAGACCGTCTAAAACTCTCCCGGAATTCCAACTTTGGTGGTATCCTTCTCCCCCAATTTCTTCCGTCCCTGGCGCCGCAGGACGACAAAGGCCCCGACGATAGAGGTGAACAGCACGGTGGCCTCTCCCAGGGTGTCGTAAGCCCGATAGTCCAGAATCACCGACATGACGATATTCGGCGCCCCGGTTCGCTCCACCCCATGCTGCAGATATTCCCGGGAGACGCGCATCAGGGGGTGTCCGAACTCCGGAAGAGATTTATAGGCCACATAGGCGAAGGTCAGGAAAAGGCCGAAGAAAATTAAACTGGAGACCATGGCGAAGGTATCGCGGTATTTCTCGATGGCCGTGTTGTCCAGCCGGATGGTTCCCCGGATCAGGATGATGAGGATGAGAATCTCCACCACCACCTGGGTGATGGCCAGATCCGGAGCGCCCAGCAGGAGAAACAGGATACTGACTCCGAAGCCGACCGCGCCGATGGAGATCACCGAGGACAGCAGGTGCTTGCTCTCGATGGCGATGATGGCACCGATGTTCATGAACAATAACATGAAAACAAACAACAGCATCTTCTCGCCTCTCTCTCAGGCCTACATCAGTTCCATGAGGAAGATCAGAATGCCCAGGCCGATGATGCTCCAGGACAGATAAGAGGATAACACCCCATCGTGCAGCCGGCGGAGAGAATTGACCAGCAGGGATCCGAAGCGACCTCCGAGGAAGTAGACGTCGAAGACGCCCCGGTCTGCATCGCTGTAAATACCCTTAAAAATACCTAGATTGCGGATGGTCTCATAGAATCCCGTGCCGGCCACCCGGGTTTCCTCGGTATTCAGTCTTTCCCCGCCGATGAAAGCAGGAGCCCGGCGACGTGTCCCGATCCGCCCTATCAGATAAATAAACAGACCCAGCAAGAGTCCGATGATGATCAGCACCGTGGCCAGGGTCGGATTCCACAAGGCGTTGGTCATGCTGATCTGGGCCGGCGCCCGTTCGAACTCAAAGCCCACTACCGGGCCGATGAAGGCTCGCAGCGGAAATTGGGCAACAACTCCGAACACAATGCACAGCAGAGCCAGAGCCACCATGGGCCAGGCCATCAGGAA
>CAZOYL010000267.1:0-1763 GCA_964584035.1 uncultured Gemmatimonadota bacterium | reverse complement strand
CCGTCTAAAATTCTCAAAGAACGTTCCACCTCAGCGGTGAAATCCACATGTCCCGGCGTATCGATGATGTTGATCCGGTGATCGTGCCAGAAAATACTGGTGGCCGCCGAGGTGATGGTGATACCCCGTTCCCTCTCCTGCTCCATCCAGTCCATGGCCGCCGAACCCTCGTGCACCTCACCCATCCGATGCACTTTGCCGGTATAATACAACATGCGTTCGGTGATCGTGGTCTTGCCGGCATCGATGTGAGCCATGATGCCGATATTTCGGATCCTATCGAGAGGGTATTTCCGAGCCATGCAAAACCTCCACCTTGCATCAAAGAAGGAAATCCAGAGGAAGCACGTAACTCATCGCCGTCCGGTGGAGGCTCGAGTCGCCATCGTTGCTGTAAGGAACTGGTGCGGGCTCAAGCTGCGACCCGCCGGGCATCGTTACCAACGATAATGGGCAAAGGCCTTGTTGGCCTCGGCCATTTTATGGGTGTCTTCCTTTTTCTTTATAGAGGTGCCTTCATTTTTCGATGCGGCGATCAACTCTGCCGCCAGACGCTCAGCCATGGTATGCTCCGGACGACTCCTGGCAAATCCGATGACCCATCGGATCGCGAGTGCTGTGCGTCGATTGGATCTGACTTCCACGGGCACCTGATAGGTCGCGCCGCCCACACGGCGGGACTTCACCTCGATGATAGGTTTAACGTTATTCAGCGCTTTCTGAAAGATGGGAAGTCCGGGCTGACCGAGCTTCTGCTCGATGATCTCGAGCGCCTGATACATGATTCGTTCAGCCAGGCTGCGTTTGCCCCTCCGCATCAGTCCGCTGATGAATTGGCTCAACATGATATTCTGGTATTTGGGATCCGGTAGAATTTCCCTTGGAGTTACTTTTCTCCGTCTTGGCATCTGTGACTCCCGTCGATCTTATTCGCCGCCAGCTCCAGCCGTTTTCTTAGGCCGCTTGGTGCCGTATTTGGATCTGCTCTGAGTCCGACCCTGCACGCCGCTGGCATCCAATGTGCCTCTGATGACATGATAGCGCACGCCCGGAAGATCTTTCACCCGACCGCCCCGAATGAGAACAATGGAGTGCTCCTGCAGGTTGTGGCCTTCTCCGGGAATATACGCGGTGACCTCGATGGAGTTGGTCAGGCGGACGCGGGCTACCTTCCTTAAAGCCGAATTAGGTTTCTTCGGCGTAGAGGTGTAAACCCTTGTGCAGACGCCTCTTTTCTGGGGGCACCTCTTCAGCGCCGGGGCGCTGGTTTTAAAGCTGGCCCTCTTTCTCCCATGGCGTATGAGCTGATTGATGGTCGGCAAACTTCCCTCCACTGAAATTATCAAATGATCATAAATATACTAAATTTTCTAATATATAGGTTTTTTTGCAATTGTCAAGAGAAAAATGAACTTACTTCTTGACTTTCTCGCCGGCGACGGCTTTTTCCTCTTCGGATTCCACCCGGCCGGTCTTCTTGGCCTGAACCTTGAGAGTTTCCAGCTCATGATCGGCCTCGATGGTGATCCATCGGCAATTTCGGAATCCGGTTCCCGCGGGGATGAGATGGCCCATGATGACATTCTCCTTCAACCCCAGCAGATAATCCCGCCGGCCGTGAATGGCCGCATCGGTGAGCACCCGGGTGGTCTCCTGGAAAGCGGCAGCGGAAACGAAACTCTCGGTGCTGAGAGAGGCTTTAGTGATGCCCAGCAGCAGTGTTTGAAAGGTTGCCGGGTCGCCTCCGGTGGTGATGATCTTCT
>CAZOYL010000266.1:0-1765 GCA_964584035.1 uncultured Gemmatimonadota bacterium | reverse complement strand
ATAGAAGACGCCTTTCCATGAGCCCTCGGTCTTTTGAGGGTAGGACCAGCCGGAGGTGCCGATGCGGATGGGAGCGGACATGATTCACCTCTTAGAGCTTTCCGATCTCCTGCCTCAGCACCACCTCCCACCTCTCCCCCGGCTTCAGTTGAATCTTCCAATTGGGGAATACCACCGAGCTCTGGTAGACCCGCTCGAAACCTCCCTCCGACTGGGAGACGGTCTCGATGGGGAAGCGCCACAGCGTGGCCGGGCGATTCACGGTCAGTCCGATATCCAGGCCCAGGTATTCATCCCGCAGCCCGAAGCGGCTCACCTGTGGGCATTCGCCGACGCTGATCAGTCTGGAATCTTCCAGCCGATGGCCGTCCACCCGGTAATAGCGGTCCGGCGCCGAGCCGGCCAGGAGGGCATAATTGAGCTCCACCCCGAACCAGGCCGACAGGCCTCGCGGGGCCGTCGTCTCCAGCCGGTATCGGACCTCCATCCAGGCGCCGGCGGCCGGCAGGCCGATCGTTTTGGTCACGGTCACCGGCACCGGTCCCTCCTCGGGCCACAGATGTCCCTCCCGGGACAGCGACAGGGTCAATTTCCCCCGACCGCGCCGCAGGCGGTGCTGATAGGCTCCGGTGACGAAATCGCCCAGCTCCTGATAGCGGCCCTGTGAAAAGGCCTCCAGGGTGGTGCCCGGGCCCAGGAAATGGTCCAGCAGGGAGACCTGCCGGTGCCGGTCGTAGTGCAGCAGCCGGTCGAGGCCCTGTTCCTTGACCGTCACCCGGTCGTGGATGCTGGCCACCCCATCTTCACCCTGTGATGCCGGGGGCGGATCGGTCAGCTTGTGGTGGTAGCCCTCCCGGCGCCGGGCCAGGGTATCCAGCAGGTTGACGGCCGCCGGCTTGTAGTCCAGCTCGAACAGGCAGCCGCCCTCCCGGGGATGGAAGTACAAGTTCTGCTGCGGGCCGTGGATCAGGATCTCCTCGGCGCCGTCGCCGTCGAAATCGACCGTCCGGACCTCGATCCATTCGTCGCCGGCATGCAGAACGTCATCGGCGATCCGCTCGGCCGCGATGAGATGATGATAGACCGCCGAGCGCAGGTGGGGCAGGTACAGGCCGCCGAAGACCCCATGCCAGTAAGCGTCATTACACTGTCCCCGGAGCAGCTCGTCCTGCGCCCGGAGGGCGGCACGGTCCTGGCCGGGCTGTTCCCGGAGGGCCTGAACCTTCCGGCTGACGAGCAGCATCTTCTTGTGCATGTTATTGCTCTCCGGGTATTTGGCTAAGAAATTGCGCCAGAACCCGGCTCGCACGAAGATGCCGTAGCGATTCTGAAGATCCTTTTCCTCCAGGATTTTCTGAAAGGCCTCGTAGGGCGGGATGGCCCCCGCCGGCAGGGCCCACTCCATCATCTCGGCATAGGAGGCGGTGGGCAGATAGATCCGCCCCAGGGCCGGCCGGGACCGGATCAGCTCCCCGAAGGTGTGGATCTTGAGCCATTCGGCGTTGGCCTCAAGAGTTTCGAAGAACCGCTCCAGCCAGCGATCCCGGTAGCAGTGCTGGAAGGTCTCGGGCCAGGAGCCGAACTTTTCCCCGTCGTCGGCGAACACGATGGTCCCCCGGCCGTCCTCGTCGGCCAGCGCCCGGAGATGGTCCACGGTCTCCTCCGGCTCGCGGAAGGGAATGCTGTAGCGCAGTTTCTTGCTGATGGGAAACAGGCCCAGCGGAGCGCCCTGCTCCTCGGTGAGATAATATCCCAGGAGTTGATC
>CAZOYL010000265.1:0-1796 GCA_964584035.1 uncultured Gemmatimonadota bacterium | reverse complement strand
GAAAAGCGGCGGGGAGGAGGAGGAAAAGGAGTTCACCCGGCCGGGCGGCCGGTCGCCGGTGGCAGCCGGCATCCTCACCAGCCTGTCCAATCCCTACTGGTTTTTATGGTGGGCCACCGTGGGTTTGGCCTACATCTCCCTGTCCCTGAAGAAGGGCCTGGGAGGTGTCTCGGCCTTCTACTCCGGCCACATTCTCTCGGATCTCATCTGGTACAGCTTCATCGCCGGCCTGATCGCGGTGGGCAGGAGGTTCGTGGCCGGGAAGGTCTACCGGGCCTTCTTCGTCTTCTGCGGGGCTTTTTTAGTTCTCTTCGGGGCTTATTTCTTCTATCGGGGCGTGAGGATATTTATTTGAGCACCTGAGGCGTGATGCCTGACAGGTGATATTCCCGTTCGTCAACCAGCGATCAATCCCTGAGGCTATGAACATTTATTGCGCCGGTCCTATCCGCGGCGACGTCTTCCACGTCGAGTTCTATTATCAGATCGTGGCCCTGGTCTGGGAGCTGGGACACCTGCCCCTGACCGAGCTGACCCTGTCGGAATCGAAGGCCGCGGCGGCCGGCGACGTGGACATCTACCTGCGCGACAGGCAATGGCTCCAGCAGGCCGACGCCCTCATCGCCGAGGTCTCCGGCCCCAGCCTGGGCGTGGGCTACGAGATCGCCTACGCCCTGCATAATCGGGACATCCCGGTGCTCTGCGTGCATAGCTGCTCCTCGAAACCGCTGTCGGCCATGATCGCGGGGAACCGCTGTGATCGGCTGACGGTCAGGAGCTACGATTCGGGAAAGGAGTTGGAGCGGATCGTGAAGGAGTTTCTGGAGAGCGTTGAATCCGGTAAGCGGTAAGCAGTAAAACGAACACACAGCCGTTCATCACCGCCACCCACCAGCAGGTTCTCACCAGGCCCAGGGCCGGCACCAGGATGGCCCCGGCCAGCAGGGCCCCCAGGCAGGAGCCCAGCAGGTCCAGCCCGTAGATCAGCCCCGCCGTCCGTCCCACTCGCTGCGCATTTCTCAGGCAGATCTTATTGGCCAGGGGAAACTGCAGCCCGCCGATGAAGCCCGCCACCACGGGGAAGAAAGAGAACACCCCCCCCAATCCCGCCGTCAACAGCGGCCCTCCCCGTAACGAGGCCAATCCCAGCAGCACCGCGGCCAGCAGCAGGGGATAGAGGACCACCAGGCCCTGGATCCGCAGGTAGGTCAGGAGATCATTCTGCCATCGTCCCAGGCGGCGGTTGATCAGCCCGGCCCCCAGGACCAGGCCGATCATGAAGGAGGTCAGGATCAGGCCCAGCTGATAGTAGACATAGCCGTAGAGGACCTGGAAGCCGATGATGGTGACCACCTGGAAGGCGATCTCGGAAAAGCCGGTCGCGGCGACGGCCGCCAGGACCGGCAACCGTGGCCATCGGCGCCGCTGCAGGACGAAGGGCAGCAGGACGATCAGCCCCAGGGCCGGCAGAAACAGGTGCCAGGTCTTCATCCCGGCCAGGGCTCCGATCAGGCCCCGGAATCCCGACCGGAACCGGGTGCTCCACAGGACCACATCGTAGAGATAGCCCATCGGCCGGAAATCCCGGTTGACGCCAACCCCTTTGGCCCGGCCGATGGACTCCTCCAGAAATAATATCCGCTCGGGGCTGAGGCGGTCGAACAGGTAGTATTCGCGGACGAACAGCGTCCGGATCCGCCGATCGGCCAGCCGCCGCGTCAGCAGGCCGGAGTCCAGCCGGATCCCATTGCGCCGGTCGGTGGCCAGAAAATGGGCCGTCTCGCCGGGGACGACGG
>CAZOYL010000264.1:0-1800 GCA_964584035.1 uncultured Gemmatimonadota bacterium | reverse complement strand
GGAGCCGGCCGGGTACTTGCGCACGGCCAGGTCGGTGCAGCCGGACAGATCGTTATGGCGTACAGTGGTGTGGGCGGTAGTGGTGTCGTAGGTGATGTAGACGGCCCGGTAGTTCTGTTCCACGAAGTTGTTGATGATCTGGTTGCCCAGCGATGTATTGTTGGCATCGTCAAAGGGCCCGCGGTCCCCCAGACAGATGCCGTACTTGTTGTGATAGCAGTGATTGTTCCGGACCAGGTTGCTGTCGCAGGCCGATCCGATGATGGCGAACTGATAATAACCGGAGACCGGCGCCACGGTCCAGTCGCCATGGTTATAGATCTCGTTCTCCTCGATCACGCTGTGATCGACGAAATCGACCTGCAGGCCATAGCCGTGGACCAGGGCGGCGACCAGCTGGCCGTTATCATGGATGGTGTTCCCGGCAACGGTCACGTTGGCCGAGCGGCGGGTGTTTGGCCAGACGCCAACGAAGATGCCCTGACGGTCGCAGGTGTAGATCTCGTTGTCGGTGGTCTCCAGATCGCTGTTACCGGTGCCGTCGCCCCAGGCGATGATGCCGATGCCGTCGGTCTGGTCGGTCCGGACCACCCTGCTGTCGTAAACAGTATTGTGGTGCACCCGGTTCGCCGTCCCGGTGCCGGTCTGGTATAAGTAGATGCCGTGCTGGCAGTCGTGGACGATGTTATTCCTGATCTCAGCGCCACGCACCTGGGTGACCCGAATTCCGGCCAGATATTGGCTGGCCTCCTTGGCATTGATGACGGTGAACCCGTCCAGGAGAACGTCGGTGGCGGTAAGGTCGAAGCCGTGTCCGGCATCACCGGCGTCCACCGTGGTCACGGCCGCTCCGTCGCTGGAGCGGACGGTCAGGGTCTTGTGGACCACCACGTTCTCCGGATAGGTGTCCGCCGTCACGTTGACCGTGTCGCCGGGGCTGGCGGCTTCAATACCTTCCTGGATGCCGGAGTTGTTGGAGATGTCCACGTACCACTGCCACGGCGAGGTGTGCGGATCGCCGAGATAATCGCCGCCCCACCAGGGCGAGTAATCCACCAGCAGGCTGACCGCATCGCCGGTGCCCTTGGCGGTCCGGTCGGCTATCGTGCCGATGGAGCGAGTTTTTCGCTCGAACGCTGCCCGATCGGGATGGCGCTGACGTCCCTCCATCAGGGACGGCCCGAAAGGCCGGGCCAACTCAAAAGATGGTTCGCCCTTGGCCGTGGTCGGTCCGGAGGCATCGCCCCACCAGTTCTGTTCGGCATCCACCAGATTGGCGGTGCTGTTGCTGACCCCGAAGGCATTCCCGCTGATGTCGCCGCCGTGGAATACTACCCCCGCGGGCTCGTCCGCGCCGTAAGGCTGAACGATCACTCCACAGGTGGTGCTGTTTTTGATCTGGTTCTGGTCACCGGAGATGTTGGCCGCCAGGCCGTCGACGATGACGGCATAGTCGTTGCCGTCGAAGGTGTTTTGGTCCAGGCTGAAGTTGGTGGCATCGGCGATATACAGGGCTTGATCGTTGCCGGTGAACCCATCGTCAAAGACGGAGACACTGTCACCGCCCCAGACATAAATGAACTCATTGTCGGTCCACTCGTTTCCGCTCATGGCCAGGCCGTCGGCGAAATAGGCGTTGAGGGCTGCCTGGCAGTCATGGACCTGGTTGCCGGTCAGCACTGCTCCGCCAGAGGGATAGTACAGCATCAGCCCGGAAGCCGACCAGCCGCTGCCGGTGTAATCGATACCGGAGACCTGGCAGTCGGTCACCGAGCCGGTGGCATCGTAGCCGATCTGCAC
>CAZOYL010000263.1:0-1802 GCA_964584035.1 uncultured Gemmatimonadota bacterium | reverse complement strand
TTCCCGCCGGAGCCCACCGATGTCAATTGGGCTCAGCTGGACAGCGTCAAAGATTATTACATCTCGGCATTGGGCATGTCCCCGGCCGGGCCCAGGAGATTGTATTACGGCTCGCAGGATGGTCATCTGTTCAGGCTGGATGATCCTCACCAGGGACAGCCCGTGCCGGTTGAGGTGACCGGCGAGAATTTCCCGTATTACCCCTATTGTCCCTACATCCACTGCATCGCGGTCGATCCTGAAGATGTCGACAAGGTGATGGTCATTTTTCCCAATTATGGCGTCGTCAGCATCTATGCATCCGAGGATGGCGGAGACAGCTGGACGCCGGTGGGCGGGAATCTGGAGGAGAACCCCGATGGCACCGGGAGCGGACCTTCCGTCCGCTGGGTCTCGATTCTCCATGTGGAGAACAAACCGGTCTACTTTGCGGGCACCAGCATGGGTCTGTTCTCCGCCACCAGCCTGGACGGGAACAATACCGTCTGGACTCAGGAGGGAGCCTCCACCATCGGGAATGTGGTTATCGATATGATCGATACCCGTCAGTCGGATGGCACCGTGGCCGTGGGGACGCATGGCAACGGGATCTACACCGCCACGATCACCGAGTATCCCACCGCCGTCGAAGAAGAGGCCGGTCGTCCACCTGTATCTTTCGCCTTGCGGGCGCCGTATCCAAACCCTTTTAATGAAATGACCACGATCCGCTTCCATCTGCCGCATGCCGGTGATGTGACCGTGAAAGTGTACAATATCCTCGGGCAGGAGGTGTCGACGCTGGTCGACGGATCTCTGCAGTTAGGGGAACATCAGGTCCAATGGCGAGCCGCTGATGTGGCCAGCGGCGTATATCTTATTCGGTTATCTTTTGAGAACTCTTTTCAGACGCAGAAGGTGATCCTGCTGAAGTAAGGGGATCCGGTCCCCGGGCAGCGAACAGTATCCCGCACTCCCTCATTTCCAATCCGGCATCTTTTTCCCCGCGATACATTTTCAACCACCGATAAAAATCGCCGTTGATAATTTCCGATTCATTTCATACATTATATAAATTGCACAGAACAAACCTCTCCAATGGAGCTTGATCTCTGATGAAAAAACGCCTGCTCATCATTCTCGGCGCCTTAGTCATCGCCTTCCTGCTCTTCCGGATCATCATGCTGGTGGCCAAAGGGTCCGGGGGCGGAGGACCGAATTCTCAGCGGCCGCCCGTGGCCGTGGAGGTCGATCGGGTGCGGTATGGGCCCATCGAGGACATCCGCCAGTTCACCGGGTCCATCTATCCCTATTATCAGTATGCCGTGGCCCCCAAGGTGGCCGGCCGGATCGTTCAGATTCGAAAACGGATCGGCGATTGGGTCCGGGAGGGCGAGGTCATCGCCAGGATCGATGATGCCGAATACCAGCAGGACGTGATCGAAGCGGAGGCGAATTTGAAGATCGCCCAGGCCTCCCTGGCCGAGGCCCGGAGCCAGTTCATCCTCGCCGGGCAGGATCGGGACCGGGTCCGGTCGCTCCAGGAAAAGGGCATCGCCTCGCCCTCTGAGCTGGATGCCGCCGTGACCAATTACGACGCCCAGCAGTCCAGAATCAAACTGACTCAGGCCCAGGTGGAGCAGAAACAGGCGGCCCTCAAATCGGCCCGCATCCGGCTGAGCTACACGGTCCTGGCCGCCAGCGAGCCGGGCTATATCGGCGAGCGCTTCGTGGACGAGGGGACCCTTCTATCGCCCAATGCTCCGGTCCTGTCGGTCATCGGCATCGACACCGTCATCGTCCGGACCACCATCATCGAGCGC
>CAZOYL010000262.1:848-1848 GCA_964584035.1 uncultured Gemmatimonadota bacterium | reverse complement strand
AGCCTGGATGGATCCCGATTTCCGGGCCGAGGAGCCCCTGGCCGCCCTGGTGGCCAAGGACCACGGCTTCACCGAACAGGACAAGGCCCTTATCCTGGACAGGCATCAGGAGATCATGTCACAGGTCATCCCTCTGCACCGCCGGATGCAGCAGAACGGGCAGATCGAGGTGACCACTACGCCGTTCTATCATCCCATCCTGCCCCTCATTTATGATACCGAGCTGGCCCGGGTGGCCATGCCCCACGCCACCTTACCCAAGCGATTCTCCTATCCTCAGGACGCCCGAGCCCAGGTGGACCGGGGCGTTGCCTTCTATCGCGACCACTTCGGCCGGCCGCCCCGCGGCATGTGGCCGGCCGAGGGCTCGGTGGCCCAGGAGATCGTCGGCCTGGTGGCCGACGCCGGCCTGGCCTGGATGGCCTCGGACGAGGGCGTTCTGGAAAACTCCCTGGGCCGATCGCTGGTCCGATCGGGCGACGACCTGGTCAATCCGGAGCTGCTCTATCAGCCTTATCTGGTCACCGACGGCAGCCGGGAGGTGGCGGTGGTCTTTCGCGACCGGCTGCTCTCCGACAAGATCGGCTTCGCCTATTCCGGCATGAGGGGCGATCAGGCGGCCGCGGACCTGGTGGCACATATCCATGCCGCGGCGCGGCGGCTGGAAGATCAGGAAGGCCCGTTCCTGATGACCCTGATCCTGGACGGAGAGAACGCCTGGGAGTACTATGACAACGCCGGCAAGGAGTTCCTGCATACTCTGTACCGACGCTTAAACGACGACCCGGCCATCATCACGGTGACGCCCGGCCAGTACCTGGAGCAGTTCGGCGCCCGCCAGAGCATCGACAAGCTGTGGGCCGGATCCTGGATCGGGGCCGATTTTCATACCTGGATCGGCGAGGACGAGGAGAACCGGGCCTGGGATCTGCTGCTCGAGGCCCGCCAGACGCTGGAAGGCTACCGAGCCGCCCACGGTGAGGACGAGGGCTACCGGCAA
>CAZOYL010000262.1:0-838 GCA_964584035.1 uncultured Gemmatimonadota bacterium | reverse complement strand
GGCCCTGGAGAACATGTATGCCGCCCAGGGAAGCGACTGGTTCTGGTGGTACGGCGACGATCAGAACTCTTTGGACGATCAGGGCTTCGATGAGATCTTCCGGAACACGCTGAAGCGCGTCTATACCAGTATAGGACAGGAACCGCCGGCGGCCCTGAGCGTACCCGTCATCCCCCGGGAGACACCGCCCCCGACCCGAAAGATCAGCGCGCGTTTCAGTCCCTGGATCGACGGCACCATCGGGGAGGAGGAATGGAAGACCGGCGGCTACTATGATGATAAAGATGCCGATCTGAAACCCGTCAATGACATCATTCGGCGACTCTACTTCGGCTATGACGAGAATAATCTGTACGTCGGCGTCCAACTGGATCCGAACAGGGACCTGACCCGCATGGCCGGCCGGGACCTGTTCGTGGGCCTGTACCTGGCCTCGCCCGCCGAGGGGCCGGTCAATTCCCTGCCCCGCTACGGCGGCGGCGAGATGTCCCCGGGATACGGCCTCAACTGGGAGCTGGGCTTCGATTTTCGGGATCCCCAGATCACCACGCTGAGCCAGGCGGCCGGCGACGGAACCTGGAAACCGGTCAAGGAGGCCACGGCGGTGGATTATTCCGGACAATCCATAGAGATGGCCCTGCCCTTTGCCGACATCGGCGCCCAGGCCTACGATCAGCTCCGCTTCACCCTGGCCATGGCCGAGAACGGACGCGTCCTGGACCTGGCCCCGGAAGGGCCGGTGAAGATCTCGGTGCCGGCGGCGGCCACCGGTGACGCCGTCCTGGCCATGACCGATCCGCTGGGCGACGATCACGGGCCGGGCTCCCACGTCTACCCG
>CAZOYL010000261.1:0-1864 GCA_964584035.1 uncultured Gemmatimonadota bacterium | reverse complement strand
ACGCCTCCTCTCGGCTGAGCACGATGATGCTGGAGGATCCTGGAGCCACGATCACGGGCATTCCCTCTTCCATAGCCGGTTCCATGCGGTCGGATTTACACTGATGCAAACCCCCGAAGAGATTGGCAACCAGCTCATTCGGTGAAAAATCGAGAATCCCGGTAAAGTATTTCTGACGCACCAGATCATCCATACAGGCCCCGCCCACGCCGTTGGCATGAAAGGTCAGCACCTCATAACCCAACTCCTCCAGCCGGGGCTTCACCACCCGCAGGATCGGCGGTGTGGTGGTACCGAGCATTGTGATGCCGATTCTTGGCCGATCCTCGCCTGCTTCCCGATGCGCCCGGACCATGCCCACCACCGCGGCCACGGCGTTGGAGAACACGGTACGACTGATCGAGTTGATCCCCAGAATGTCGATTACCGAGTGCATGGCCATGGCATCGTTGTAGCCGATGATGTCGCTGAACAGATGCCGGCCGCTGGCAATCGTAGAGACCGTGAGCTTGGGCACGCCGAAGGGCAGGGCGTCCATAGCCGAACGGCCCAGAAGGGCTCCTTCCGCACCGCCGATGGCGATCAATCCGTGGATGCGACCCTCCTGGTGCAGACGACCCACCAGGCGGTTCAACCCATCCCGCATCCGTTCGACGGCGTCCCCCCGGGTGCCGAAGGCAATCAGCTGCTCGATCGTGTAGCCCGCCTCGGCAGCGATCTCATGCCGGCTGATATCCGGTTTTACCTTCACCGGCTCACCAAGAACCCCGGTATCGATAACCAAAGGCACCGCATCATAGCTCAGGACCCTGTCTTTGAGAAAGGCCGCTTCCTCCCCCTTGGTATCACAGGTAGCTACTATAGCGATGGTTTCCTTCATAGGCATGCACTCCGTGCTCTCATGATCATTCCCGCTCATAATACCAATTCGATCCCGAGCTTCCCGTACTTCTTCTGCAATTCCTCCGGCAGGCCGCTGTCTGTGATGATCCGGGTTACATTCTCGATCGGAGCGATCACCCTGGGGGCGATACGGTCGAACTTACCGCTGTCGATCAGAAGGTTGACCTCAGAGGCTTTCTCGATAACCCTTCGCTTGATGAGGGCCAGGAAGGATTGAGAAGTCATCAGCCCCTGCTCCACGGACAGCGCGGCGGCGGAGACGAAGGCCGTTCCGAACTGCAGTTTTCCGATAGCCTCCAGCGTAATATCCCCGGCAAAGGTGTAGACCTCCTGGAAAAGCTCCCCCCCGGTGGATATGACGTTGATATGCCGGGCCTCGGAGAGCTCGTAGCTGATCAGAGGACTGCTGCTGATCACGGTGAGGTGCAGCGAATCCAGTTCCCCCAGACGGCGGGCGAACTGGTAGCAGGTCGTGGACGAATCGATGAATATCGTATCCCCGTTGCGGACGAACTGTAGGGCTTTGCCGGCAATCTCGATCTTTTTCGCCTTGTTGGTCTGCATTCGGACTTTGAATCGGGTCTCTATGCGGCCTTGCGGCTCGGAGGCCCGTACCCCGCCGTGGACTTTCGTGACCAGATCCTCGCTCTCCAAATCGTTGAGCACCCGGTGAATCGTCACCCGGGAAACGGAAAAACGCCTGGCCAGCTCGGCGATGGAGCAGATCTTCTTCTCTTGGACGAAATCGAGTATCTCCTCTTTGCGCTTCACCGGAACCAAGGCAACAACCTCCTCTCCTCAGGCGCTAAACGACTCCGGAAACCAGAATATCTTCAGCTCCCCGCCGTCGCCCTGAACCCGCCGCAGATGACCAGCGTCGAGTACCGAGTCGGTGACGATCACCTCAGCACCGAGGGAGCGAATATGATCCAGTCTCATTCTCCCCAGTCCCGTGGCCAGT
>CAZOYL010000260.1:0-1897 GCA_964584035.1 uncultured Gemmatimonadota bacterium | reverse complement strand
CTTGGCCGGTGTGGGCACCAGCAGCGGGCTCTGCACGGATTGGAGCACATCATAGGTGTTGGCATCCTGGACGAAGGCGGCGATTTTGCAGTTCTCCTCCGCCCAGGGGCCCTTGATGATGAACTCCTCATCCCAGGTGAACGTGTCCCCCTCGGCGATGCTGAAGGATTGCCCTCCCCAGAAAGGCTCCCAGCTGCGGACCACCTGGCCCCCGGGATAGAGGCCGTTCTGGATCACGGCCAGGGTCAGGCGCAGGCCGCTGTAAGTGATGGGATCCTTGGCGATCACCTGCACCCGGGCGGTGCCGGTGTCCGTCTTGGCCCCGTAGAAGACCTGCAGATCGATCTCCACCGGGCTGGGCAAGGCCAGGCGGGAGGAGATCCTGCTTTTCAACTGGTTCCACCAGGTGGTGATGGTCCAGGAATAGGACAGCGAATCGACGCCGTCGATCCAGACGGTGGGCGTGTAATAGGCACTGTCCACCCAGGCCGGATACCAGAACAACCGGTTCAGCGATGCCGCCAGATAGTACGTCCCTCCCACGTGAGGGCGAACGAGGGTCAGTTCAGATTCTCTGAAATCGTACTTGACAATACTGTCAAGCGCCGCCTCGGCATTGTCGCAGGTGCCTCAGGAGGAGCTGGTGAACAGCTCCACCAGGACGGTGCGCTGAACGGCGCCGGCTAAACTGGCCAGGCCGAGAACCAGGACGAGTCCGAAGATCATGGCCAACTTATAAGCGGTCATGCATGCACCTCCTTTTAGGTCATCGAATCCCCATTCTCCAGGCATCACTCCGCGACATCTCCATTGTACCATACTCTATCAATGTTGTCAAGAATAATCATTAATTTCAGACATTTCTTTGTGTTATGAGCACTCGCGTTGATAGATAGAAGGCAGAATGAGCCGCCTTTCCGGCTCCTTTACGGCAGACTCTTTTTTCGATAGCTGCCGGTCCGGACGTCCCCCTCACTTGCCGGAGACAACCGGGCGGTCGAATTCACCGGCTCCGGCGGAAGGGGCCGATTCCTTGGCATCGGCCGCGGCCGTCACGCGGTAAAAAAAGTGACGCGCCGGATCCCCGACTGCGCCGCTCTCATCCAGGAAAAAGATCTCCTCGGTCAGGGCGATGGGACCGGCGGCGGGATCAAAGGCGCTCAGCGTGTCGCGGTAGATCAGGTAATGGTCCACCATCAGGGGCGAGCCGGCGGTATCGGCCGAAACCGGGGACCAGTTGAGCAGAACATCCCCGCCGCTCAGGGCAATGGTCAGGCCGACGGGCTGCCGGGGCACCGGCGCCAGCAGCGGCGCCTGGACGGCTTGCAGCACATCGCGGTTCTCGTCGTCCTGCACGAAGGCCACCACCCGGCCGTTGGCCGGCAACCAGACCTCGTCCCAGATGAAATTCTGGGTGAGCGTGAAGGTGTCGCCCTTGGCGATGGTGAAGGCGATCCCGGTGGTATCGGGGAAATAATCCCGGAGCACCTGGTGGTAAGTGCCCTTGTAGATCAGGGCCGACTCGATGACGGCCAGGCGCAGGCGCAGGTCGTTAAAGGCCACGCTGTCCTCGGCGATCACCTGAACGAATGCGGCGGCGGTGTCGCCCCGGTCGCCGTATTGAATGCTGAGATCCATGACCAGAGGAGTGGGCACCGCCCGGCGGGACGAGATCATGTCTTTGTATGCTCCCCACTGGCGGATGATGTCGTCGGAGGCGCTGGTCTGCTCATCCCGGCCGTCGACCCAGATGGTGGGCGACCAATAGCCATAGGTGCCCTCGGGCCAGAGGGTCTCCGGATAATAGTGGTGACGGCTCACCGCCTCGTTCAAATAAAAGCCGCCTCCCACATGGGCCCGGATGACCACCAATTGATCTGAGCTGAAATCGTACTTG
>CAZOYL010000259.1:0-1898 GCA_964584035.1 uncultured Gemmatimonadota bacterium | reverse complement strand
GACCATCGCTCCGCGAATGACGAGAATCCCCTGAGATACTGCCCCGGCCGTTTCCGACCATCGGGACCTCCCGGAATTTCATCTTGACTATCCCGCCCGCGCACACTATTATGCAAAAACAGAAATTTCGCCCATTTCAACGATTTCAACAGCGGGAGACGACGCTATCCCGGAAAGGCATCATCCCGGACATCGGAGGAAACCGCACATGAAGGTCTTCGCCATCAACGGCAGCGCCCAGAAGGACGGCAACACGGCCGCGCTGATCCACCACGTGTTCGCGGAGCTGCACCAAGAGGGCATCGAGACCGAGCTGTTTCAGCTGGCCGGAAAGAAGATCCGCGGCTGCACGGTCTGCCTGCAGTGTTTTAAAAATCAGGATCGGCGCTGCGCCGTGACCGGCGATGTGCTCAACGAGTGCCTGGAGAAGATGCTGGCGGCCGACGGCATCATCCTCGGCTCGCCGACCTATTTCTCCAACGTCAGCACCGAGATGAAAGCCCTCATCGACCGGGCCGGCTTCGCGGCCAAGGCCAACGGTGACATGTTCCGCCGAAAAGTGGGCGCCGCCGTGGTGGCCGTCCGCCGGGCCGGCAGCATTCACGTGTTCAACTCGATCAACCACTTCTTCTTCATCAGCCAGATGATCGTTCCCGGATCGAGCTACTGGAACATGGGCATCGGACTGAAAAAGGGCGACGTGGAGAACGACGCCGAGGGCATCGAGACGATGCGGACGCTGGGCCGGAACATGACCTGGCTGCTGAGGAAATTACAGGGCTGATCTCGCCGGCCCCGGGCGCCCGGAACTGCGTGTACATATCAAGGAAAACCTTTATTCTCACTGAATCGACATCCTCGAACCGCGAATGATCAATCAGCGATTTCAAACGGCTTCAATGATCACACCTGAACACGGGAGAACCCTATGGCCGTCACTATCACCGGCAAGAAACTGACCATCGAGAAATTAGTTCGCATCGCGCGCCACGGCGAGAAGGTCGAGATCCATCCGCAGGCCATCGAGCGGATGAAGAAGTGCCGGGCCATGCTGGAGGAGAAGATCGTCGCTCACGAGATCATGTACGGGGTCAACACCGGCATCGGCGAGTTCTCCGAAGTGATCCTGAACGACGATCAGATCAAGGATTTCCAGAAGTATCTGATTTACAACCACGCCGCCGGCATCGGCGATCCGGCCCCCATCGAGTTCGTCCGCGGGGCCATGGCCGGTCGGATCAACGTGCTGTCCAACGGTAATTCCGGCAACCGGCCCATCATCGCCCAGACCCTTGCCGAGATGCTCAACAAGGGCGTCACCCCCTACGTCTGCCAGAAAGGCTCGGTGGGCGCCTCGGGCGACCTGGCCCCCATGTCGCAGATCGCCCTGCTGATGCTGGGCGAGGGCCAGGCTTACTACAAAGGGGATTTGCTGGAAGGCCGGGAGGCTCTCGAGCGGGCCGGCATTCCCGTCCCCGGCTTGGAGGCCCGTGACGGTCTGGCCACCATCAACGGGTCCAACCTGCTCACGGCTATGAGCGCGCTGCTGCTGTATGACACCAACCGGTGGCTGAAACAGGCCGAGATCGCCGCATCCATGTCCCTGGAGGCCCTGATGGCCAACATGCGGCCCTACACCCCGCTGCTCCATGAAATTCGCGGCTTCAAGGGGGCCATACGGACGGCCAAGGCCATTCAGAAATGTGTCGCCGGCGGCGATCTGGCCGAGGGCAAGCTCAAATGCAAGGTCCAGGATGCCTACTCGATGCGCTCCACCCCGCAGGTGATCGGCGCGGCCCACGACGCCGTGGCCTGGGCCCGCTCCCAGGTCGAGATCGAGCTGAACGGGGTGGGCGACAATCCGGTGTTCATCCCGGAGAAAAAGCTGCAACTTTCCG
>CAZOYL010000258.1:0-1926 GCA_964584035.1 uncultured Gemmatimonadota bacterium | reverse complement strand
GACTGCCGGTGACCGTATCGCTGGACGGCTGGCCGGCGGCCACCAGCTCGGGCGTACGCAGCTCGCCCCTGATGATCTGGAACGGCGGCGGGCCCCGGAGGTTGGCGGCTGTCGAGGATGGTGGGCAGCTGCACCTGTGGGAATCGGATGGCCGGGAGGCGGAGGGCTTTCCCTTTCAGGCGCCGGGCGGAAACATCTGGGGCTCGGTCGCGCTGGGGGATCTGGACGGCGACGGTCGGGAGGAACTCATCTTCGGGTCGAAGAACGATACCCTCTATGCCGTTCGCCAGGACGGCTCGCTGCTGTTCAAGCGGGATATGGGGGCCGACGTGCTGGCGACCCCGGCCGTGGGCGACCTCAACGCCGACGGCAGCCCGGAGATCGTCCTGGGAACCGCCGGCTCCGAGCTGCACGTGCTGACGGCCCAGGGGCAGAAGTTCAGTCCCTTTCCGGTTGTGCTCAGCGGACCCATCATGGCCGACGCCGCCCTGGCCGATGTCGACGGCGACGGGGGCCTGGATGTGGTGGTGGGCGCCTCGGACGGCAAGGTCTCGGTCGTCTCCGTGCAAACCGGTGAGGTCCTGCCGGGATTCCCCTTCGAGACCGGCGGGCCCATCTGGTCGGCGCCGGTGGTGGCCGATCTGGACGGCGACGGCGGCCGAGAGGTCATCGTCGGGTGCGATGCCAAGAAGCTGTTCGCCATTCATTCCGACGGCCAGGTCATGTTCACCTTCCGGACGGTGCATGCCGTCAAAGGCTCGCCGGCCGTGGCCGACCTGGACGAGAACGGCAGCCTGGATGTGATCATCACCTCCCAGGACGGCCGGATCTCCGCCGTCAATCAGTGGGGCTACTGCGTCAGCGGATGGCCCTACGACACCGGCAGAACCCTGATGTCATCGCCCATCGTGCTTGACATCGACGGGGATGGACATCAGGAGGTCGTGCTGCTGGCCTATGGACCCGAGCTGATCCATCTGGACCGCTATGGATCTCTGCAGCTCAGCCTGCCGCTGGAGGGCAACGGCCTGCCGATGTCAACCCCGGTGGCCGGCGATCTGGATAACGACGGCGACCTGGAGATCGCCGTGGGCGGGCCCGAGGGAGTCCACGTCTGGAACTATCCCACCGCCAGCACGGTGTCGCAGCCGTGGCCGATGCACCGGGGCAACGTTCACCGCACCGGGTACGTCGGCGATGTGACCACCGTCGTGCCGCAGGAAGACGGTCCCCGAGGGGACGTTCCCCAGCGGTACGTCCTGCATCAGAACTACCCCAACCCGTTCAATCCGGAGACCACCATCCGTTACTCCCTGGCGCAGCCCGGCCCGGCCCGGCTGGCCGTCTACAACGTTCTGGGCCAGGAGGTGGTCACCATAATGGACCGCTATCAGCCGGCCGGAGAGCACCTGATGGTCTGGGACGGCAGCGATGCGAATGGCCGGGCGGTCTCCTCGGGGCTGTATTTCTGCCGCCTGCAGGCCGGGGAATTCTCGGAGACCAGGAAGATGGTGCTGTTGCGGTAGAGTTTCATGCACGTCTCAATGAAAAAGGGCGCGTCCATCGCGCCCTTTTTTCTTGACCGGATCGTCATTCTGAGGCCATAGAATGGCCGAAGAATCTGCTTTTCTTGGTTGATATTCAGCCTTGTCAGCAGCAGACCCTTCGTCGCCATGCTGCGCATGGCTCCTCAGAATGACATTTTCCTTGCTCTGGAGCTTTCCTCACTTCACCAGCAGCATCTTGGTGGCCCTGGCCACACCGCCATGCTCGATACGGCAGAAGTAGACGCCGCTGGCCGCGCTGTGCCCGTTTTCGTCCCGGCCGTCCCAGCGAACCCGATGATGGCCTGCCGCCGCGGTTTTCTCCATCAGCGTACGGATCAGCTGTCCTTTGACGTTGAAGATCTTTAAGGTGGCCCGGCCG
>CAZOYL010000257.1:0-1931 GCA_964584035.1 uncultured Gemmatimonadota bacterium | reverse complement strand
CCCTGTTTTTCGGGGACCCAGGACTGGCAGCAGGAGGAATTCGACCTGGCGGCCTATTCCGGGGAGATCAGGCTCCGTTTCCGCTTCGGCAGCGATGTGTCCACCAATCAGGAAGGCTGGTACATCGACGATATTTTCGTGGGCGCCCCTCCGGCATTCGATCTCAGCGACCCCGGGGTGTCCCCTGCGACGGGACAGGTGACCACCGACTTCACCTATTCGGTCACCTATACCAGCGCCGGTAACTATGCCCCGGCCGTCTCTCAGGTGACCATAGACGGTCAGGCGCACACTATGAGCACGGCCGATTTCGATTACACCGATGGATCGGAGTTCATCTATCAGACCACCCTGAGTTACGGCAGCCACGAATACTGCTTTCTGTTCTCCTATGGTTCGACCACGGTGCGGATGCCGGTCAGCGGGCAGTACGACGGCCCCTATGTCGGCCAGCTGGTCTACGGCAGCGATTACGAGAGTTCCTCCGACTGGACCCAGGACGCCAGTCATACGGCTACCACAGGGGGCTTCGTGCGCATCGATCCCAACGGAACCGATTATCAGCCCGAGGACGATGCCACCCCGGCGCCGGGAGTGTACGGCTGGATCACGGCGCAGAACAGCGACCTGGGAACCGACGATGTGGACGGCGGGGTGGCCGCCACCTGTTCGCCCATCATCGATCTGTCCGCATACGGCAGCGCCCATCTGTCCATGAAATATTTTCACGGCCAGCGGGACGCCGGGGACGATCCCAGCGGCGATTTCTATCGCATCGACGTGTCCAATGACGGCGGATCCAGCTTTCCCGTCAACCTGGTCTCGTATGGGGACGTCTCCAACGCCGCCACCTGGCGGTCGCTGGAGGCCGATCTGGAGAGCGTCATCGCCCTGACCGATCAGATGCGCCTGAGAGTGCAGGCCGCCGACGGGACAGCCGATGGGGATATCGTCGAGGGTGGCGTGGATGATATTCTCGTGCTGGGCATCCCGGATGCACCGCCGGCGGTGACCGATCTGGGCAGTCAGGTGTCTCAGACCGATATCGTCCTGACCTGGACCCAGCCCGCCGCACTGTCGATCGATCACTACGTCATCTACCGGAATGTCAATTCGCAGTTCGATCCCCAGGCGGTCGATTCCATCGGCGCCACCGGGGATACACTCTTCGTTGACCCCGGCGCCGCCAAGACCGTGGGAACGAATTATTTCTATGTCATCAAAGCGGTCAGCGCCGGCGGCCAGAAATCGGAAACCTCAAATCGGGTGGGCGAGTTCGATCGCCCGCTGGAGAGCGTGGAGTAGCGTTCCGTCCGAAAACGGATGGTTCCTGAGCATGGGGAGGGTCAGCCCGCGCCAATTCCTCTTCCCAGGAACATTTCTCAAGCCGGGTCGGATAGGGTCCTCACCCCGGGAGTCGGATTCCAGGGCGGCCTTCTTCGTGGCCCGAAATGATCTGGAGGTTGCCTGATGAGAACATCGCATATCCTGCCGATGCTGCTGTTCGGCCTGGTTGTCGGCATCTTTACAGTCGGCATCTGTATAGACGGCATCCCGGCCGCCCCGGCCCATGCCGATGAACAGACCGTAGTAATCGTCGAATTCAGTCCGAACCAGCTCCAGTTCGACCGGGTGGGGGAATTCGACCGCGCCGTTTTGGAGGCGGGTACGATGCTGTCCCGCCCTGGAGAGCCCCTGCTGCCGGCCCGGCAGATCCGCGTGGCCCTGCCGCCGGAGGCCGAGGCCCTGGCGATCCGGGTCCGCTCGCTGGAGAGCCAGGCGCTGCCCGGCCAATATCGGATCTTTCCCGGGCAGCCGCCATCCCGCCTGAGCGGCGATCCGCCGGCTTCGTTCGTCGATCCGGATGAACGAATCTATGGCTCATCGGCGCCCTATCCGGAGGTCCTGGCCGTTCTGGACGGACAGACCGA
>CAZOYL010000256.1:0-1965 GCA_964584035.1 uncultured Gemmatimonadota bacterium | reverse complement strand
ACGCAGATCCTCCAGGGCCTTGGTCATCTCCGGCGTGGCCACCTCATCCATAAGCTGTCGGACCTGCTCCATCTTCTCCATGATCTCCATGCTGGCCACCCGCCGCTCCTGGGCCCGGTCGATGTTTTCCTCCATATCCTCGGCGATCCTGGCCAGCTCCTGGGCCATCTCCTCCTGCCGATCCAGGGCCATCTCCATGTCCTGTTTCTGCTCCCAGCTGACCGCCTCTTCCGTCTCCAGCTCCCGGCGGATCTGCTCCAGGCGCTCCTTGAGGACCCGCTCCTCCTCCAGGACATCCTCCATCCGGTCGATCTGCAGGGATTGCTCCTCCTGGACCTGAGCCAGGATCTCGTGTATCGATGGAAAACGGACCGTATAGGTGCGGGACTCGGCCATCTTGGGCCCGGAGACACGGTCATTATCCCAGACCACGACGCGGTAGGCCACCAGATCCTCGGGGATCAGGCCCAGGCCGGTCAGGTCCCAGATCATCTCCACCTCCGCCCGGGCGGGGTTCACCCCGGGCAGGTCGAGGGGCATGCGCTGCTCCTCCTGCTCCTCGCCCGGGCGCATCGTCCGGTGGACCAGCTCGGCCCGGGACAGTCCATAGTCGTCCTGGGCCACGAAGGCCAGCGGCATGGTCATCTCCTCGCCCAGGTCGACGTTCTCGGCCGGAAAGATGATCTCCACCATCGGGATCTCATCGGCCACCGCCTCGATGCGATAGCGGATGGGATGCTCGTTCTCGTTGCCTAACTCATCCCGCAGGCCGATGGCATAGGTCCCGGATCGGTCGACCTTCAATTGACCCCGGGCCATCGAGCCTGCCAGCTCCAGGTCCTGCCCGCGGTCGTCGCCGAGGGTCAGCCAGGCGGAGGCCAGCGTCCGGTTGGCCTCCACCTCTATCCCCACGGATGTGCCCACCACGGCGGAGATGTTGCCGTCATCCTCCACCACCCGCGGCTCCAGTCCGGTGTAATCGGGATAGCGGTAGCGCAGCCGCAGCCTGACCACCCGGGGTCGGTCGATGACCGAGATGCGGTAGGACGGGCTGGCGGCATCACCTCCGGAGACCCGGTAGAGGATGTCGCGCTGGATATCCGTGAACAGGTGCGAATAGTACCGCTCGGCCTGTTCAGCGCAGTTTTCCTGCCGCCAGCGGGCCTCGCCCTCCTTCCAGGCGATGAGCACATCGCCGGGGATACGGCCCTCGATCCGGGCGCGGACCTGAACGTCGGAGTGACGGATCACCTGGATGTCGCCGGGCGACACCTCCAGCGAGGTCTGCGGGGGGCGCTGAAACCGGGTCCGGGGATGGCTCAACCGTTCTGCGGAAGTGCGCAGGGGCTCGGGAAAGAGGACCAACAGGGCGGCGGCCAGGCCCGCCAGCAGGGCGCCGAGATACAGGACCCGCCTCTTCCCGGAGGGGTCCACGGCCGCCCGCAGATCCAGATCCCGGGAGCGCCGCTCGGCGGCCGCCACGGCGGCCTCGATCAGCTCGGTGGAATAGCCCTCCGGGTTGTGTTCGCGCTTCCGCCACAGCTGCAGGGCCGAGACCAGGCCGTTGCGCAGGCGGGGATAGCGCCCGTCGGCCAGCCCGGCCAGCCGCTCCAGCGATGGCCCGGCCAGCAGGGGAAGAAGCACAAAGCCCGCCAGCACGGCGATCGGTCCCAGGGCACAGACGGCCAGCAGGATCTGCCGTCCGGAGGGCGGCAGAAACAACAACGCCTCCCCTCCCAGGGCCAGGATGCCGGCCGCCAGCAGGGCGCAGGCCAGCAGCAGCAGGCCGAAGCTCACCCTGACGCGCCGGCGGTAGGCGGACAGCCGCTTGAGCCGCCGGACGATGCGGTGGTAGGATTGCTGCGGGGAAAGCTGTTCAGGGGGCGCAGACACCGTGGTCTCCTCATCCGGGGAACTCAGCCTTCAGACGGCCGGGAAACGCAATTCTCTCAATCCTTAGAACAG
>CAZOYL010000255.1:1703-1989 GCA_964584035.1 uncultured Gemmatimonadota bacterium | reverse complement strand
GTGACCATGCCCGGCCTTGCCTCGCCGCAGCTGCGGATGATGATGGTGGCCGCCGTTGCCATGCTGGTCGCGGCTGTGATCGCGCTGGTGGCGCGCCGTACCCTGGACCTCCGCTACGCCATTCGGGTGCGCAACTACGCCTTCCTGGCCGGGGCGATCTTCCCCTTCGTCTACTTCTCGCTCTCGCCGATGCGCCCCTACGCCTGGGACATCCTCCACCACACCTTCCTGCCGGTGATCACCCTCACCCTGGTGGCCTTCGCCGGGATCATGCTGCTCACCCGGG
>CAZOYL010000255.1:0-1693 GCA_964584035.1 uncultured Gemmatimonadota bacterium | reverse complement strand
GCTGGAGACCCTGCGGGAGGACTACATCCTGACCGCCCGCGCCAAGGGCCTGACCGAGAAGGTTATCCGCGACCGGCACGCCGCCCGCAACGCCCTCCTGCCGGTGGTGACCTCGCTGGTGCTGGCCCTGGCCTTCGTGATCGGCGGGGGCATCATCACCGAGACCATCTTCTCCTGGCCGGGGGTGGGCTTGCTGCTCTACCAGGCCGTGATCCTGGAGGACATCCCGGTGGCGATGGGGACGCTGTCGATCATCGCGGTGCTGGCCCTGTTCGGGCATCTGATCGCCGACATCCTCTACCTCTACCTCGACCCCCGGATCCGCTACCAGTGACCGAAAGGACTGCCCGACCGTGACCGAGCTGGAAGTGATGGAGCCGGAGCCGGCGACCACCGGCGGGCCGGTGATTCAGGAGCCGCTCTGGCGGATCCGGCTGCGGCTGGCCCGCAAGTCCTTCGCGCGCAGCTGGGGCCTGTTCGTGCGAAACCGGATCGGCGTCATCGGGCTGGCGATCATCATCGTGTTCGCGGTCATGGGCCTCCTGCACCCCATCCTCCTCACCACCGTCTGGGACCCGGCCGTCTACGACCCGGTCCGGGGCTACGACGCCCCCAGCAAGGCCTGGGTGGTGGTGGAGGAGGTGCAGGACCCCAACTCCGAGATGGACCTGGCCACCGCCCGGTTGATGTCGAACCCCTTCGTCAAGGTCGGCGATGTCATCGCCATTCCCGAGCAGCCGGCCCCGCCCTCCAGTTCGCACTTGCTGGGCACCGACCCGCTCGGCCGCGACATCCTCTCCCAGCTCATGTACAGCGCCCGGGCGGCCTTCGCCATGGGGGCCATCGCCGCCGTGTCGGCGTCGCTGATCGCCACCACCATGGGGTCCATCTCTGCCTACTACGGGGGCTGGATCGACACCGGGTTGATGCGCTTCGCCGACCTGATCCTGCTGGTGCCGCTGATCCCGGTGCTGATCGTGGTGGGGGCGCTGTTCACCCTGACCTTGCCGTTATTGGGCATCCTGATCGGGCTCCTGTCCGGCTTCGGGGGGACGGCCATCGTCCTCAAGTCGCAGGCCCTGCAGGTGAAGGTGAAGCCGTTCATCGACGCCGCTCGGGTGGCCGGTGGATCCAACCGGCACATCATCCTCCGCCACATCATCCCCAACGTGATGCCGCTGAGCTTCCTCTACATGATGTTCACGGTCACCGAGGCGATCGCCCTCGAGGCCACCCTCTCCTTCCTGGGCCTGATGAACGTCCAGATGAGCTGGGGGATCATGATCCACGTCGCCCACAGCCAGGGCTACCTGCTGTCGGGCACTACCTACTGGTGGCTGCTGTTCCCGGCGGGCCTGGCAGTCACCCTGCTGGCCGGGGCTTTCTTCCTGGTCGGCCGGGCGATGGATGAGGTCATCAACCCGCGGCTGCGGGCCCGCTGAGCCGAGGATGGACGAATGACGAGCATATCCGAGATAAGGTCCGAGACCCGGGGGGTGGATCCGGGCGAGACCCTGGTCGAGGTCAAGGACCTGACCATGGACTACGTGGTCAAGGAGGGCCGGGTCTCGGCGGTCAAGGACGTTTCGCTGTCCCTGGAGCGCGGCGAGACGCTGGGCCTGGTGGGGGAGTCGGGCTGCGGCAAGACGACGCTGGCTCTCACCCTGCTCCGCCTGCAGGCATCCAACGCCGA
>CAZOYL010000254.1:0-1992 GCA_964584035.1 uncultured Gemmatimonadota bacterium | reverse complement strand
CGCCGCGCGCCCGACCCGTTCCTGGATCACGTCCTTGGGCGCCTTCGCCAGCTTGAGCGAGAACGCCATGTTGTCGTACACCGTCATGTGCGGGTACAGGGCGTAATTCTGGAACACCATGGCGATGTCCCGGTCCTTGGGCGGCACATCGTTGACCAGACGGTCGCCGATGAAGATCTCCCCCCGGGTGATCTCCTCCAGGCCGGCGATCATCCGTAGGGTGGTGGACTTGCCGCACCCCGAGGGTCCCACCAGAACCACGAACTCCTTGTCCTGGATCTCTATGCTGATATCATCGACGGCCTTGACCTTCTTGTCGAAGATCTTGGTGACATTCTTCAGGACGACCTTGGCCATGATCGGTTCCTCTCCCCTGAGCTTTTTTTTAATAGTGAAGTGATGTTATTATTACATAAACTGAGCGGGATTGTCAAGGGAAAAAGATACCTACGGCTTCACCCCTAACTCCTCCATGGCTTCCCCGACCACGTAGTGCGATCCGGTGACGCAGATGATGTTCTCATCGGGGGGCACCCGGCCGCCGGCCAAGGGCAGCTCCCCCTTCAGCCGCTCCCGCAGCTCCCCGGTGAACGTCTCCCCGGGCCGGTGGCGATCCGGGGGACCGATGGCGGCTCGGAGCGCATCCCGGACCCGCGGGTAGGTCCGGCACGGCAGGCCCCTGGTCTTCACCTCGCGGGCCAGCTCTCGCGGCCTGACCGCCCCTTTCCAGGAGGCTTTGGTGAGATGGAACATCTCGGCCACGGGCGCCAGATGCCGGATCATGGCGTCGAGCTCCTTGTCCTTCTGAATCCCGAATACAAAGGAGACTTTCCGCTTGGGGAAAAACTCCTGCAACGCTTTTTTCAGCTTCCGGCAACCATCGGGATTGTGGGCCACATCCAGCAGAACCAGGGGAGAGCGTTGAACCACCTGTAACCGGCCCGGCCAGTGCGCCAGTGCGAATCCCGTGCGGATGGACCGGATGGGGATGTCCCAGCCGATATTGCCCATCACCAGCAGGGTCAGCAGCGCCGTCATGGCATTTCGCACCTGATGAGCCCCGGACAGCCCTAAATAGATGGATCCGTATCCATCGCCCTCGGTCCAGACGAACAGATCGGTCCCATCCATGGAGGCTTCTTCCACCTCCCAGCGAAGCTCATCGTCCACCATATGCAGGCTGGCTTGTTGTCTTCGGCAGACCCGCTCGATGACGTTCAAAGGCGTTTTCTTGGTCTCGGCGCAGATCACGGGCACGCCCTCTTTGATGATGCCCGCCTTCTCCCGGGCGATCTGCGGCAGCCGCTTTCCCAGCCAGCGGGTGTGCTCCCGGGATATGTTGGTGATCACCGCAGCGTGCGGCAAGAGCACATTGGTGGCGTCCAGCCGGCCGCCCAATCCCGTTTCGACGATGGCGATATCCACATCCCGGGCCCGGAAATATTCCAGGGCCATGGCCGTGACCGTTTCGAAATAGGTGGCTTTGAGTTTGCGAACCCCGGGACGCAGACGATCCCACAGCCGGATGACGTTTTGCCGGGAGATCATCGTGCCATCGACCCGGATGCGCTCCCGAAAATCGACCAGATGCGGAGAGGTGTACAATCCCACCCGGCTGCCGGCCGCCTGCAGGGTAGTGGCCAGCAGAACGGCCACCGAGCCTTTGCCGTTGCTGCCGGCGATATGGATGGAGGGAAAGGTATTGTGCGGCTGACCGAGGTCGTCCAGGAGGGCGGAAATATTCTCCAGCCCCATCTTTATCCCGAACTGGCCCAGCCGATAGAGCTGCTGGAGCGCTCTCTGATAGGCGCTGGATGGATCGCTTCTCATCTCAGGACGGCTCGTTCCAGAGAAGCTTGAGGAGGGTATGAATTCGGGCTTTCAGCTCTTTCCGGGGAACGATCAGGTCAATAAAACCGTGCTCCAGGAGAAACTCGCTGCGCTGAAAACCCTCGGGAAGCTCCTGGCCGATGGTCTGCTCGATGACGCGCG
>CAZOYL010000253.1:1037-2000 GCA_964584035.1 uncultured Gemmatimonadota bacterium | reverse complement strand
TTGGCCAGGCGCTGGGAGGCCTCCTCCCGTTCCCGCTCGATGCGGGCCAGGGTCCGCTCGTCGGTCTCGGCAGCCGGAAATTGTCCCGTAATCCGGCCCCGGAAGATGACAGCCACAGTATCGCTGAGCGCCAGGATCTCCTCCATATCGGCCGAGACCAGCAGGATGGCTTTGCCCCGCGACCGCAGATCGAGGAGCTGTCGATGGATGAACTCCACCGAGCCCACATCCACCCCCCGGGTGGGCTGGGCGGCGATCAACAGCCGGGGATCCTGGTCCACCTCCCGGGCCACGATCAGCTTCTGCTGGTTTCCGCCGGACAGCTGCCGGGCCCGAATGCCGACGCCCGGCGTGCGGATATCGTAGTCCGCCACCAGTTGCTGAGCGTGATGGCGCATGGCGGCGATCCGCAGCCAGCCGTGCGAGAAACGCCGGCGGTGCTGCAGGCCCAGGACGGCATTCTCCCACAGGGTGAAATCCAGCAGCAGGCCGCGGCCGTGACGGTCCTCGGGAATATGGGCCACACTGCGGTCCCGTATCCGGCGGGGACTCTGGCCGCCCAACGGCTGGTCACCCAGAAGGATCTCTCCCCCGGTGGCCGGGCGCAGCCCGTTGAGCACCTCCACCAGCTCCCGCTGGCCGTTGCCCTCCACCCCGGCGATCCCGAAGATCTCCCCGGCCCGGACCTGAAGGTCGATGCCCCGCAGACGGGGCGCGCCGCCCTCATCCTTAGCCTGCAGGCCGCGCAGCGTCAGGACCACCGCCCCGGCCTTCAGGGGGCTCTTGTCCAGCTGCTCCAGCATGGGACGCCCGACCATCAGCTCGGCCAGCCGGCCCGGCGTCAAACCGGCCGTCTCCATGACGCCCACCACCCGGCCGCCCCTCATGACGGTCACCCGGTCGGACAGATCCATCACCTCGGTGAGCTTGTGGGTGATAAAGATGATCGTCTTGCCGCGGTCT
>CAZOYL010000253.1:0-1027 GCA_964584035.1 uncultured Gemmatimonadota bacterium | reverse complement strand
ATGATCTCCAGGCGCTGCCGGGCGCCGACCGACAGTTCTCCCACCGGATCCCCGGGATCAAACTCAAAGCCCAGGTCCGCGGACAGCTCTCTCACGGCCCGTTCGGCCCGACCGGGCCGGAGGATGCCCAGCCGTCCCCGCGGCTCCATGCCCAGGACCAGGTTCTCGGCTACGGTGAGGCGGTCGATGAGCATGAAATGCTGGTGGACCATGCCGATGCCCAGCCGGGTGGCCACCCCCGGATGGGCGATCCTGACCGGCCGGCCGCGCAGCTCGATGGCGCCCTCATCGGGGTGAATCAGGCCGTACAGGACCCTCATCAGGGTCGACTTACCGGCCCCGTTCTCGCCCACGATGGCGTGCACCTCTCCGGCCCGCACCGAGAAATCGACCCGGTCGTTAGCCACGACCGGGCCGAAGCGCTTGGTGATGCCGGTCATTTTGAGGAGCAGATGGCCGTTTCCGTTCATAAAATCCCTGCGTGAATAAAGCCATGCTCGCTGCAGTGAGATTATCCTTGTTACTCTTTCGGGACGAGGATCTTGCCGGCGATCACCGCGGCCTTGAGCTCCTCCAGCCGGGCGATCATCTGATCGTCGATCAGCCCCCGGTTGTGCTCATCGATGACGTACCCGACGCCGTCCTCGGCCAGCCCGAACTCCCTGATGCCGCCCTGAAAGCGGCCGTCGTGAACGGCTGCGATGGTCTCGTAGACGGCCACATCGACCTTCTTGACCATGCTGGTCAGAATGGTCCCGGGGGCCAGATAGTTGCCGTTGGAGTCCACCCAGATGACCAGGCCGCCCTTCTCCAGGGCAGCCTCCTTGACCCCCAGGCCGGTGGTGCCGGCCGCCTGAAAGATGATGTCGGCCCCCCGGCTGAACTGCGCCAGGGCCAGCTCCTGGCCCTTGACCGGATCGTCGAAGGCCTTGCCGGTGGCCCCGGCATAGTTGACCAGGACTTCAACCTGCGGATCCTGCGTCTTGACTCCGTAGGCGTATCCGGCCTCGAACTTGTGGATCAGGGG
>CAZOYL010000252.1:0-2003 GCA_964584035.1 uncultured Gemmatimonadota bacterium | reverse complement strand
TCCCAGCCCAGATCCAGGGTTTCCTCGATGCTCCGGTTCTCGTCCTCGCCCTGGCCGATGTAACGAGCCTCGAATTCGTCGGCGAACTGGTAGTAGACCCGGTCCATCTCGCTGAGGGCCGCCTCTCCTAAGATGACGGCCAGCTCCTGGGACTCCTTGCCCCGGGCGTAGGCGGCGAACAGCTGGTTGAAGACGTCGGAATGGTCCTCGCGCGTCTTACCCTTGCCGATGCCCTTGTCCTTCAGCCGGGAGAGGGAGGGGAGCACGTCGATCGGCGGGCTGATGCCCTTTTTATGCAGGATCCGTGACAGGATCACCTGTCCCTCGGTGATGTAGCCGGTCAGGTCGGGAATGGGGTGGGTCTTGTCGTCCTCGGGCATGGTCAGAATGGGCATCTGGGTGATCGAGCCGGCCCGGCCCTTGATCCGGCCGGCCCGCTCGTAGATCGAGGACAGATCGGTGTAGAGATACCCGGGATAGCCCCGGCGGCCGGGGATCTCCTTGCGGGCGGCCGATATCTCCCGCAGGGCCTCGCAGTAGTTGGTCATGTCGGTGAGGATGACGAGCACGTGCATGTCCTTCTCATAGGCTAAGTACTCTGCTGCGGTCAGGGCCATCCGGGGGGTGGCGATGCGCTCGATGGCCGGGTCGTCGGACAGGTTCATGAACAGCACGGCCCGCTCCAGAGCGCCGCTTTCCCGGAAGTTCTCGATGAAATAATTGGCCTCCTCGAAGGTGATGCCCATGGCCGCGAAGACCACGGCAAAGGCTTCCCCCTCGCCCAGCACCCGGGCCTGGCGGGCCACCTGGGCGGCCACCTGGTTGTGGGGCAGACCCGACCCGGAGAAGATGGGCAGCTTCTGCCCCCGGACCATGGTATTGAGCCCGTCGATGGCCGATATGCCCGTTTGGATGAACTCCGAGGGATACAGCCGGGCGTAAGGATTGATCGGGCTGCCGTTGATGTCCACCCGCTTGTCCGGCAATATCTCCGGGCCCTCGTCGATCGGCCGCCCGAGGCCGTCGAAGACCCGCCCGAGGATGTCCATCGACAGACCCAGCTCGATGCCCCGGCCCAAAAAGCGCACCCGGCTCTTGAACACGTCGATCCCGGTGGAGCCCTCGAACAACTGCACCAGGGCCCGGTCCCGATCCACCTCCAGGACCCGGCCATGGCGTTTCTCGCCGTTGGGCAGCTCCAGCTCGACCAGCTCCTCGTACTTGACGCCCTCGACCTCTTCCACCAGCACCAGGGGCCCGGTGACTTCGCGTATGGTCAGATACTCTTTCAGCATGTTCCCTCTAGACCTCCTCTGACTGGCGGCCCTCTGCCTCCCGGGGCTGTTCATCCCCGTTCTCCAGGAGGTGCGCGATCTGTTCGCTCATGTGTGTTCCAATATTCTCCAAAGAGGATAGTTGATCCTCGGCGATATACTTGGCCCGGGCCATCTCCTCGTTGGCCTCCAGTTGAGACAGCTTCTCCACGGTGAGGCCCTTCTCCAGGGCCTCCCGGCTCATCCGGTGGGTCTCCAGGATGAGGCTGAGCAGGAGAAACTGCTTGTTCATGGAGGAGTAAGTGTCCACCTCATGAAAGGCGTTCTGATGCAGGAAGTCCTCCCGGATGTTCTTGGCCGTTTTGAGGATCAAACGGTCGGGCTGCGACAGCGACTCGATCCCCACCAGGCGGACCATCTCCTCCAGCTCGGCCTCCTGCTGCAGCAGCTTCATGGCCTCGTCCCTCATGGCCTCGAAATTCTCGGACACCTCGCTGCGCAGATACTGGCTGATATTGTCATAGTACAGCGAATAGCTGTTCAGCCAGCTGATGGCCGGGAAATGCCGCTTGAAAGCGAGAATATCCTCCAGGCTCCAGAACACCTTGACCACCCGGAGGGTGGCCTGGACCACGGGATCGGACAGGTCGCCGCCGGGCGGCGAGACCGCCCCGATGACCGACAGGGAGCCCTCGCGGTGGTCACTGGACTGGCAGATGACCTTGCCGG
>CAZOYL010000251.1:0-2029 GCA_964584035.1 uncultured Gemmatimonadota bacterium | reverse complement strand
GCGGTGATCCTGTTTCTGATGGTCATAGTCTGGACGCTATCTTCCTGGTTCGGTCAGCAATGGATTCTGCCGTCTTTTTTCATCCTGATCCTGTTCTTATCCGGTTTCTTTTTACCCACCTTCTACCGGCTGGATCTTGAACAGGTTTCCGTGAGAGGTCTGATCACGCGGAAGAAGCGGCGCTGGTCAGACCTCCGGAAATACTACCCGGGCAGGAAAGGAGTCCATCTGAGCGCCACCGAGAAACCCTCAAAATTGGAGAACATGCGGGGCCTGTACCTGCCTTTCGGACCCGATCCCACCGGTGAACATCGCCGGCAGGTCATGTCCTTCATCGAGGGGAGACTGGAACATGAGCGCTGACCTCACCGAGCGCCAGGAACAACTGCTTGAAAAACTGGCTCAGAAGATCGTCGACCTGAGGATGTCAACCATGGCCATCTTCGTTCTTGAATCCATGAAACCTCTGAGCTTCGTGGGCAGCCAGGTGATGGTTTTCTTCGAGCCTATCGTCCAGACATTCTTCGAATTTCGCGACTACGAGACGATCCAGGAGACCATCGAGCATCGTGAAAATGTCGAATATTTCATTCGCCGGATCGAGACACTGCAGGATGATCAGATCGTGACAGACAAACAAAGAAAAAAAGAAAAGAGGCGCACCAAAGGGGGCGGAGATGATAGATGAAATGAAGGACATCACATCAGTATTGGCCACCGACTGCGGCAGCACCACCACCAAAGCCATCCTGATCGAGAAACGGGACGGAGCTTACCGTCTCATCGTTCGAGGTGAGGCGCCGACTACCGTTGAGGCTCCCGTCGAGGATGTCACCAAGGGCGCGTTGAACGCCATCCGGGAAGTGGAGGAACTGTCAGGACGGACCCTGCTGGACGGCGATACCATCATCACGCCCCAGCAGGGAGACCGGGGATCCGATCTGTATCTGTCCACCAGCAGCGCCGGCGGCGGCCTCCAGATGATGGTGGCCGGCGTGGTCAAGAGCATGACGGCCGAGAGCGCCGAGCGGGCCGCCCTGGGAGCCGGAGCCATCGTCATGGATGTCCTGGCCTCCAATGATGGCCGCCGTGCCCACCAGCGAATCGAGCGCATCCGTCACCTGCGTCCGGACATGATCCTGCTGTCCGGAGGTATCGACGGCGGGACCATTTCCCACGTCGTGGAGCTGGCCGAGCTCATCAAGGCGGCCAAACCACGGCCGCGCCTGGGCATCGGCTACCAGCTGCCCGTGATCTACGCCGGCAACAAAGAAGCCCGGAAGAATATCGAGAAGATCCTGGAGGAAATGACCTCTCTGGATGTGGTCGACAACCTCCGCCCGGTCCTGGAGCGGGAGAACCTGGGGCCGGCCCGGGAAAAAATCCACGACCTGTTCATGGAGCACGTCATGGCCCAGGCGCCCGGCTACGACAAGCTGATGTCCTGGACGGATGTGCCGATCATGCCCACCCCCGGCGCGGTGGGCAACATCATCCAGACCATCGCCGAGGTGGAGGACATCGAGGTGGTCGGGGTCGATATCGGCGGCGCCACCACCGACATCTTCTCCGTCTTTCAGAATATCTTCAACCGCACCGTGAGCGCCAATCTGGGGATGAGCTACAGCGTCTCCAACGTGCTGGCCGAGGCCGGTATAGCCAACATCATGCGCTGGGTGCCGTTCGATATGGACCCGGCCGATCTGCGTAACAGGATCGGGAACAAGATGATCCGCCCCACGACTATTCCTCAGACGCTGGAAGAACTGATGATCGAGCAGGCCATTGCCCGGGAGGCGCTGCGGCTGGCTTTTATCCAGCATAAATCCTTTGCCGTGGGCCTGAAGGGCATCCAGCAGCAGCGCACCGTATCGGACACCTTCGACCAGAAGGCCTCCGGCCAGTCCCTGGTGAACATGATGTCCCTGGACATGCTGGTGGGCAGCGGCGGCGTGCTGTCCCACGCCCCCCGCCGGCAGCAGGCCGCCTCCATGCTGATCGATGCCTTCCTGCCGGAGGGCATTACCCA
>CAZOYL010000250.1:0-2043 GCA_964584035.1 uncultured Gemmatimonadota bacterium | reverse complement strand
TCCGGGGTGACCGTAGTCGCCATCCGCGATGTCATCGTGGATGCGGTAGCTCAGATAGGCGGTGAGATCTTCCGCGCACCGGTCCAGGATGTCATCGCGGATGGCGACTACGGTCACCCCGGAGGGGCCCAGGTTCTTCTGGGCTCCGGCGTAGATGATCCCGAACTTGTCGCAGGGCAACCGGCGGCTGAGGATGTCCGAGGACATGTCGCAGACAATGGGCACTCCTCCGGTCTCGGGCCAGTCGCACCACTGGATCCCACCGATGGTCTCGTTGGAGGTCATGTGCAGGTAGGCGGCCCGGGGATCCAGCCGCAACTGGCCGGGTTCGGGAAGGGAGGCGTAGTTGCCGGCCTCCCCGTCGAAGACCACGTTCACCTTCCCGACCTTCTGGGCATCGGCGCAGGCCTTCTTGGCCCAGGCGCCGGACAGGACGAAGTCGCAGCTCTGGCCCCCGTGAAGCAGGTTCAACGGGACCATGGAGAACTGCAGGGTGGCCCCGCCCCCCAGGAAGAGCAGCTTGAAATTTTCGGGCACTCCCTGCAGCTTTCTGAACAGTTCCTGGGCCTCCTGGTGAACCTGGCCGTACTCGGGGCTGCGGTGACTCATCTCCACGATGGACATGCCCTTCTGCTGGTAGTCGACCAGCTCCCGGCTGGCTCCTTCGAGCACCGGCAGCGGAAGCGTCGCCGGCCCCGGATTGAAATTGTAGATTCTGCTCATGTTCTCCTCCTCAATCGATGCTCAGCACCACCATCCCGGAACGCAGCTTGGGTTCGAACCAGGTCGACTTGGGCGGCAGGGTCTGCCCCTGGTCGGCAACGGCCATCAGCTGCTCCACGCCCAAAGGATGCAGCGCAAACGCCAGGCGCATGTCCTGCCGGCACCTTCTTTCCAGTTCCTCGATTCCGCTTCCGCGGCCGCCTCCCACGAAATCTATGCGCTCGTCCGTGCGTGGATCGGCGATCCCCAGAACCGGACCGAGCAACTTGTCCTGCAGGATGGCGGCATCCGGCTTCGTGGGCGGGCTGGCTTCCCGCGCCTCGAGCCGATACCAGTTGTCGTCGAGCAGCATCCCGAACCGACCCGGGCCGTCGGGCTCGCCCTCAGACTTCGAGGACGGCTGGAAAACGCCGGACGCGCTTATGGGCTTGACCCGGAAGTCCTCGATGACGCGCAGCATGAAGCTCTCCGGCTCCAGATCCCCCAGGTCCTTCACCACCCGGTGATAGCCCAGTATACGCATCTCGTCGTGGGGAAATGCCACCGCCAGGAAACGATTGTACGGCTCCGACCCGGTGTGCTGGGGGTTGGCCTTCTGCAGAGCCTCCTGGGCCCGGCAGGCGGAGGCGGCCCGGTGGTGGCCGTCGGCGATGTACAGGGCTTCGACCGCCAAAAAGGCCGAGCCCAGGCGTTCGATATCGCCGGGCGCGGACACCACCCACAGCGCGTGCTTCACACCATCTTCGGCCGTGAAGTCGTACACCGGTTCGGCGGCCGTGCAGATCTCCCGGACCAGGTCCTTGATCTCCTCGCGGGCGCGGTAGGTCAAGAGCACCGGCCCGGTGTTGGCCAAAAGAGTCATCACGTGCCGGGTCCGGTCGTCCTCCTTTTCCGGCCGGGTGTGCTCGTGCTTCTTGATCCGGCCGTCCTGGTACTCGTCCACGCCGGCGCCCATCACCAGGCCGTGCTGGACGTGCTCGTCCACGGTCAAGCGGTACACGTAGAAGCACTCGGTCTCGTCGCGGACCAGCACGCCGTCGTCGATCATCTTGTTCAGGTTTTCGCGGGCGCGCTGGTAGACCGGATCGCCGTGGGGATCCGCCTGGGGGTCCATGTCGATCTCCGAACGGATCACTTTAAGGAAGCTGTGCGGATTGCCTTTCGCCAGCGCCCGGGCCTCCTCGGTGGTGACGACGTCGTAGGGGGGACTGGCCACCTTGGAAACCAGATCCGGCCCGGGTCTCAGGCCCCGAAACGGTTTTACATCCGCCATGCCGCCCTCCCGATAATCTCCACATACGGACCCGGGGGGTGAAATGG
>CAZOYL010000249.1:0-2087 GCA_964584035.1 uncultured Gemmatimonadota bacterium | reverse complement strand
ACGCCCGAGCTGGTGGCCGCCGGCCAGCCGTCCAGCGATACGGTCACCGGCAGTCCGAACTGTATTTCGGAGGAGTAGGGATACGATTCCTGGCAGGTCCCGGTGAGATAGACGCTGAACATTACGGGCTTGATCCCGATCTTGCGGTCCATGGTGATGGTGAACGGATCCGCGATGTTGTTGACCGATTCGCCGTTGAGAACATCCGGAAAGGTTCCCTGAACATCGACGATCTCCACCCGTGAATCCAGGGGCAGGAGCCAGCCGGAGAGATCGGTCAGGTCGGCATAGGTCCTCATGTTTTTCAGGGTCATGGAGAAGTCGATGGTCTCCTCCGGATCGATCAGGCCGTCGGCGTTGGAGAGATGATCATCGATCGCCGTAGCCTCCAGCTCCAGATAAGCAGACGCGGGCAGCTCAGGGAAGAGAGCCACCGAGTATTCCTCGATGCCGGCCTCGTCCCGTCCCATGCGAATGCGGAAATAACCGTTATCGCCCCAGCCCGGGCCCCAGCTGTTCTTGCAGATCCAGCAGTTCTCGACATCGTCCCAGCCGATAATGCAGGTAGCGTGCCCCCCGGCGACATATCCCCAGGTGTGCTCGTAAATCCCATCGGAGTAACTGAAGAAGTCGTCGAAGACGGTAAATCCGCCCACCAGCGGCCCCTCTAAAATGGCCATCTTCATCTGTTCGATGACATCGTTGCTGTACCGGATCTTGCTCCACGAGGAGACCTTCCGGGCTTGATCCCGCCAGTTGGAGCAGGATTCAGAACAGTTGTTATCCACGGCCCGGTAGGGCGAGCAGGTTTCCTGAGGGGCGCCATGGTCCTGCAGGTACTGGGCGGCATCGTTATACCACCAGCCGCTGTTGCACCCGCCGCCGCCGCAGGAGAAGATGTGCTGTTCGGAGAGGTCCAGTTCCAGTCCCGGGCTGTTGGCGAAGATGTTGATCCGGGCCTCGAAGCCCCCCATGATGCCGAAGGCCACGCAGCTGCCGCAGGGACCCTGGTCCCTGACCGGGGTGGTCCAATCGACGCCGTCCACGTCGCGCCAGTCCCAGCGTTCGGGAAGCTCCGGCTTGGGACCCCGGGGCGTCCAGTCGGGCCCATCGGCCGTCTCCAGGCGGCTGAGATCCAGGCCGCAGAGCCGCCGCTGATCCTCGGGATCGAGCCGGAAGATGTCATTGTCGGCCGCCGTCCAATTGGCGCCTTTCTCCTCGATGGCCCGCCTGATCTCCTGCAGATCGTTCCCGTCCATGGCCATGCTGGTGCCGAACAGTACCGCTCCGCCGATACACAGCATGCCGACCATCATCAGAAATCTTTTCATCGTCTCCCTCGCCTTTGGCTGTTGGTGAATATTTTCACAATCCTAGACCTTAATTTTAGCACAAAGTGCGAAGGTTGTCAAGGATTTTCCTTGTTGAAGCGCTTTCGTGATGCTAAAAAAGGGGCGGCCCGTAAACCGCCCCTCAGAATCCCATTATCATTTTTCCCGATCCGCGGCTCTTTCACCACCTCACGATCCACGTTTCATTTCACGCCATTGGCCATATCTTTATCGAACTCCCCTGTCCGGTTGGAATCCTCGGCCAGGTTGCCGCTGGGGTCAGCGGCCTTGACCAGATAGAAATAATTCGTGCCCACCGTCCCGGCGGCGCCGGGGTCGAGATAGGCGGTTCCCTTCGTCTCGTGAATGGAGTTGCCGCTGGCCGGCACAAAGACCGGTTCGGTCCCCCGGTAGACCACGTAGTGATCGATGGCCACGTTGTCGGCCGCATGGGACCACTCCAGGGCGATGTCGCCGGCCGACAGGGCGGCGGTCAGATCGCCGATAGCCGAGGTATCCGCTCACCTATTTCACCTCCGCTAGCTCCCGGTCGAACTCCCCCAGCACGCCGGAATCCTTGTGCTCTCCACCGCATTCGGCCCTGATCAGGTAATAGTAACTGGTCATCGGATCGCCGACCACGCCGGGATCATCGTCGGCATATCCATCGCCCGGCTCTGAAACCTCGGCCAGCAGCGTCCCCGTCGAGGGAACCAGCCCGGCCGTCGTGTCACGATAGACCCGGCAGGTGCACCC
>CAZOYL010000248.1:0-2118 GCA_964584035.1 uncultured Gemmatimonadota bacterium | reverse complement strand
GTCCAGAGCATAGAGGTATTTGACGATGGTGTCCTCACCGTCGGGGTCGCTTCCCTCCCAGTTGAAGGAGGCCACGTGAAAGGAGACGTAATCCTCATCGGCATAGACCAGGCTCAATTCTGCCGGCCAGCGCACCTCCGGCGGAGAGTTGCGGATCGGAAAGGTCATCGCGGCCGGGGTCGGATCGACCGCCCCGGAAGCATCGGACGGCGGCAGGCTGTCCGATGGATAGCCTTCGAAGATGGCGCTGTTGTCGACGGCCTTGACGTAGAAGGTGAAGGCATCGTACTGGCTGAGGATGCGCAGCTGGAAGGTGTCGTTGTTGGCCGTGGTCCATTTCCAGCAGGTATCGCAGCTGGTGTCCTCCCAGGCCCAGTAGAAGCCCACCACCATGCCGTCGGGATCGTCTCCCCACCAGTGGAGCACCTGTTTGCTTACGGTGGTATCCGGGGTGTCCATGTTCTCGGGCAGCACGATGGACAGATGCGTCTCGGGGCGCAGATTTCCGTAAGGCTGCGACGGCTTATGTTCCGAGCAGGCCAAAGACAGCCCCAGGATCAGGAGCAGGCCGAAGGAAACCGGCAAGAGAATGTTCCGGCATGTTTTCATGGAAAGATTCGTTCTCCCGTTTGGGATGTTATCGCAACAGAACCGCTTTTTTTATGTCCCTGTGGGAACCGGCCCTCAGGAGGCACAGGTATACGCCGCTGGGGAGCGGATTTCCCCGGTCGCCGATGCCGTCCCAGCTGAGCCGATGACGGCCCGCCGGCAGGTCACCCCGGGCAATAGTGCGCACCCGCTGGCCGGCGATGTTGTAAATTTCGAGCGACACCCGCCGGGCGCCGCCGGGTTCCGCTTCGTCGATCTCGAGCTCAAAGATGGTGCTCCGGTTAAAAGGATTGGGCCGGTTCTGATAGAGCTTCACGCCTGGCGGTCGAATGGCGCGCCGATCCTCCTGGCCGATCCCGGTGGGGTAAAAACTGAGCATCAGCAGGGAGCTGTTATCGGCCACAAAGATCCGATCGCCGTCGACGTCCAGAGCGAAGGCATGTCCCGGAGTATCGAAACGGGCCAGGACGGCCGGCGCTTCCGGTTCGGTCACGTCGACCACGATCACTCCGGAATCGCCGTCGGCCACGAAAGCGCAATTCTGGTCGACACGGACATCCTTGGCCAGGCCGGGTGTGTCGGCCGAGCCCAGAGGCTGCGGATCGGCGGGATCGGTTACATCCAGGACGACCAGGCCGGCTCGGCCGTCGGCCAGGTAGGCCAGAGATCCCTGGACATCCACTCCCCAGGCGGATCCCCAGTCGTCGTATGATCCCACCGGATCGGGCTGTCCGGGGTCGTCCACCCGGATGATCTGCAGGCCGCCGTCCTTGTCGGCCACATAAGCGTATGATCCCTGCAGAACCACGTCGGCGGCAAAGTCCGGGGTATCACAGGACCCCAGGATGCGGGGGGCGCCGGCCCGGGCCACGCTGATGATCTGCAGGCCGCTGTGGCCGCCGGCCACGAAGGCCAGTGTATCTCTTACCGCCACTCCCCAGCTGAGATGCGGGGTGCTCTGGGAACCCAGCAGGGTGAGGGCCTCAGGGTCGGAGACTTCAAAGATCTGCAGGCCGGTGGTCTCGTTGACCAGATAGACCAGCGGAGACTCGACCTGAAGAGACATGACAAACCCCCCCGTCGGCTGTACTCCCAAAGAACGGGGTCTTTCCGGCTGACCGATTGACATCACCCTGAGCCCGTCGTGGCCATGGGCCACGTAAACCAGGGTATCGACCACCTGGAGATCGTGCGTCCGGTCCGGGGTCTCGAAGGTGCTCAGCAGTTGCGGCCCGGCGGGATCGGCGATCGATACGACGGCCAGCCCGCCGAAACCGTCGGCCAGATAGACGATGGAGTCGGTCAGGGCCACGCCCTGGCCGCTCTGGTCGGTGTCATAGAATCCCAGCGGAACGGGATGATCGGGATCGAAGACGTCTACCAGGGCCAGTCCGGCATAGTCGTCGGCTAAAACGGCCAGACTCCCGGATACATCGAGGCCCACGCAGCTCCCCGGGCTATCGTAGGAGCCCCGTTCCAATGGCAGCGCAGGGTCACCGACATCCAGGA
>CAZOYL010000247.1:0-2146 GCA_964584035.1 uncultured Gemmatimonadota bacterium | reverse complement strand
CGCTGCCGGGCGATCAGCAGAGCCCGCTTGCCGGCCCCGACCGGATCGGGTTCTGCGGAGATTTCCCGGACCGCCTCCCTGGCCGAGGAGACCGTCATCGGGGCAACGGACGGCCACCGCTTCAGCAGGCGCCTGGCCAAAGGCAGGTCCCGGACGGACCGCTCCACGAAGATGCGCTCCGGGGTGAAGATCTCGCGATCCATGAGCCTATTCTTCCTCTTGGGGAGGGAGCTTCAGCAGCCGGTCGAGCAGGGGATGGTCGGTCAGCTCCTGGAAGGCTTTTCGGATCTGCTGCAGCTCTTCCCGGCTGCGGAAGGTGATCGACAGCCGCCAGTCACTGCCCTCGAAGAACGGCGGGGCCGACAGGGCCATTCCGGGCGGCAGCCGGAACCGGCGGCGCAGCCTTTCGTATTGCTCCATCGCCTCCGAGAAGTGGGGATAACGGCGTCGCATGAGGATCTCCCGGATCCTTTTCATCCGCTGAGGGGCCGGGAGATCCTCGTTCGCGATCAGCGAGATGATCGCCTGATCTGCCAGGAGGGCGTCGATGGCGGTGTTCTCCCTGCGGCCGATGTCCGCCAGAAGGCTTAAAAACTCACGCTGCAGGTTCTTCCCCGGTTTGAGTTGCCGTACCAGCCGGAAAAAGGCCAGACGGTCTTCCGGCTTGCCGGCAGTCAGCCGGTGGGCCACAGCCAGAGACAGTTCGTCGGCCGCCAGTCCCCGCTTGATCTCATCCTCCAACCCGGCCAGGGCCAGGTACATCTTCAGGATCTTTGGGTCCGAGCCCAGACCCAGCCGGGGAAGATGGCTGCTGAGCAGTTCCTCTTCGGTCCGGCCGAATCGGTGCCGGAGCTTGTCCACAGCCAGGGATATTTCCACCGTGTTCAGCCGGCGGGTTCCCAGGTTCTCATCGAGGCTCTGCAAAAACAGCTCTGCATCGCTCTCGTCTGCGGCCGAAGTTAGGTGCACGGTGAGTCGGCTCCAGCCCAGCTCCCGGGCGGCCAGGAGTCTCTTGAAGCCGGACACCACCCGGTACCGGCGGTCCGGAGAAGCCGCCTGCACCAGGGGAGGGTGCACCATTCCGGCGCGGGCGATGGAGTCCCTCAGAGGGTCCAGATCCGGCGCGAAGGTGATCACGAAGGTGCGGTCGTCCAGATCCACCGACGCCAGGGGGATCGTCTCCCTCGGCCGGGTGCGATGGTGCTGAATGTCCATGGCCTGACTCACTCCTGGCTCTGATATTGGACAGCCGTCCGTTCGAACTGCCGGGCCAGATCTTCCCGGCCGCGTTTGCGGAAACCATTGGCCAGAATGGCACACTTCTCCTGCAGGCAGGCCACCGCCGCCTGCCGCACGTCCCTTTCGAGATCCTCATGAGCCAGCAGCCGCAGGAGGGCCTTGATCCGGTAGCGGTCCAGACCCCAGTATGCGGCCGAAAGCTGGTCGTCATGTCCGCCCCGTTTGACGATCAGCGGCTGGTCGACGAGGATGATGGGATAAAGCCGGCCGATGCGCAGCCACAGATCGTAGTCCTCGCAGGCCGGCAGGGACTCATCGAACAGGCCCACACGGTCGAAGACCTGCCGGGCGATGAGCACCGACGAGGGGCTGACCAGGCACAGCGGCAGCATCTCTTTCAGGATCCAGCCGGAATGCTTGGTGTGCTTCTTTCCGGGGTTGACCCGCCGTCCCCGGCGGATCCAGATCTCCCCGGTGTAGCAGATATTAACGTCCTGGTCGCGAGAGATCAGGTCCATCTGAGCGGCCAGTTTTTCAGCTTTCCACAGGTCGTCGGAGTCCAAAAAGGCGAGATATCGGCCTCTGGCCCGGCGAATGCCGGCGTTCCGGGCGGCGCTGGCCCCCAGGTTTTCCTGCCGGATGATCCGGATGCTGCCTTTGTAACCGGCCAGCCGGGCGACGGTGTCATCGGTGGAGCCGTCGTCTACCACCGTCAGCTCGAGATCTTTGTATGTCTGGTTCAGCACCGAGTCCACCGCCTCGGTGATCCATCCGGCCCGGTTGTGGGTCGGGATAATGACGCTGACCGTGGGATGCCTGGATGTGATGAGTCGATCCGGGCTGCGCTCGGGCATCATTTCAGCAACAGCATCTTTCGTGTCTGGTGAAACTCCCCGGTCACCAGCTG
>CAZOYL010000246.1:0-2151 GCA_964584035.1 uncultured Gemmatimonadota bacterium | reverse complement strand
GTCCGTTGCTCTATCCAACTGAGCTACAGGCGCACAATGACTTATTCTATCAAATCCAATATTTGCCCGGGAGAATATTCCCTCCCGATACAGTCCCAACCTCCCTTTAGTATTAGAAAAAAGGGGTGTTTTGTCAAGTGTTTTTTTGAAATGATACGGTATCATTTTTAAGGCTGACCGGCGGTCGTATCCCCGCTGATATAACGATCGCGCCAGGTCCACAGGCTGTCCCAGACCGAGTCCGGGACCAGTGAACCGACCCGGCGGTAGACCGAGTTGGCGGCGGTCGTGTCCTGGACCCATTTGGGAATGGTATAATATTCGTTTTCGGCCTTGACCTCCAGGGTCCGGGTCCATGCGCCGAAGAGAGTATCCGCTGAGCGGGCCCAGTCGTCCCGGAACAGGTCCTCATCGATCATCAGATCCCAGAGATCCTCAAGGTCACCATCGGTGGCATCAAAGGTTTCGATCCACACCGGCGGGTTGCTTTCGATGTAGTCGGGATGAAACGAGATGGTGTCGGTCCTCGACGGATCCAGGATGATAAAGTAGTCAAAATGATATACCGGGGCGACGGCTTGCCCGAAATAGTCGGAGCGAACATAAAAATCGTCGGGCATATCCTCGGGCAGGGTCGGTGGCGGCTCTGACGGCGGCTGGTTATTGCACGCCGCCATCAGACAGCTCAGCAACATCATCCCGATAATGATCCGGATAACAGCCAGGGGCAGTTCCTCTCACCTGAAGACGGCCGGTTTCGTGCGGAAAACAAGTCGGGGCGAGAGGATTTGAACCTCCGACCCCCTGCTCCCAAAGCAGGTGCGCTAACCGGACTGCGCTACGCCCCGAGCTCTTCCAGCTTTTCAGATGCTTTCGAACGTAATCTGTCTATCGATGCCGGGAGCATTTCATGAGAACGCTCCGCGAATCTTCTCCCCGAAGTACTTTTTCACCTCCGATAATGCCTTCGCCCGGTGGCTGATACGATTCTTCTCCTGCTGGTCCATCTCGGCAAAGGTCTGATCGTAACCGTCCGGCACGAAGACGGGATCATAGCCGAAACCCTCGGTTCCTCTGCGTTCGGAAATGATCGTTCCCGGACAGACGCCCTCGAAGGTCCGGAGCCGTCCGGCCGGCCGATCGCCCGGTTCCATGATGGCCACCACCGAGCGGAATCGAGCGCTCCGATGGTCCCGGGGCACGTCCTTCATCAGCTCCAGGACCCTGGCGACATTCTCCTCGTAGCAGGCTTTCTCACCGGCGAAGCGAGCCGACCGCACTCCGGGGCGTCCCCCCAGGGCGTCGATCTCCAGGCCGGTATCCTCGGACAGGCTGATCAAGCCGGTGCTGACAACAGCCTGGCGAACTTTAAGAATAGCATTCTCCTCCAGCGTCAGGCCGTCCTCGGAAACCTCCGGGACCCGGTGAAACCGTTCCAGAGAGAGACATTCCAGTCCCTCCAGATCCCCCAGGATGGCCATCATCTCAGCAATCTTATATCCGTTGCGAGTGGCCAGGACCACCCTCATCTTCACGGGTTCCACGCCTTAAGGTTTCCTCGCCTGGAGGAGTTTCTTCTGCGTCGAGACCAGCTCCAGAATGCCCTTTCTGGCCAGGGTCAGCAGATCGTCCAGCTGCCGCTTTGAAAAGGGATCCTGTTCTGCTGTGCCCTGAATCTCGATGAACTTGCCCGAGGCGGTCATGACCACGTTCATATCTACCCCGGCCAGTTGATCCTCCTGATAACAGAGATCCAGAATCGGCCGCCCCGATACCTGCCCCACGCTGACGGCGGCCAGGAAATCCCGGATGACCTGACGGCCGGCCAGATGCCGCTTCTGAAGCCAGCGCACGGCATCGTATAGAGCCACGAAGGCCCCGGTAATGGCCGCACTGCGGGTGCCGCCGTCGGCCTGAAGGACATCACAGTCCAATAACACGGTCCGTTCCCCTAACTGCTCCAGATCGATGACGGCCCGCAGGCTGCGCCCGATGAGACGCTGGATTTCCATGGAGCGTCCGCCCGCCCGACGGGAAGTCCGCTCCTGTGTGGCCCTCGGCAGCATGGCGTACTCGGCGGTGACCCACCCCTGGCCCCGTCCCCGCAGGAAAGACGGTATCGTCTCCTCCACGGTGGCCGTGCACAGCACC
>CAZOYL010000245.1:0-2157 GCA_964584035.1 uncultured Gemmatimonadota bacterium | reverse complement strand
CACAACGAAGAGCCGGCGGATCTCCTCGGGCACCCTGTCTATATCCTGAACTGTACCCTTCTCGGCGATATCCTGCATCAGTTTCTGATCGAAGAAATCGCCCTGGCAGGATGCCGCCTCGAAGAGTGGATTGGTCTCCACCAGCTTATCATCGTCCATGACACGCCGGTAATAGGACAGGGCGAACAGCGGCTCGATGCCCGATGAACATCCGGCCAGAATGCTGATGGTGCCGGTGGGCGCGATGGTGGTGGTGGAGGCATTGCGCACTCTGAGCCCATTGGGCACATCGTAGATGCTGCCCTTGAAATTGGGAAATACACCCCGTTCTTCGGCCAGGTGGGCCGACATATCCTTCGATTCGGCGGAGATAAATCCCATCACCTGTTCGGCCGTATGAATGGCCTGGTCGGAATTATAGGGGATGCCCAATTTGATGAGCAGGTCGGCGAATCCCATGACGCCCAGTCCGATCTTACGGTTGGCCTTGGTCATGTCCTCGATCTGAGTGAGGGGCTGGCGGCTGACATCGATGACATTGTCGAGAAAATGCACCGCCGACCGGACCACGCGGCCCAGCCTCTGATAGTCGATCTCTCCGTCTGCCGCCAGCCTGGACAGGTTAATCGAGCCCAGATTACACGATTCATACGGCAGCAGCGGCTGTTCGCCGCAGGGATTGGTGCTCTCGATATCTCCCACCTTGGGTGTGGGATTGCTCTGGTTGATACGATCCAGATACAGGATGCCCGGCTCTCCGTTACGCCAGGCCAGGTCCACGATGGTGTTGAAAACGGCTTTGGCGTCCAGCTTGTCCACCACCTGGCGGGTATGCGGATTGATCAGCTCGTACTCCTGTTCACGGCTCATGGCCTCCATAAACTCTTCGGTCAGCCCCACGGAGATGTTAAAATTGGCCAGGACGCCCTCGTCTTTTTTACTGCGGATGAAATCCATAATATCCGGGTGATCGACCCGCAACACGGCCATGTTGGCCCCTCTTCGGGTGCCCCCCTGTTTCACGGCCTCGGTGGCGGCATCAAACACCTTCATGAAGGAGATCGGTCCGCTGGAAACCCCTTTGGTGGATTGAACCACGTCGTTCCTGGGACGGATGCGGGAAAAGGAAAATCCGGTCCCGCCGCCGCTTTGATGGATCAGTGCCGTATTCTTGACCGTCTCGAAGATGCTCTCCATGGAATCATCGATGGGCAGAACGAAGCAGGCCGACAGCTGCTGCAGGCGGGTTCCGGCATTCATCAACGTGGGAGAGTTGGGCAGAAATTCCAGACTGGACATCAACCCGTAGAACTCCTCCTCGGTCTTTTTGACTTCCTCCCGGCTGCGGTATTCGGCGTCGACCGAGGCGACATTCCTGGCCACCCGCCGAAACATCTCCTCCGGGGTCTCGATGACCTGACCGCTGCGGTCCTTGCGCAGATAGCGGCGCTGCAGGACCGTCAGTGCGTTGGGCGTCAAATCCAGCCGGGTCTTCGGGGCCACATCGACCATGTCCTTGGGTTTTGGGGCAGAGGGGGGCATAGAACTGACTCCTGTGCTGCGAAAGGTTTTGTTGAGAATGAACCGATGATATTTTCTCCTATGACATCGAAAAAGAGAAGATCGGCGCCGCTCAATCCTGGAGAAACTGTTCCGGCACAATCTCCGCGCCATGCCGGTCGGCAGCCTGGAGAAGACGCTGCCGCTGTTTCTCCAGCTGGTCGAACAAAACATCGGGCGGGTCGGACACCCTGGTGCGGTAGATCTTCTCGATGCGTTCGATCTTGTCGAGGTTCTCTTTGATCCGCAGGGTAAACTGCCGGTCATAGTCCTGCTGTGAATACTCCTGGCTGAGGATCTTTTGAAACAGCCCGGCCAGGTCACGGTAATGAGGAATGCGCCCGGTGGGCGTCTCGATAGCCTCCACATCTCCGTGGATGCGAAGCTCGATCCATTTGTACCAGACTTTTTTATCGTTCTTCTGATTGAGGAAACGGCCGGCCTTGTCCTTCAGAAAATAGTTCACCGAGAAGATCCGGGGCGGCTGTTTCAGTCGATCGCCGATGCCCAGATTGTCCCGAATGTACCGGCCGATGGGGATGGATAGAAAATCCAGATTGGACATCGGATTGAACACCCGGACCCCTTCGGCGCCCA
>CAZOYL010000244.1:0-2157 GCA_964584035.1 uncultured Gemmatimonadota bacterium | reverse complement strand
GTCGCCCCGGTCGCCGTACTGAACACTCAGATCCATGACCAGCGGGGTGGGCACCGCCCGGCGGGCCGAGATCATATCCTTATATGCTCCCCACTGGCGGATGACGTCGTCGGAGGCGCTGGTCTGCTGATCCCGGCCGTCGACCCACATGGTGGGCGTCCAGTGACCGTAGGTGCCCTCGGGCCACAGCGTCTCGGGATAATAGTGAAACCGGGCAAGGGCCTCCGGCTGGTAGAATCCGCCGGCAGGGTGGGCCCGGATCACCACCAGCTGGGATGTGTCGAAATCGTACTTGACAACACTGTCAAGCGCCGCATTGGCAAAAGAGCAGGGGCCTCACGAGGTGGTGGTGAACAGCTCGGCCAGCACGCAGCGTTCGGCGGCATCGGCAAGGGCGGCCATCTGAAGCAGCATCAGCGCGGCCACGAACATCACCGGCGTCCTGTGATCCATCCGACCTTCTCCTTTTGGGGATAATAAAAAACGACCATTCCTCTCGATGAAGGGTCTTCTATAAACATGGTAACATAAACCGAGTGAATTTGTCAAGTATTAATTGCGGCCGGTGGCGACATTTTCGATCGGCGATAGAGCGCGGCGAAGAACAAACCTGTTGTTTTTTTTCGAACAGTTCCTATATTATCCCAGATGAAATGAAGGCCGTGTTTGTGTTCGTATTCGTTCTCATGGAAGAATAAAAGGCGGCTGCCGACCGTCACCCGACCGATCTCGAGCGGGAACATGACCGCTGACACTCATACCCTTGTCCTGATCCGCCACGGCGAGAGCACCTGGAACCGGGACAATCGCTTTACCGGCTGGACCGATGTGCCGCTGTCTGAGAAGGGCGCGGCCGAAGCCCGCAAAGCCGGTCGGATCCTTCGGGAAAAGGGCTACGCCTTCGACCTGGCCTTCACCTCGGTGCTGCAGCGGGCCATCCAGACGCTGGAACTGGTGCTCCAGGAGCTGGGCCAAACGGGCCTGTCGGTGAGACGCTCCTGGCGGCTCAACGAGCGCCATTACGGGGCGCTGCAGGGCTTGAACAAGGCCGAGACGGCGGAGAAGTACGGTCCGGAGCAGGTCCATATCTGGAGAAGAAGCTATGCCGTCCGCCCGCCGGCCCTGACCAGGGATGATGCCCGTTTTCCCGGACAGGATGGCCGGTATGCAGATGTTCCCGATGATGAGCTTCCCCTGTCCGAGTCGCTCAGAGATACGGTGAAACGCGTTATGCCCTGCTGGCACCAGGACATCGCCCCGGAGATCAGGGCCGCCAGGCGCATCATCATCTCGGCCCATGGGAACAGCCTCAGGGCGCTGGTCAAATATTTGGACAACCTGTCGGCAGAGGAGATCCTGGAACTGGAGATCCCCACCGGCGTGCCCCTGGTGTACGAGCTGAATGCGTCGCTGCGGCCTGTGCAGCATTTCTATCTTAAAAAAGGAGGGCTATCATGATCGACCAGATCAAGAAATCGCTCGGCGAAGAGGCCGGCGATCTTCTCAACCACAAACCCGTCTTTCCCAAAGATCATCTGCATCTGCCCGGGCCGGATTACGTGGACCGCATCCTGATCCCCTCAGACCGCTCCCCCCGGGTGCTGAGAAACCTGCAGGCCCTCCTGGGCCATGGCCGCCTGGCCGGTACCGGGTACGTGTCCATCCTGCCGGTGGACCAGGGCATCGAGCACAGCGCCGGGGCCTCCTTCGCCCCCAATCCGATCTATTTCGATCCGGACAATATCGTCAGGCTGGCCATCGAGGGCGGCTGCAACGGGGTGGCGTCGACCCTGGGCGTGCTGGGATCGGTGTGCCGGGCCTACGCCCACCGGATCCCCTTCATCCTGAAGATCAACCACAACGAGCTGCTCACCTATCCCAACACGTACGACCAGATCCTGTTCGCCAGCGTGGAGCAGGCCTTCGACCTGGGCGCCGTGGCCGTGGGAGCGACCATCTACTTCGGGTCCGAGGAAAGCAACCGCCAGATCATGGAGATCTCCGAGGCTTTCCAGTACGCCCACGAGCTGGACGAAGCCTTCGCCGAGCTGGCCAAGGCGCTGGACTTCGAGTCGAAACACGACGTGAAGGTCACCGACGACATCCTCGCGAGCTGGGACGAGCAGCGTGGCTGGCAGTTCTGGAAGATGCACGGGA
>CAZOYL010000243.1:244-2164 GCA_964584035.1 uncultured Gemmatimonadota bacterium | reverse complement strand
GGCCCTCCGCCGCTGAGGGTGAGCCCGGCCAGACCGTCGAGCAGGTCGAGGTGGTCGATGATTCCACGGTCAGCTTCGTCTTCACCCGGCCCTATGCTGATCAGCTGGGCGATACCCGGATGATCGTGCTGCCCAGGCATTGCCTGGAAAAGGTGCCGCCGGAGCGGATGAAGTTCGCCGAGTTCAATCGTCACCCGGTGGGCAACGGGCCCTTCAAGCTGGACAGCTGGAACAGCCAGGACCGCGTCGTGCTGGTCCCCAACGAGGACTACTACGAGGGACGGCCCTACCTGGACCGGGTCATCTTCCGGGTGATCCCCGACGAGACCACCCGGAAGGTCGAGATGGAGACCGGCGGCATCGATCTGCTGCCGACCGTGCCCACGCCCGATCAGGCTTACTGGGAGAAGAATCCCGGCGTCCGCCTGTGGCGCTATCCGGGCCGGGATTACGTCTATGTGGGATGGAACCTGCTCCGTGATCTGTTCGCCGATCAGCGGGTCCGCCAGGCCCTGACCATGGCCACTAATCGTCAGGGGATCATCGACGGCTTGCGTTTCGGGCTGGGCGAGCTGTCCACCGGTCCCATCGTGCCGACCCACTGGGCCTACAACCCTGATATTCAGCCCTGGCCCTACGATCCCGAGCGGGCCCTGGCCCTGCTGAGGGAGGCCGGCTGGAGCGACGCCGACGGCGACGGTCTTCTGGACAGGGCCGGCCGGCCGTTCGACTTCACCATGACGATCATCTCCGACAACCGCATCTCCGAGGAGATCGCCACGGTGATGCAGGAGGCTTTCCGCAAGTTAGGCATCCGCATGGAGATCAACGCCCTGGAGTGGAACGTTTTTCTCAAGCAGACCCAGTCCAAGGACTTCGACGCCTGCATCCTGGCCTGGCGGGGGTCCTTCGTGGTCAATCCCACAGCGGTGTGGCATTCCCGTTCCATCGAGGGCAAGTATAACCACATCTCCTACGCCAATCCGGAGGTGGATGAGCTGATCGAGCGGGGCCGGCTGACGGTCGACCGCGAACAGGCCAAAAAGATCTGGTATCGTTTTCAGGAGATCATCGCACAGGAGCAACCCTATACCTTTCTGTATGTGTCCCACGACTGCCATGCCATTCACCGGCGTTTTCGGGACGTGCACATGGATATCCGGGGCGAGTACCGCAGCCTGAAGCGCTGCTGGGTGCCCCAAGAGGAAAGGAAATATTGACATGCCCAACCACGCGCCGCCGGACGATCGTGTCGAGCGGCTCATCTTCGAGCTGGACTCCCCGGAGTGCCGCGGCCCCGGCCTGCCGGAGGCCGACGTGCCCGTCCGGCCGCTCGAGAAGCTGCTGCCCGCCGGGATGCTGCGTGCCGAGCCGCCGGATCTGCCCCGGGTCAGCGAACCCGAAGTGGTCCGGCACTTCACCCGCCTGTCGGTGATGAACCATCACATCGACCGGGGATTCTATCCCCTGGGCTCCTGCACCATGAAATATAATCCCAAGGTTCACGAGGCCCTGGCCCGGTTGCCCGGCCTGGCCGGCCTGCACCCCCTGCAGCCGCCCGAGACCGTCCCCGGCGCCCTGGAGCTGATGCACCGCCTGGGGCGCTGGCTGTGCCAGATCGCCGGGCTGGAAGAGATCACCCTGCAGCCGGCCGCCGGAGCACACGGGGAGCTGACCGGGCTGCTGATGATCCGGGCCCTGCTGACCGACCGGGGTGATCCCCGATCGCGGGTGATCATTCCCGACTCGGCCCACGGCACCAATCCGGCCTCCGCCCGCATCGCCGGATATGAGGTCGCCCAGGTGGCCTCGGATGCTGGCGGTCGCGTGGATCTATCCGACCTGGAGAAGGTCCTCGATGAGCACACCGCCGCCCTGATGCTCACCGTGCCCAACACCCTGGGCCTGTTCGAGCCCCGC
>CAZOYL010000243.1:0-234 GCA_964584035.1 uncultured Gemmatimonadota bacterium | reverse complement strand
AACCTCAACGCCCTGCTGGGCCTCGTCCGGCCCGGCGACATGGGCTTCGATGTGGTCCATTTCAACCTGCACAAGACCTTCTCGACGCCGCACGGCGGGGGCGGGCCGGGCTCCGGCCCGGTGGGGGTGAAGAAGGAGCTGGCCCCCTATCTGCCCGTCCCGGTGGTTGTTGCCGGCAAGGATGGAAAGCCGTTCCTCGATCACGACCGGCCCCACTCGATCGGCAAGGTGCAG
>CAZOYL010000242.1:0-2173 GCA_964584035.1 uncultured Gemmatimonadota bacterium | reverse complement strand
GCAGCTGCCGGATGATGTTCTCGTTCTCCTGATCCTCGATGGTGCAGGTGCTGTATACCAGACAGCCGCCGACCCTTACCAGATCAACAGCATGCCGGAGCAGCTCTATTTGCAGCCGGGCCAGTCGAACGATGTCGTCTTCCGTTCTCTTCCAGCGAAGATCAACCCGTCTGGCCAGAACGCCCAGCCCCGAGCAGGGGGCATCCAGCAGCAACCGATCCACCGGCCGGACGCTCAGGGTCCGACCATCGGCCGCTACCGGCCTGACGCATCGGAGGTTCAGTCGCCGGCAATTCTCCACCAATCGGATCATGCGGCTCGGATGCCGGTCCACTGCCAGCAGCACGCCGTTATCGCCCATGAGATCGGCCAGGTGCGACGTTTTCCCCCCGGGGGCGGCGCAGAGATCGATGATCTGCTCTCCTCGGTGAGGATCGAGAAGCATTACGGACAGAGCGGTGCTCTCGTCCTGTACCTGAATTAAGCCTTCTCGAAAGGCTTTGGTAGCGGCAATATCTCCGACCGACTTGAGCCGGAGAAATCCGGGCGTCAGCAGACCGGGTTGGCTGGAGATTCCCTCCGATTCCAGGGCCTGTTGCGCCCCGGGGACGTCAGATTTAAGCCGGTGAATCCTGACCGATACGGCTGGGATTCGGTTATTGGCCTTGCACAGCGAGATCGTTTCCTCGAAGCCATATCGATCCAGCCAGCGATGGACCAGCCAATCCGGATGAGAATGGCGCAGGCCGATGGCCTGAGCCGGATCTTCAGAAGCGGAGGGCAGCGATGGTTCCCGCAGATCTGCCCGCAGGGCGCTTCTCAACACCGCATTCACCAGCGAGGCGGTTCCCCGGTGACCATAGCGCCGGGCCAGGGACACGGATTGATGGGTCGCCGCGGACGGTGGAATCCGGTCCAGATGCTTCAGCTGATAAAGACCCAGTCTCAGAATATTGCGGATCCAGGGAGTCAGATCAAGTGTCCGCCGTTGGATCAGCAGATGGTCGAGGTGCCAGTCCAGCCTCCGGCGCCAGCGCAACACGCCGTTGACCAGCTCGGTGATCAATGCCCGGTCCCGGCGCTCCAGACCGCTCTCCGATATCGCTTCCGTCAGGGCCTGGTCGGAGTAAAGGTCCTCCATCTCGAGGCGGACTAAAACCGTCAGGGCCGTCTCACGGGCTGTCATCTTGTGACACTCTCCATCCGCGAGACGGATTCCTTTTTAAAACCGGATTCTTTTCCCTCGGTTCCGAAAAAGAATTTCAGAGCTTCCTCAACCCTGGCCAGGTCAACGGTGGTGTTGCGACAGGGACCGAACGGTCTTTGATTCAGAACACCCAATACCGGAATGGGATAGGCATCCTGAATACCGCTGGTGAGATCGGTCTCACAGGCGACACCCACGATGGCCTGCGGCCTGGTTTCCACGATGACGCGCCGGGCCAGGGTTCCTCCGGTGGCCATGGAAACAGGAGCATTGTATCGCTCCGCCAGCTTGGCCAGATCTCCGACCACACACTGGCCGCAGCGCCGGCAGTTCTCCATAGTGGCGGTCACCTTGTAGATACAGGTGAATTTCTGTAGACAATGCGGCAGTAATAACAGCACGCGATCGTGATGAAACTTTTTCCCCAGGGATCTGACCAGGGCATTATTGACCTGGATGAATGATCGTTTGACGGCATCGCGATGAATTCTCAGCACTCTGCCCACCTGAAGGGCAATAGGAAAAAGAACCTTGACCGTCAGCCGGTTCCATCCGGGAAAGAGGAGATTCCTTTCTGTGGCCGTCGAGATAATCAGCAGGAACAGTCCCAGGCTCACCGTCAGGGCGAACAAGGCCAGAACGAAACCCATCAGCAGGGGAAGTCCCAGATGGATCTGTGCCAGCCGGGGAGCCACCATATACCACAGGAAGGTGACCATGATCATCAGCACAATCAGGCTGATGGAAGATAATCCCAGAAATAACCTCTTACCCTTCATCATCGACCGGACCTCGACGGAACGGATCTTCCCTCCGTCCGGTGAAAGACCCGGAACAGGGCCGAAGGGGACAGGATCAAACCGACCTCATCCATAAAACAGATCGTCTCCAGGAGGATTTCATTCCATCAGCTCCCGAAACGGTCTCCGACCTGAAGGCGAAATCCCCTGAGAAATTCCTCAGAGC
>CAZOYL010000241.1:0-2203 GCA_964584035.1 uncultured Gemmatimonadota bacterium | reverse complement strand
GGCCGGAGCTCGTGGTGGTGAGATAGATGGAAAGGGGCGTTTGTGTTACAGGGGCTTCACCGGCACGCAGATGCTGACGATGCACTTGCCTTCCGGATGCTCGTCCGGATTGTTGTGATACAGTTCGTAGCACGGCCGGTTGTCGGGTTGATAGCCGCTCTGCGGCAGCCACTGGCCGAAAACAAAATTCCAGGCATGGGGATACTCGTCCGAAGCCAGCTCGAACCTGGCCATGGCCGTCAGTCCTGCGGGAACGGTGGCCTTGCCGATCTCCCCGTCCACCTCGGCATCGGCCGGAACGGTGATACAGCAGTCGGTGCGCAGCTTGTCCGGGTCGGTGATCTTGGGATCGTCATGGTAGATGGCCATGACCTTGGTCTCCGGGAACCGCAATAGACTCCGGGGGCCGGCCCAGTGCATCAGCTTCTCGAACAGGCTCCGAAAGAGCTCGACGTCGCCGGCGTAAGGGCCGATATGTCGGATATAGGCGATATGCATCTCAAGCACGTCCCTGACCTCGACCTCGATCTTCGATCCGTCCAGCATGGTAACCTCCCATCTGGGGTGATTGGTGACGGGATCAATATACATCGGGGGCAGGTCGAAGTCTTTCCGCATCTTGCTGAATGTTTGATTCTGGTTGTCATTCGCTTTACCGTGCTTGCCATGGTTCTTATAACCACCCGAACGCCATTGCGACGCACTCATCCCGAAGGCCTCCCTGAAGGCCCGGGCGAAGGCCGCCGAGCTGGTGAAACCGCAATCGAAGGCCACCTCGGTGATCGATTTTTTGGATTGATAGATCAGCTGCAGGGAGGCCTTCTCGATGCGCAGGCGGGCGATGAACCGGCTGAGGGTCTCCCCGATCATGGCCCGGAAGATGCGGTGGAAATGATAGGGAGAGAAGTTGGCCACCCGGGCCAGAGTCTCGAGAGAGAGATCCTCGTCGATATGGGCGGCGATGTGATCGATGACCCGGTTGATGCGGGAGAGGTATTCCTCGCGGAGGTATTTTCGGCGGTCGTTCTCCGGCATGAGGCGGCCTAATCCTGTAAGAAATATTCCACCGTGGAGACCACCCGGACCGTCTTTTCCATCTGGCCCTCCTCGCCGACGCCGGGAATCCGGTCTCGGGCCAGTATCTGGAAGACGCCCTGGTTGGCCTTGCGGATCTTGCCCAGCTTGCTGCCGGAGTCCTGGGCGAACTGCTCGGCCGCCCGGCGGGCGTTAGCCGTGGCCTCGGCGATCATCTCCGGCTTCAGTTCGCTGAGCCGGTTGAACAGGTAGGTCGGTCCGCCGGGATAGCCCCGGGAGGAGAGGACCACTCCGGCATCGACCAGCTCACCCACCGACTGGCTGGTTTGGGCGATCTTATCGGGATCATCCGAGCGGACCATGACCGTCTGCTCGATGATGTAACGATACTCGGCCGAACCGCTGCGGTAAGCATTGGCCATCACGTCGGTGACCTCCAGGCGCTGGACCTCGGTCTCGTCGTCGGCGATATCGTGGTCCGACAAAAAGGTCATCAACTGTCGGTACCCGGTCTTGATCTTGGCCTGGGCCCGAGCCAGATCGTCGTCGGTGGCCACGAAGCTGATCGGCCACAGGGCCAGGTCGGCAGTGACGTCTCGCTCGGAGATGCCCTTGACGGTGACGTAGCGGTCGGCCGCCCGGCCCTTGAAGAAGCCCTGGCCGATGAAATACCCGCCGATTGCGATACAGATCCCCAGAATCAGAACGGTTAATAACAGCTGACCGCTTTTCATAGCTGTCTCCTTCTTCAGCCAGCATTTTTATATAGAGCACCGTCCACTGCTTACCGCCTGCTGGCCTTGGTTGTTCCTTCTCCCCGGGTACGACATGCCGGGTCTCTACAGATGTTTGCTGTTTACTGCTGATTGCCCTTGGGGAATGAAGAATTGAGTGGTGGCGGCTCCTCCAGACTTCCCACCACCTTCTCTACCTCCTCCAGGATCTCGCATGACCGGACCAGCTCCTTCATCCGGGTGTGGTCGGGATACAGCGGACGGTCGATGTCCAAGAACTCCACGTGCCGGCGGACGACCTCCTTGGCCCTGGTCACGCCGCGGCCGAAGGCGTAATCGCGGAAATCCAGGGCCTGGGCAGCGGCCATGAACTCGATGCCCAACACGCCCCAGGCGTTGTCCATGATTTGCCAGTTCTTGATGGCCGTGTTCAT
>CAZOYL010000240.1:0-2213 GCA_964584035.1 uncultured Gemmatimonadota bacterium | reverse complement strand
CTCCTCGTTCCAGGTAGCGAAGCCGGTCTCGAAGGTGCCGCTGACCGACAGAATGTACAATCCATCCTGGTCTGTCGCAGCGGCCCCCTGATTTGTGTTGTCACAGATGATCATCTCGTTCTGGCCGTCCTCGTCCACGTCACCGATGGCGAAGCCTTCTGTGCGAAAACGGTCCGGATGGGAGGGGTTGGTCTTGTAGATGGAGACAGCCTCGTCCCCGTATCCGTTGTCGGTGACGCCGTCCCACTCGTAGACGTGGATGCCGCCCTCGTACTCAGCGCTCCAGGTCCCGTCGCAGACTACGAAGATGATCTCTCCGATGCCATCGTTGTCCATGTCGCCGGTGCCTACCTGGCGGACATTGGCTCCGTTGGACCCGGCGGAGCTCCATACCCACTCCAGGGTGTTGTCGCCGGTGACCTCGTAGACATGAACCATTCCGCCGTTATCGTAATCGGTGACGATGATCTCGTACAGGCCGTCCTCATCAAGGTCGGAGCCGGCTGCGCATCCACGGATCAGATTGTCGGACAGGGTATCGTCCACGGCATTGCCATAGGCGGGAACGAAGATGTTGTCGCCGTCGCCGGCCCAGGAGACCGAAGCTGTCAGGAGAAGACTCATGGCCAGGATAGCGGCCAGGGTGACCAGGGGAATTCCTTTTCTGATCACGATCTACACCCCCTTTCAGGGTAAAAAGGGTCAATCGTTAACAGAACGTCCGGACGCGTGAAAGATCTTCGTCACCACCTCCTCTCGTTTTTCTTTCCTCAATTCATCGAAATGAAACCTCGGGACTCGATACCTGCTTGTGAAGAGAACACGAACAACGAACACGAATTCTTATTTCACGAACGGAAAGGTCGATCCGCCGACCGGCGAGATGATCACATTCGGATTCTCAAAACGAGGCTTCAGCTTCTCGATGGCCTCCTGGATGGAACCGGCATATTCCATGTCCATGTCCTCGATCTGCTTCCCCGTCATGCCATCCGACACCACCATCAGGGTCTTTTCCTTGAGCAAATTGCGGATCATGGCGGCCAGGGGCCCGCTGGTGGGCTCGGCCTGGCCATCCCGGATCCACTGGACGATGGTGTCGGCCTCGGGTTTCTGGCTGAGGGTCTCGTACATCTTGGGTCCGGCTCCGTCGCTGAGGGCCGACAACAGCACAATGGCCCCGCCTTCCCGGGTCACCTCGTTGGCCAGGAGCATGGCCTTGCCCGACTGGATCAGGTTGACCTCCAGGGGGTAGCCGGAGGTGAGGGTGATGTCGGCCATCTTCGGGACTTCCAGTCCGTACACGGCGAGCAGGGCTTTGACCGCCGCCCGCTGGACCGCCTCGACCTCACCGGCGAACAGTTTGTGGATCTCTTTGCGGGTGTTCAGGACCAGGTCGATCTTGATGCCCAGGTTGGCGATACGGGCCGCCTCCAGCATGTCCTCCCAGATGGGATTTCCCTCCATGATTCCCTGCCGGGCTTTTTCGTCGGCCACCATGGAGTGGTTCTGGGCGATGGACTCGCGTCCGGCCACGCCGGGGAGAATCAGCTTAGCCCCGCCGCCGTATCCGGCGAAATAATGAGGATTGATGGTCCCGATGGCTATACTCAGGCCGGCCTCGGCCACCCGGCGGTTGATCCACACCGGCGTGTCCCGTCCGGTCATGCCCATCAGGACCAGGTTGTCGGTGTCGTCGCAGTCGTGGATGGTCACCTCGAATCGTTCCGCCATGGCCCCTAATTTGTTCCCGACTTCCTCGTCGGTGGCCTTCCGGTGGGTTCCCCGGCCGATGACGATCCTGATGCGGTCGTCGGCGATGCCGTATTCGTTGAGCAGTTCCGCCAGGGGCTCCACCACGCGGCCGATGGGAGAGGGCCGGGTCTGATCCTCGCTGATGATGACCACATCGCCGGTGGATGGCACCAGATCCTGCAGCGGCTTGGTGCCCAGAGGATCGATCAGCGCCGCTTTCACCGCGCTGTTCAGATCGGGCAGGGCCGGCGCTTCCCGCGGCTCGGCCTGGGCCAGCAGGTTCCAGCTATCGGGCAGGTCAAAGAAGATCTCTTGACCTTTAAAATAGAGCTTGCCCTGTGTGGACATAATAATTCCTTTCAAAAAACCCCAACATCCTGTTGTTGGATTGATTTTCTTATCTAAAGAAGGGATTTTCTACGAAAAAGTCAAGTGATTATGTGAAAAAAACGGATTGA
>CAZOYL010000239.1:0-2245 GCA_964584035.1 uncultured Gemmatimonadota bacterium | reverse complement strand
GAATCGATGACCCGCCAGGTGATCCGGCCGCCCCGGGCGACGCCGTATTCCAGCAGCATCCAGCCGGCGATGTGGCCGTCCTCGAAATAGGCCAGGACATACCTTTCGGTTAACACGTGGATCTTCTCGGGAAATCCGAAGGCCATGGTGCCCCCCAGAACGCCCTGCTGCTCGATCAGCTCCGGATGGGCCTGAAGATCGGACACCAGGTCCCGGACCGGATCCTGGAGGCCTTTCTTCTGCAGCTCTTCGATCTCCCAGGGCAGCAGGCCGGGTTGATCCATGGCGCGCCGCTCATCATCGGAGAGGCTCTGGCGAAGATCGGCGATCTCGGCGGTGAGCGCCTGACGCTCGGCCTTCAGTTCCGCCAGGTCGTTCTGGAGCCCGTTATGGCGTATCAACAGCACGCTCGACAGCAGGATGGCCGCCACCATCACCAGCAGCCATATCAGGGCCTCGATGCGCAGTGCTTTTCTGGCAGCCGTCATGACAGGTCCTCCTTTCAGGCCGGCGCTTTGCCGCCGCCGGCGATAGGATCGTCGCCGTATGGTTCTTTCCAGGCCGTCATGAGAGTGACGCTCAGGGATGATCAGCTTCCTGAAGCCGGGCATATTCCTCGCCCAGGATGTTCCAGACCCGCTCCGGATGCTCCGATCGCAGCCAGGCCATATAGCCGGCGCCCCAGTAGCTCCAGGCGGCGATATTGCGGATGCCGGCCCCGTAAGCGGTCCGAATGGCTGTTCGGACCGTATCCTCTGTCTGCGGCGTGATCATGAAATTCTGAATCCAGATCTGGCCCTCCTTGCCGTGTTTGCCGGCCAGCCGGGCGACTTTCTGGGCGTAGGCGCCCACGAAGGATGCGACGTCGAGCTTTTTATCCCACCAGTAGGGATCGGTGCCCAGGATGTCCAGGCTGTCGATCTCGGCCAGGTGCTCCCACTGGGCCAGCTCCTGCTCCTCGTTCTCCTGATGGGGGAGAAAGCAGACGGCGTTGCGGCAGCCCTCCGAACGGGCCAGATCGCACAGCTCCCGGACGAAGGCCGACACGGACTCATGGCGAAAACGGTGCACCTCGTCGGTGTACTCCTCCGGCAGCGGATGGCCGTAGGATTCCTGAAAGCGCTGCCGGCAGGCCGGGCACCGGCAGGCCCACAGATCCCCGGTACTCTTGGGCACCTTCCTGATGAAATGGGGCTCGTCCCAGAAGAGCACATCGGCGCCCATGGCCGCGGCCGTCCGGGTCCACTCAGCCATGTACTCCCGAAAGGCCGGCTGGTTGAAACAGGCAGCCGGGGCGGAGCTTCCATCGGACAGGATCTGACGGACCGGCAACTGATCGCAGGCCAACCGGGAGTATGCCTCGCCCCCGAACACCCGGCCGACACCCCACGGGTCCAGCCAGGCCTCCAGTCCCGCCTGGTGGGAGATGTCGATGATCTCCTTGATGGTCCCGTGATAGTACTGCAGGTCGTTCTCCGAGCAGGTGTGGACCACGAAGGTGCAGTGGTTGCGCTTGATCTCCGCCATATCCGTCTTGACATGCTGGAGAATTCTATTGCCGTAGTAACTGACGCCGGTTTTCATGTATACCTCCTGTGGTCCGGTCAATGACAAACAATAGGCTCGAAGGGGGGAAATGTCAAGGAAAAACGCTTCCCGGCCGCCCTGGCCGAGAATTCTATTGACGTCAAAGAGAAAATATGATACATTAAATGTTCATCATGAAAATAGTCGCTGATAGAGACTTGACGCTGAAAAAGGATCCCCGAGATGAGCAAAGCCATTTTCGATGAGATCAAGAAACTGGTCACCGAACAGCGCAATCCGGCCACCATGGACATCGATACCAGATCGACCCTGGACATCGTCCGGCTGATCAATGTCGAGGATCATAAGGTGGCCCCCATCGTCATGGAGGAGCTGGCCTATGTGGCCCAGGCCATAGAGGTAGTGGTGGAGGCCTTCAGGAACGGCGGGCGGCTCATCTATGTGGGCGCCGGAACCAGCGGAAGGCTTGGTGTGCTGGATGCTTCAGAGTGCCCGCCGACCTTCGGAAGCGATCCCGAGATGGTCCAGGGCATCATCGCCGGAGGCTACGGCGCTCTGGTAACGGCCGTGGAGGGGTCGGAGGACCTGTCCGAGAACGCCGCCCGGGATCTGAAGGAGAGAAACCTGGTCGCCAAAGATGTCGTCTGCGGCCTGGCCGCCAGCCGGCGGACGCCCTATGTGTTGGCGGCCGTCGAGT
>CAZOYL010000238.1:0-2350 GCA_964584035.1 uncultured Gemmatimonadota bacterium | reverse complement strand
CTCAGTCGCTCCTTTGGCCAGGCGGGTGAACGGTGGGCACCGGCACGGCGCGCAGCCCCTTGCGGATGTCCGAGACGACCGAGCCCATATCCCGGCCGGTGAAATTGGCGTCGATGGAGATGATCCGCTCCTGATCCTTTCTCTGCAGGCTGACCGGGCCTTCCCCGGGCATCGCGGCGACCACGTTGCGCAGGATAACGGGCTCACCGCGATCGTTGATCACGGTCAGGTCGAGCAGCTCGGCCAGGTCGTTGCGGTCCTCCTCGCTGAGCCGGACCAGGATGCGGTACTCCTTCCCGCCCTCTCTAAAATAGGAGGCATAGGTGCCGCCGACGGCCGTCTGCAGGGCGTCGCCGATATCGGACACGGTCAGCCCCAGATCCGAGGCCTTCTGCCGGTCGATGCGAATGACCTGCTCGGGGCTGCCCTCCTCGCGGCTGATCCGCGTGTCGGTGATCCCCGGCACCTGCCTGACCACCTGATCCACCTGCAGGGCCAGACGCTGAGCCGTTTCTAAATTATATCCGCGGATCTCCACGCTGATGTTGTCGCCTCCGGAGGCGCCCATGGACAGGAGGAACAGGCCCTGTCCGGCCCTTGTGCGGATGGTCACCCCGGGGAGACCGGACAGCGCCCGGCGGAGATCATTGGCCACCTGTTCGCTGCTCCGCTTCCGGTCCTTCCTGGGCACCAGCATGACCCGGACCTCGGCCGTGTGTCCCCCGCTGGCACGCCACCCGCCGCCGCCGGCGCGCGAGAGCATGTCGGTCATCTCCGGCACCTCCCGGCGGATGATCTCCTCGACGGTCAGTGCCGCCTGGTCCACCACGTCCAGCCTGGTGCCGACGGCCATCTCCAAATTCACCCGGACCTCGCCCTCATCGGCCCGGGGCATCAGCTCCACGCCGACCAATCGGATCAGGACCAGGGACACCACGAACAGGGCGAAGGTGGCCAGGACGACGATCTTTCGATGATGCAGGGCCCGGTCGAGCAGCGCCGCGTAGCGCTGCTCCACTCTCCGGAAGGCCGCCTCGCTGGCCACGTAGATCCGGTGCAGGCGGCTCTCCCCCTTAAGATGCCGGCCGGGGGAATAGCGCAGGAACCGGGACGTGAGCATGGGGACCAGGGTCAGGGCAACGACCAGCGCGCACAAGAGAGAGAAGCTGACCACGTAGGCCATCTGGCGGAACATGATCCCCGACATGCCCCGGATGAAGACCACGGGAAAGAAGACCACCAGGGTGGTCAGGGTGCTGGCGATGATGGCCGAGGAGACCTCGGAGGAGCCGGCCAGGGCGCTGTCGACCGGCGATCGTCCCTCTTCCCGGTGCCGGTAGGTATTCTCCAGGACCACGATGGAGCTGTCCACCAGCATCCCGATGCCCAGCGCCAGGGCCCCGAAGGTCATGATGTTGAGGGTGAAACCGCCGAAGTACATGAGGCCGAAGGTGGCCACCACGGAGATGGGAATGGCCGTGGCGATGATGGCCGTGCTGGAGATATTGCGCAGAAATAGAAAGAGAATGAAGATGGCCAGGATGCCGCCGATGAGAATGGAGCGGCCGACGTTGTTGATCGATTGCTGGATGTATTTGGAAGTGTCGATCAGGGGCAGGATGCTGATCTGGGGAAGATCGCGGTTGATCCGGGCCACCTCGGCCAGCACCTCTTCGGCCACGTTCACCGTGTTGGAGCCGGACTGCTTGTTGATCGACATGCGCAGCCCCGGCCTTCCGTTGATCCGGTTGATCCGCCGGATTTCCTCCCAGGAATCTCTGACCTCGGCCACATCGGCGATCGTGATCGGCGAGCCCTGGCGGATGGCGATGACGGTCCGGCCGATCTCGTCGAGAGAACGGAACTCGCCCTGTGTGCGGACCAGGACCTCCAGGTTCCCTTTTTCATAGAGGCCGGCCGGGACGTTCTGATTCTCGCGCTGCAGCGCGGCCAGGACCGCATCGGGAGACAGGCCCAGCCCTTTCAATTGCGCCGCCTTCAGCTCCACATGGATCTCCCGGTTCAGCCCGCCCCAGATATCCACGGCGGCCACGCCCGGGACCCGCTCCAGGCGGTACTTGACCTGGTTTTCGATCAGTTCGCGCAGGTCGAGCGGGTTCATGTCGCTGGCGATGCCCATGATCAGGATGGGAAAGGCCGACAGGTCGAACTTACGGATCATGGGCCGCTCGATATCCTCGGGCAACCGCGAGAGAGAGCGATCGATGCGGTCGCGGATATCGTTGGCCGCCTCCTCCAGATCCGATCCCCAGGTGAACGAGACCCGGACGCTGCTGCGGCCCTCGGTGGAGGTGGAGGTGATCTCCTCCACGCCCTGCACGGCGGCCAG
>CAZOYL010000237.1:0-2363 GCA_964584035.1 uncultured Gemmatimonadota bacterium | reverse complement strand
ATTGACATAGTCGCCCGAGAGAAGAACGAACTCCGGATTGATGATGTTGATCTCCTCGATGATCTCCTCGAGAAATTGGATCGTGCTGCCGCCCCGTTCGGGAATGTGCGTGTCGGTCAGGTGAATGAAATAAAAATCGCTCTTTTCCTGATCGACAACCTTTACCGACTGCGTGGTCGTGTCCGCGATGCCGCCCGATGCCGTCACCGCCAGATTATACAATCCCATGGGAATGTCACCGGGCACTCTGGCCTCTAAAAACCAGCGACAGGTGGTGGTGTCGTAACGGCCTGAGAGCAGGGTCAGATTCCTCGTCGTGTGGGGGGAGGCCAGCTGTGCTTCCCAGCCGGTGCTTCCCGAGGGCGCGCCGCAGACGATCTCGAAATCCCGGCCACGCTCCACGATGGTGGGGATGTTGATCAATGGACGCTGGATGATGGTGATGGAGTCGGTGGGAATCTCGGCCGGCGTGGAGTCTTCCGGCCAATAGAGGGCCTTGGAGTTGGCGTGGATCATGGGAAGCCCGTCGATCAGCAGCCGCACCGACAGGGTCAGATCGTCATCCTGGGCGGAGACTTGATGGACCTCCACCGACAGATTGATGAAATATTCGTCCACGTATTCCCAGGGATTATCGTGGGCCAGCCAGTTGAGATCGAAAACTTCGAACTCGCCCCCCTCGTGTGACCACAGGGCCTGGGTGGTATAATCCGGGTCGCCCGGCGGCATGTTGGCCGAGCGGGCCACCTCCAGGCCGTTGATGTAGGCCACGAAGGCGTCGTCGTAGTTCACCTCCAGGCTCATGGTGCCGGCGCCTTCCAGATTCTCGGCATTGAAGGAGTAGCGGAAATAATAGGTGGCGCTGCCGGGAACCAGCTCTGTGGTCTCATCGCCGTCTCCGAAGCCGAATTCCGCCCGGTCGTTGATCCAGTCATCGTCGGGGAAAGCTTCCTGGGTCCAGTTCAGGGCGATGCCCGGGCCGCTCCAGACAGCCGTCAGGGCGGCTGCGGACAGGACGATGACCAACAATTTTTTATATGACGCCTCCATTTGCCCTCCCGGTTGCGTTTCTGTCAACCGGTCATTCGATCGACTCCAGATCTTCCTGGAATTGCTTTTTTGTATCCGCGTCGGTCATTCGTTCGGCCGCCGCTCTGGCCTTGTGGAGATATGCCTCCATCTGCTCTTTGTTTTCAGCCACCGACTCAGCCCGGGCCAGAGCCTCGTAAGCATAACCGAGACAAAAGGGCGGCAGCTCCTCGCTCCGGCTGGCGGCCAGACACAGCTGTCCGTATCTTCTGGCATTGTCCGCCTGCCCGAGGATGGCGAAGATCCTCGATGTCTGCCAGTAGGCGATGGATTTCTCCTTCTCGCCGTAATCCTCTCTCTGGGTCCAGTGCCAGTGCGAGGCCTGAGAGAGACGGATCATCTCCTCGTCCTGTTCGGCGCTGCGACCGGGCTTGTCCAGCAGGTCCCAGGCGCTGTTGAAACACTGCGCCGAGAAAAGCTTGTGAGCCGCATGAAGATCGACATCCGGTTTCTTGACCATGACGATCACCTCTATTTACTCGGCACATCAAAGGACCAGTTGATGATCGGAAAAACGGGAAACCGCCCGCCCTGCTTAATGATGTTTACCAGGCCGATCTGCAGTCCCTTCATTCGTTCGGCGTAGTTGAAGAATCCCAGCTGAAGGCCGTTGGCATACCCGGCATAGTTCATGAAGCCCCACTGCAGTCCCTCGAAGTCGCCCCGGGTAAAGTTCACGACATTGTTCTGCCAGCCCACGAAATCGGCATCCACGATGCCCACCAGGCCGTACTGAAATCCCTTGGACTCGCCGCCGGTGCAGTGGTTGAACAGGCCCAGGTCTACACCGGTCACGGAGACGTTGCGCCCGTAGATGAGGTTGAGCCGGATCCCGGTGATGTCGTCTTTCTCCGGGAAGATCTGAACGGGCGTCACCAGGGAGAGCTGGATGGGCCGCTCGGCGGCCCCGGCGGGTGAGCTGAAGATGAACAGAGCAGCGGCCGTGAGGCAGACCAGACCGACGACGGACTTGAACATATCATCCCTCCTTCTCAATTGGGTGGGGCGATGATGCGCTGGCAGCATCCGTGCTGTTCGCACGGCGACTGGTTTCAGAAGAACAGCATTCTCACGCCGACGATGATCAGAACCACAGCGAACGTTCTCTTGAATACCGAGACGTCCAGACGATCGTTCAGATAGGCGCCGAAGGGCGCCGAGATCATGGCCCCGGCGGCCAGGGGAATGGCCGCCGCCCAGTGGACGTAGCCGACGGCGCAGACCGGGAGCCCGGGGGCCCCGTATCCGTGATAGACGTGCTGCAGCATCCCGGC
>CAZOYL010000236.1:0-2378 GCA_964584035.1 uncultured Gemmatimonadota bacterium | reverse complement strand
CCCGATGAAGTCTACCCCGAACATCTCATGAATCTCCCGCTCGATCCAGTTGGCGGCCGGCAGAAAGGTGGCCACCGATTCTATCTGCAGGAAAGGCTTCTCGGCCAGCGTTCTCAGGGATACGATCATATTCTGGCTATCATAGGAAAAATGATAGATGATCTCCACACCCCAGCGGCTGTCCACGCCAGAAGCGGTGCACAGCCGGGCGCCCTGCTCCTGGAACATGAACCGGATCACATCGGGCACATCGGCCTTGTCCACCAGAACATAGATTCGCTTGGGGGATCGTTCCTCGATCTCTATCTTGGAACCGAATCGATCATCCAGAAGTTTCAGGGTTTGTTTTCTCTGATCATTCATTTTTTGACCTTATAATTTCCCCAGCGCCTTCACGACGCCCGAGATGATGGCCTCCGGCTTGGGGGGGCATCCCGGAATGTAAACATCCACCGGTATGAATTTATCGATCGGTCCAACGATATTGTAAGAGTCCCGAAAGATGCACGATGAACAGGCGCATTGACCCACGGCAATGACCAGGCCCGGTTTGGGCATCTGCTCATAGCATTCCTTCATACGGGGCACGCACTGGCGGGTCAGAGCGCCGGTCACCACCAGCGCGTCGGCATGGCGCACGCTGCCGACCAGCAGGATGCCGAACCTTTCCACGTCGAAACGCGGCGTCAGACAGTCCAGCAGCTCGATATCACAATTGTTGCAGGACCCGGTGCTGAGGTGAAAGATCCACGGCGATTTCTTCAGGGGTAAATGTTTCAGGGCCACAACAGTTCTCCAGATTTCGTAATAATTCCTCTTGATGATTCCTCTCGTTGATACCCCGCGACGTCAAAACCCCGCGACGGCCAGAATCATTCCGATGATGGCCACCACGGTCACCGGCCCCCACAGAAAACGGACGGCCTGGTCGATGCGCAATCTCGGATTGGTATTGCGAATGAGTACGGCGATAACCAGCAGGGCCACATATTTCAGGATGGACCAGAGAATATTCCATCCGGAGAAATTGAAGCCTCCCCAAAAAACGGTGATCAGGAACACGGGCACGGTAAACAGCATCATCGCCCGGGTCAGTTTCAACACGGCCAGGGGCGCCCCGGAATATTCGATATAAGGTCCGGCCATGATCTCCTGCTCGGCTTCCGGGATATCGAAAGGAATCAGCGTCATCTTGGCTTGAGCGCAGATGATGGCCACCAGAAAGGCAATGATTCCGGAGGGATGCCGCAGCATGATGCCATTGAATTCCTGATAACTCAGGATGTCCTGGAACAGGATCGAACCGATCTTGATGGCCACCGTGAAAACGGCGATCACGAAGGGCAGCTCGTAGCCCAGAATGAGTTTCATCTCCCGGCTGGCGCCCAGGGCCCCGAGAGGATTCTTGGAGGCCGAGCCTCCGATGATGACGGCCAGAGATGGCAGGGTGAACAGGTACATGACCACGATGAGATCGCCGAGAAATCCGCTGCCCCGATTGAGGTTGACCATCCAGACGATGGTGGATACCAGCGTCACTCCGACCAGTCCGATCAGGGGCGCGGTGAGAAAGAGCGTCGCCCTCGGGCCATCAGGCACGATGGTCTCTTTGCCCAGCAGTTTGAACACATCCGCGAAAGGCTGAAACCAGGGAGGGCCGACACGCCACTGCACCCGGGCCGTCACCTTACGGTCCACCCAGCTGGCCAGGAGTCCGGCGATGCTGGTGAACAGGAAGCCGGGGAAAACCAGAAAGTAAATGATCGGATAGACGATCGTTTCCATAATCGAAGTCTCTTCGATCGGGTTCTCTATGCTCTTTTCCAGGGACTGCGGGCGATGACGCGCGATCCCAGCTGCAGGCGGTCTTCCTTCCAGACCTCCGAGAGGTCCTCAAAGGTCAGGGCTCCGGAAACACAGGTGGCCACGCAGCGCGGTTCCAGACCCTGTTCAAAGCGGTCCACGCACAGATCGCACTTGGCCGGTACATGCCGCAGTACGGTTTCATCCAGAACGCCGAAGGGACAGGCCTGAATGCAGGATCGACAGCCCACGCAGGTGAAAATATGCCGGCGGACGATACCGTTTTCATCTCTCTTCAGCGCCTGGGTGGGACAGGCCGCCACGCAAGCCGCATCCTGGCAATGCCGGCAGTGATGAGGCAGTTCGGCCAACCTCTTGACCCGACCGTGTACCAGGCTGAGATATTGGTGGTGGCTCTCGGTGCAGGCCGTCGCGCAACTGCGGCAGCCGATGCAATAGTCCAGGTTCAGAATGACAACCTTTTGGCTGATAACCTGTTCGCTCACTTCTACCCGACCCTTGAATGGACGACCTCAATCGATGCGGTCGAGAGGATCATCGTTTTTTCTGCAGAG
>CAZOYL010000235.1:0-2412 GCA_964584035.1 uncultured Gemmatimonadota bacterium | reverse complement strand
GTGGGGGCCACCATGACCAACGACAATATCTGTTCCTTCAGCAGCTACGGCCCCAGCGAGTGGTCCGTGACCGACTGCTCCGGACACGATTACGACGACTATAACCACCCCCCCGGCCTGATCAAGCCGGACGTCTGCGCCCCCGGCGTGTACACCAAATCCCTGGCCTATGACGATACCGCCGGCTACGCCGGCCCGGCCGGTTGGCAGGGAACCTCGATGTCCTGCCCGCATGTCAGCGGCACCCTGGCCCTGATGCTGGAGAAGAACCCCGGCCTGACCCCGGTGGAGATGGACAGCATCCTGGAGTATACAGCGGTGGAGCTCGGACCGGCCGGGCGTGACTCTCTCTATGGCGCCGGCCGCATCGATGCCCTGGCGGCCGTCAACGCCACGCCCTCCTATGGCCAGCCGCCGGATGCCATCTCGGATCTGGCCGCCGACCTGACCAACGGGGCCAAATCCAGCTCCGGAGACATCTTCCTGTCCTGGACCGAGCCCGGCAGCGACCTGGGAGTGGACTATTACGTGGTCTACCGGGCCACCGATCCGGAGGCGGCCATGGACTCGCTGGGATCCACCAGCGACACCGTTTACACCGACTCCGGGGCCGCCGGAGATACTCTGGTGCAGTACTATTACACGGTCAAGGCGGTGGACACCGGCGGTCAGCAATCGTCCCCGTCCAATACCGTGGGGGAATTCGACCAGTACCTGCCAACGGCTCCATAAAAAAACGATAGATCCCTGCCGCATCGCAACCCGAGAACATTCGGCACAGATAACTATTTGTTTCAAAAGGACTAAGCCGTCGGTAGCAGGATGCTTCCGACGGCTTTTTCACGCCCTGCCTCCAATTTCTCCATCAGGGGACACCTCCAGCCGATTCGGGCACCCGAAACGATTCACTAATAAGACTTACAATAAGCGATTACGTCGAATTCATAAAAGCAAAAAAAGGACTTGACAAAAATTTGGCGTTATGATATAATGACAGTGAAGTGCACTAGGACCTTCGAGAGGCAAAGCTGTACGTTTTTGTCGTCAGACTGGTCATCCCGCTGATACTGAAATCATTACATCGCGTTCTATCGAATAGACTTATTGGATTAAAGGAGGTGATGAGGCCGCGGGGCCTTCCGTCGATACTAGTTTTTCTTAGCAGACACAATTCACTTTACGAATCTCTGAGGAGGTGATGTCGGTTCATTTGTTCGGACATTCGTGTTCTTTAAACCTGTTTTCTATTGTCATTCATGAAGGAGAGTTCTTGATGAAAAAAAGGTGCTTTGGTATTTTCATCGCCGCCCTGTGCCTGCTGGGTTTGGCCGGTTCCGCCGTTGCCCAGGAACTGCTGTCCAACCCGGGTTTCGAGGCCTGGACCGCCGGCCCCAGCGGCCCCCCTGACAACTGGGTGCTTTCCGATACCGACACGACCATCTCCGCCACCCAGGAGGGCACCACCGTCCGGACCGGCACTTACAGCTGCGAGATCGCCTGGACCACCGACTACACCCGTTATCTGTATCAGTCGGTATCCATTCCGGTGGCCGATTCCTGCTACACCTTCAGCTGCTACGCTTACGATAACGAACCGCTGGGACGAGCCCGGGCGTGCATCACCTGGCTGGCCGCAGACGACTCCACCATCGTAGAAGTTTATCAGCCGAACGATTATACCACCGACCAGGCCTCCTGGCAGCTCATCACCACCGGCTCGCGCAAGGCGCCGGCCGGCGCCGCCTACGTTCGCGGTGAGATCCGCGTCTACGACGTCGACTGGGACAGCACCACCACCGGGGCCAGCCTATTCGTCGATGACGCCTCCCTCCAGCGGACCACCTGCCCCGCCCCCTCCGACACCCTGACCATCTACGACATTCAGTATAACGAGACCGATCCCGGGGGAACCCCTCCGGACATCTGCTATCCTTCGCCCTATGCCGGCACGTCGAAGATCTTCGGCGGTATCGTCACCCACACCGGCGTCGCCGCGGGTTATCCCGATTTCTGGATCCAGGACGATTCGGCTCCCTGGTGCGGCGTGTTCATCTTTCAGCCCACCTACGAACCCAGCCCGGGCGATTCGGTGATGATCACCGCGGACATCATCGAATATTACGGTACGACCGAGGTGCAGAATCTGACATCCTACGAGGTCATCTCCACCGGCAATCCTATCCCCGCCCCGTTGAATATCACACCCGGCGATCTGGCTGGAGGCTGCAGCGCCACGGCTGAGCAGTACGAGGGCCTTCTGGTCAAACTGACCAACGTCATCTGTTCAGACACAGCGAATTCGCACGGTGAGTGGTGGGTGACCGATTTCTCATACTCCGATACCTGCCTGATCAACGACCTGATCACTTACCTCGATCCCAAACCGGCCCTGGGCGACACCTTCCTGTCCAT
>CAZOYL010000234.1:0-2422 GCA_964584035.1 uncultured Gemmatimonadota bacterium | reverse complement strand
ATTTGGGGTGCGGTGTAGGCCCAGTAACAAAAAAGGCCCATTACAAACTTCACCCCACCCCCTTCTCCGGGCCCGGGGGGTCTCTTTTTCGGTGCTTATCGGAAGGTATGTCCCTTTTCACTTTCTGCTATCACTGACTTTTATGTTGACGAACCGTACACGCGGCACTAGTATTGCTCTGGATCTCACCCGGAGGCGGCCCGTATGATCTCCAAAGGCGACTTCTCCATCGGTCCGGAACGGCGCAACGGACAGGAGCGGAGGTCCGGAAAAGAGCGCCGTTCCGGCAAAGACCGCAGACGATCATAGCCGCCATCACTCGTTGATCCCACCAGTAAACGGTATGCAGTAAGCAACCCTCTCTCTCCTCTTCTCCCCCCCTCCACACACACAAAAAAAGCCGGGACCGCCTCACGGCAAGCCCCGGCTCATGAAACCTCTCTCTCCTGTTGAATTATTTCACATTGGTCAAGTTCTTATCGAACTCGCCAACCACGCCGGACGGGGCCGACTTGTTGCCCCCCTCATCCACGGCCACAATGGCGTAGTAGTGGTTGATGCCGGTGTTTCCGATGGCGGCCGTACCATCTGCGTAGAAGGTGTCGGCGGTGGCGGCCAGGGAATCCTCCGGCCCGAGCGAATCGGGATCGGTGTCGCGCAGCACGATGTAATAGTCGATCACCTCCAGGCAACCGGCGGTGTCCTGTTCGATGGGCGTCCAGGAAATAAAGCAAACCAGGTCGGCCAGGTTGACCACACCATCGCCGCCGCCTCCATCCCACTCCGGGGGCACATCGTCCTCCACCACCACCTGGAAGGCGGTGTTGGGCTGCGTGCCGGGATCCAGGCTGGCGAACAGATAATAGCGGTTCAGCGGGCAGGTGCCGTGCGGGTTGCCCGGCGGGAAAACGGACCACATGTCACCATCGTCCTCCCCCTGACCCCAGACGATCATCTTCAGGGTGTCGCTGTGGCTGTAGGCGATCTCGCTGTCAGGCACGCTGATTTCGGAGTAGGGGTTGCCGCTCCAGCCGATGTAGTTCTCACAGCCGGTGTCCCCCAGGTAGGTCCCGATCCATTTCGAGCTGTCGGCGTTCCAGACGCGCAGGTCCTGCCAGCCGCCGTCCTCGGCGTTGATCGAGAAATCGGCCTGGAATCCCGAAGGGAACTGCTTGACCCCGTTCCAGTCTGACGAGAAGTTGGATCCGCCGGCTTTGGTGTCGAGGTAGACGAACAGGTCGCCGCCGCCGCCGAAGTCGTTGTACTCGTAGCCCAGGTAGATGTGGTCGGCGTTCCAGGTGAAGTACAGGTAGTCGTAGGCGCCGTCGCCTCCGTAGTTGGTGTCGGTCGTCAGGGAGTCGAGCAGCTCACACTCGCCGTTGAAGTCCTTGATGCCGTCGACGGCGTTGACGGTGTGCGGCGTGAAGCAGGGCGGCACCTCCAGGATGGCGAAGTTGGCCGCTGGATCGACCACGTTGCTGGCCAGGTCCTGGACGTTGCTGACCGTTATCCGGCCCGAGTCGCCCTCGGCAAAGGTCTGGCTGATGGTCACCCAGACGTGCACGCTGTCGCTCTGCAGATCGGCCGATGTGGGTGTGTAAGTGTTGTCGAAAGCGCTGAAGACGTAGTTGGTGTGGGTCTCGGCGGTGGTCTGGTCGACCTTTTCGCTGAACAATATGCTGACGGTGTTGTTGTCGATGAACTCGGCCGTCTGGCGCACCTTGGGCTTGAAGGTGTCGGTGATCAGGGTGGCCAGGCTCTCCAGCACGGCGATTTCACCGCCGCCGTCCGGGGGGTTGGTATAGCCGGCGAAGATGAAGAAGCGGAACTCGTCCGGGCCGGAGATCTCGTCGGTGACCGTCAGGGTTCCCTGGTTGTTCTTGCTGTGGTGACAACCGCCATCTCCGAGAACATAACAGGCCGTGGCGCCGGTATTGGGATTGCGCTGCCCCATGTAGGCGGCCTCCGGATCCCAGATGCGCTCGTGCTCGCCGGTCAGGGTGATGTCGGTCAGATCCGGGCTGAAGCCCGACTGGATATAGGCGGTCTGCGGCCCGACATCGTAGGTGGCCTCGATGTAGTGGTTGCCCTGGTCCAGCTCGATCACCTTGGTGACCTCGTTGTGGCTCAGGGTGGCCTGCAGGTGCGAGCCGGAAGCGCTGTTGATCACCATGCTGTAAGTCTGGTGTTCGTACCAGGGGCTCATGTCGCTGAAGCCGCCGACGTGATTCCAGGTGTTGCAGCCGCCCTGGTTGTCGTTGTAATCGCCCTCGGTGCAGCCGTAGTAGGCGTTGTCGGCGCCGATGACCGAGTAGGCATAGCTCTTGGTATCGTCCCTGGTGAACACCCACTGGGCTCGGCCGCCGGTGGGCTCGAAGACGGCCAGGATCTTGTCCTGCCACATGACCAGCTCCTCCACGCC
>CAZOYL010000233.1:0-2476 GCA_964584035.1 uncultured Gemmatimonadota bacterium | reverse complement strand
AACCGTTGAACGGAGGCACGCCCGAGATGGCCATCGAGGCGACGAACATGGTGCCGAAGGTCACCGGCATGGCAGCGGCCAGACCTCCCAGCTTGGTCAGCTCGGTGGTCTTGGCCTGTTTCTCCACCGCCCCGGCTCCCAGAAAGAGACAGGATTTATAGATGGCATTGTTGACCATATGAAAGAGGCCGCCCATGATGCCGATGGGAATCCCCGTCCCGATTCCCAAGACCATATATCCGACCTGGCTGACGGCATGAAAAGAAAGGAGCTTCTTCAGGTCATGCTGTACCAGGGCCATCATGACGGCGAATATAATGGTGGCCGATCCGATGATCATCAGCATCATTCCCATGGCGTGGTCCATCACGAACAGGTCGAGCGTGAGTCGCGCCAGCAGATAGATCCCCAGCAATTTGTCCAGGGAAGCCGGCAGAAAGGCCATCACCGGTGTGGGAGCACCCTCGGCAGCGGCGGGTACCCAGGAATGCACCGGCCAGGCACCGGCTTTAGCCAGGGCACCGATGGTGCAGAGGATGAAGGCCAGATAGGTGAAGGTATCGCCCAGTTGTATACTCAGACGTTCGATGCTCAGACTTCCTCCGATGGCTCCCACAAAGAGGATCCCCAGCAGCAGGGCGCAATCGGAGAATCCCAGGATGATGAAGCTCTTGCGGGCCGCCGAGACCGATGCTTTGCTCTCTCCCCGGGTGATCAGAAGATAAAAGAGAATGGTCACGATCTCCCAGAACATAAGCATGACCAAGAGGTTGTCAGCCAGAACGGCCCCAATGGCGGCGGACAAGGTCCACAGAAGATAGGCATAATAACTTCTTGCCGACGGCTTCCCGGCCATATAGCTGGCCGAGTAGCTGGCCACGACCAGCCCGAAGAGAGCGATGAACATCATCATAAAAGAACTGAACTGATACGCTCTCAAATCGAGGCTCACAGAGAAAAAGCCGAACTCGAGCCATCCCTGCCGCAGCCAGATCTCCCCTCCACGGAAGATCTGAATGGTCAGCAGAAAGGTCCATAGCGTCGCCACGATGGCCAGCAGCTCACGTACCAGACGGACCTTACGAGGCACGAGGAGACAGAGAAAACCGGCTATGGCAGGCACCACTATGGGCCATAACAGCGAATTCATGGTCAACCTTTCATCTGTTTGCGGATGCGCTCCGTCTTTTCCTGGGAAAGACGGATCAGATCCTGACCATCGAACAATTTTTTGCCATCGACATCACTGACCGTCACCATTCGCTCGGTACAGCAATAACAGGGATCGATGCTGGCGGTCACCAGGGTGACATCGGCCACCGTTTCGCCGATGCAGGAAGCTTTAAAGGAGGGCAGATTCTGAAAAGTGGGCGCTCTGATCTTATGGCGGATGGGGCAGTTTGATCCATCAGAGCGGACATAATGGAAAACCTCTCCTCTGGGCGCCTCATGGTGACCGATGCCCTCTCCCACCGGAATATCTTCGACCGGGAGAAAGAAATCGCCCTCGGGCAGGGACTGCAGCTTCTTCAGGCACTGTTTGATGATCTTGACGCTTTCGGCATTCTCCAGAAGGCGCACGGCCGCCTTGGCGAAGACATCGCCTTCTTCCATGACGATGACATTCCAGTCCACCAGATCGTAAGCGGCGTAAGGGTCGTCGCGTCTGACGTCGATATCGAACCCCGAAGCGCGGGCCGTGGGTCCTAAAACGCCGTAGGCGACGGCATCCTCCTTGGACAGCACGCCGACTCCCTTGAGGCGGGCATGCAGAACGGGATCGTCGATGACGGCCTTGGTGAGCATGTCGTTTTTCTTGTTCAGCTCATCCATGGACGTCAGGAAATCGGGGATGTCCTCCTTGAGAATATCCCTGCGGACCCCGCCGATGCGCATCATGGCGTAGTGGTTTCTGTTGCCGGTGATGTGCTCGAAAAGGTCCAGAACGATCTCGCGGTACTTCCAGGCCCACATGAAGACGGTGTTATAACCGATGAAATGACCGGCCAGCCCGGCCCACAGCAGATGGCTGTGGATCCTTTCCAGCTCGCCGACCACCGAGCGTATATATTTGGCCCGTTCCGGGATCTCGATCTGAAGCAGGTCCTCCACGGCGCTGACATAGGCGATGGGATGAGATGTGGAGCAAATGCCGCAGACCCGCTCCACCAAAAAGGTGTCCTGATCCCAGGTCTTGCTCTCGGCCACCTTCTCGATGCCCCGGTGATTGTAGCCGATGCGAACGTCCATGTCCACCACCCGCTCGCCCTCCACCTTGAGGGTGAAGAACTCCGGCTCCTCCAACAGGGGATGATAGGGACCAATGGGAACGGAATAACTCACAATCATGACCTCCTGTAGGGGTATTCACCATCGGGCCAGTCGTCCGGCAGCAGCAGTCTTCTCAGATCCGGATGCCCGATGAAGTCTACCCCGAACATCTCATGAATCTCCCGCTCGATCCAGTTGGCAGCCG
>CAZOYL010000232.1:0-2497 GCA_964584035.1 uncultured Gemmatimonadota bacterium | reverse complement strand
CGACGCAGGGGATCATCGCGGCCGGGCGGGCGGGATCGCTGCAGGAGCGGCGCCTTCCGGCTCTCATCCAGGTGCAGGGCCAGCTCCACGCGCTGATGGAAACGGACCTGCTGGTCCCGGGGAAGGTATTGCAGGGGATAGATGACCACATTGGCCAGATGAACCGGGCCCATCTGTCCGGAGCCGGTGTACTCCGCGATCCGCTCGGGGTAGGGCGTCTGGCCCCGGTACACAGCGGGGTCGGGCGGCACGACATCGATGGCCCGGGACTTGCCGGCGTCCCGTGACAGGATCTGGTCAGGCTGGGCCGGGGAGATCTGTCTTCGGCCCGGTAAAAGCCGGCTGCTGGTGCCGGTCACCTCGACCCGGGACACCGACCTCCCTGCGGGCAGGACCACCTGAACGGACCGTGCGGGCAGCTGCGGAGCGCCCACTTCGCGGGTCACGTCGCAGTCGTCAAGCATTGGCCGCTGATAGCCGTCGCGGACTTCCCAGGTGAGCTCGTCCGGATCGAAAGTCACCGTGACGGTGATGATCTCGTCGGCCTGGCCGGACATGGCCGGCAGGGCCATCAGGATCACCATCAGAAGGAGAATGCCGTGGCGTCGCATGGGGAAACTCCTTGTTTCAGGGATATTTGGTTAGAATATAAAAATAGCCAAATTTTGAGTTGGTGTCAATTGCAAAAAGATGACTCTATCCTCTCGGCCAGCCGGCCAAGGGCCGTTAACACCGGATCCCAGACCGGCGACACCGGCGGGGCGTAAGCCAGATCCAGGTACCTCATGTCCGGGACCGTCATTCCCGCGTGCAGGGCGGTGGCGAACACATCGATGCGTTTTCCGGAGCCCGGGCCTCCGACGATCTGGCCGCCCAGGAACCGTCCGGTGCCTTTTTCGGCGACCACCTTGACGGCCATGGAACCGCTATCGGGAAAATATCTGGCCCTGGTTTTCCCCTTATAGAAGGCGGCGGCGGCGTTCAATCCCAACCTCTCGGCCTCCCCGACGGTCAGCCCGGTGCGGGCGATCTCCGTCTCCCCTATCTTTGTGATCGCTGTCCCCACCACTCCGGGAAAGCGCGCCTCTCCACCACCCAGGTTGATCCCGGCGATACGGCCCTGTTTGTTGGCCACGGTGCCCAGGGCGATGAAGACCTTCCGGCCGCTGACCAGATGCAGCGACTCCACACAGTCGCCGGCCGCCCGGACATCCGGGGCCTGAGTGCGCATGCGATCGTCCACCAGGATGGCTCCGGTCTCCCCTACAGGGATTCCGGCCGCTTCAGCCAGGACGACGTTGGGCCGGACGCCGATGCTCAGGATGACCAGATCGGCCGGAAGCTCCCGCCGGGCCGTTTTCACCCCGGCGACCCGGCCTTCCGCGACCTGGAAGCTCTCCACCCCCTCGCCTAAATAGAGGGCGGCGCCCATCTCTCCCAGCGCCTCGGCCACCAGCCCGGCCATGTCCTCGTCCAGAGTGCTCATCACCTGGGGCAGCAGCTCCACCACCGAGACCTCCAGTCCCCGGGCCAGCAGGGCCTCGGCCATCTCCAGGCCGATGTACCCCCCTCCCACAACCACGGCCCGCTTCGGGGATCGCTCCTCAATCTGCTGACGGATCCTGACGCTGTCGGGAATGACCGACAGGCTGTGGATGCCCCCGGCGTCGATGCCGGGCAGCTTCGGCCGGATGGGCTGCGCTCCGGTAGCGATGAGGAGCTGATCGTACGGCTGGCGGAACGTGGTTTCTGTCTGCAGATTCCGGACCTGCACGGCCTTCTTCTTCAGGTCGATCTGCTCCACCCGGTGGAGGATACGGGCGTCGATGTTATATTTCTTTCGGAAAACGTCCGGTGTGCGAGCCACCAGGTCCTCGGGTTGATCGATCAATCCTTCAACGTAGTATGGCATCCCGCAGGCGCCATATGATGTATACGGTCCGGCCTCGAAAGCGGTGATCTTCAGATCCGGCCGCATCCGCCGGGCCTGCATGGCGGCGCTCATCCCGGCTGCATCGCCGCCGATGATGACCAGACGCTCACCGTTTTCCGGATTCATGACACACTCCTCGATGCTTGTCTCGTTTTCAACCGGCTACCCAGGAATACGGTCCCTGGAATAATACTACCCCATGTAGGGGAATTTGTCAACATCAAAATATTCAGAATCATTCAATCGCAGATACGATGAAGGGGGCAAGCACCGCTCGCCCCCTCTTGCTCGTGTGCTGTATGTCAAGTTACTACCCCAGCGGCGCGCGGACATCCTCGTCGCTGGTGAACACCGTGTAAACCAGATAACCCATCATCAGGGTCACCGCCAGCATAACGAACCCCTGCCAGGCCGGGCCCAGGATCAGCTTGCCGACGCCGAACAGGGCCGTGTAGACGCCGATGACGGCGGCGATGTAACCCTTCAGGTTGCTCAGGCCGATGCGGTCGTTCTCGGTGCCCGGGATCTTGGCCCGGATCCTTCTCCAGCCGGCTCCCCCGGGGC
>CAZOYL010000231.1:0-2514 GCA_964584035.1 uncultured Gemmatimonadota bacterium | reverse complement strand
CAGAGGTTCCTTTCCACGCCGGGGATGCTGTGAAGGTCATCGATGGACCGTTCAGCGATTTTTCGGGCGTGGTCAATGAGGTCAACGCGGAACGGGGAAAACTCAAGGTGATGGTCAGTATCTTCGGCCGTTCCACCCCTGTGGAGCTCGATTTCCTGCAGGTGAAGAGTCTTTAAGGACCGGGCCGTTTTGACCGATCAGGCGGTGTGTATTTCGAAGCATTTATTCCGAACAATCGTGTTTCGATAGAACCCGGACAATAGTTTTCACCTTTTTCCAAACGGATTTGTCACATGGCCAAGAAGATTATGAGCACCATTAAGCTGCAGATCCCGGCGAGCAATGCCAGTCCGGCCCCTCCGGTGGGCCCGGCATTGGGTCAGCACGGGGTCAATATCATGGAGTTCTGCAAGTCCTTCAATGCCAAAACCAAGGATAAACAGGGCTTGATCATCCCGGTGGTGATCACGGTCTATGCAGACAGGAGCTTCACCTTTGTCACCAAGACCCCCCCGGCCGCTGTTCTGCTCAAGAAGGCCGCCGGGCTGGACAAAGGCTCGGGAGAACCGAACCGCGAGAAGGTGGGCACGGTCACTGAGGATCAAATCCGAGAGATTGCCGAATTGAAAAAGCCGGATCTCAATGCCGCCAATGTAGAATCGGCCATGCGGATGATCGCCGGCACGGCGCGCAGCATGGGAATCGAAGTGGTAGACTGACCAAATGGGGTAGAAGAGCGATGAAACATGGAAAACGATATCTTGAAGCAGCGGCCAAGTTGGACCGGGAAAACCGCTATCCTCTTGAGGAAGCCTTTCATTTGGTCAAGCAAGGGACAACGGCCAAGTTCGACGAAACCATCGAGATGGCCATTCGCCTGGGTGTGGATCCCAAACGCGCCGATCAAGTGGTACGAGGGACCGTGGTGCTGCCGCACGGCACCGGAAAAAAGGTGAGAGTCCTGGTCCTGGCCAAGGGCGAGAAAGAAAAGGAGGCCCAGGAGGCTGGAGCGGACTACGTCGGATCTGATGAATATATCGAGAAGATCACCGGAGGCTGGACCGATGTCGACGTCATCATCGCCACTCCCGATATGATGGGTTCGGTCGGCAAACTCGGACGGATTCTGGGCCCCAGAGGGCTGATGCCCAACCCCAAGAGCGGGACGGTGACCTTCGAGGTGGAAAAGGCTGTCAAGGAAGTCAAGGCCGGTAAGATCGAGTACCGCGTGGATAAGACCGGCATCCTTCATGTGCCTATAGGAAAAAAATCGTTCGACAGCGCACATCTGCTGGACAACGCCACCACCTTTTTGCTGGCCGTGATGAAAGCCAAGCCCGCTTCGGCAAAGGGGCAGTATCTGCGTAGCGCGGTCGTCTCCTCGACCATGGGTCCCGGGATCAAGCTGGATACCAACGAAATCCTGAAAGTCATTAAATAGTTACCTGCTGGGAGTAACGGTATGCCTCGTCCAGAAAAAGTCGCCGTGGTCAATGAGATCGCGGAAAAGATGGAACGAACACAAAGTCTCTACCTGACCGATTTCACCGGCCTGGATGTGGAAGCGATCACTGAGCTGAGACGTCTTCTTCGGGAAAATGATGTCGAATACCGGGTGGTCAAGAACACGCTGGCCCGGTTGGCCGCCGATAAGGTGGGACGTCAGGATCTGATACCCTATCTGGTTGGTCCCACAGCGATGGCCTTCGGGTATCAGGACCCCGCGCTGCCCGCCCGGCTCATCGGACAGTTTGCCCAGAAAACGGGCAAACCCGGGGTCAAGGTGATCATTTTTGAAGGGCAGATCCTGGAGAAAGAGGCTCTGGATCGGTTAAAGAATCTGCCTTCACGGGAGCAATTGCTGGCCCAGGTCCTGGGCGGCCTGAATTCGCCCGTGACCGGACTGGTGATGGTCCTGAAGGCGCTGCTGAGAGATTTGGTCGGTGTGGTGGATGCCATCGTCAAGTCCAGGGGCGACCAGGAGGGTCCCCCGGGAGAGACGGCTGAATCCTCTCAGGAAGGGCCGGCTCCGGCCGGGAAGGAAACGGCTGCGGACGATACCGAGGGCGCCACAGATGACCAGGAGGAGGCCGCTGGGGAGGCCTCTGGGGAAACCGTCGGGGAAACCGCCGGGAACGCCTCCGGCGACGGCGATGCCGGGCAAACAGCCCGAGCCGATACAGCCAAAGCTGATGCGGATGCGAAAAGCCTGCCCGAGCAGGAGAATACATCTGATCAACAGGAAGAATCTGATCAAGAGGATAAATAATCATAGCAGTCCATCTTTATGGAGGTGAAAGATCTATGGCTGCAACGAAGAAAAGCAATATCGACAAGGTCATCGAAAGTATTGAGAAGATGACGGTCCTCGAGTTATCCGATCTGGTCAAACAGCTCGAGGAGAAATTCGGAGTGACGGCAGCGGCACCCATGATGGCCCAGGCTATGGCCCCGGCCGCCGGGGATGCCGGAGAAGCCGCCGAGGAACAAACCGAATTCGATGTCGTCCTGGCC
>CAZOYL010000230.1:0-2567 GCA_964584035.1 uncultured Gemmatimonadota bacterium | reverse complement strand
CAGATAGACCACCCCGATGCCGGCGTTCACCGAGGTGATGATGGTCCAGCCGAAGTAGATGGAACTCATCATGAAAGCCACCAGAGCGCCCACGGCGGCGATGATGATGGTGGCCACGATGGAGGCCCGGACATAGTGTTTCTCGTTGCCGTCCTTCTTCAGGAAGCGGCGGTAGAAATCGTTGATCAGGTAGGAGGCCCCCCAGTTCAGCTGAGTATCGATGGTCGACAGAAAGGCGGCCATGAATCCGGCCAGAGCCAGGCCCAGCAGGCCCGCCGGAAGGAATTTGAGCATCACCTGGATGTAGCCCATCTCCGGGTCCTCGATCTGCGGGAAGACCACGATGGCCACCAGCCCGACCACGATCCACGGCCAGGTCCGGATGCAGTAATGAGCCACGTTGCCCCACAGGAATCCCAGCCGGGCGTGCTTCTCGTTCTTGGCCGATAACATCCGCTGGGCGAAGTAGGACCCGCCGTCGGTGTTGCCGCTGGTCCACCACTGCAGGCCGATGTAGATGAAGAAGAAACCGATCGGCAGCAGGGCCGAATCCAGGGGGATGATGCGGGTGATGCTGTGGGCCTTCTCGGGTCCCATCACCTGGCTGAGCTGGGCCAGCACATGAGCCATGCCGCCGGATTTATTGACGGCGATGACGGCCAGCAGAATGGAGGTGAACAGGGCGGTGCAGAACTCGATCAGGTCGGTGATGACCACGCCCCACAGCCCTGATAACGAGGTGTAGGCTACCGCGACCACGAAACAGAAGGCCACCGACTGCCACTTGGGCAGCCCCAGGACGCCGCCCATGATCTTGGCCATGGCCAGCATGACCCAGCCCATGACGATGGTATTGTAGACCAGGGGGAAATACAGGGCCCGGAAGCCCCGCAGGAAGCTGGCCGACCGGTCGGAGTAACGCAGCTCGGCGAATTCGGTGTCGGTGACCACCCTCGACCTCCGCCACAGCCGCGAGTAGAAGAACACGCCCAGCATGCCGGCCAGGGCGCTGCTCCACCAGTACCAGTTGCCGGCGATCCCCTTGCTGCGGACCAGGCCGCTGACCGCCAGGGGGGTGTCGGCGGCGAAGGTGGTGGCCACGATGGAGGTGCCTAAGAGCCACCAGGGCAGTTTGCGGCCGGCCACGAAATAGCTCTCCATGCTGGCCTGCGCCCGCCTGGAAAGAATGATGCCCAGAACGATGACCATCACCACGTAACCGAAGATGATGGCCCAGTCGACGGTGGCGAGAGCGTTCATGTACAAACCTCCCGGTTAGAGTGAATGGGCACTTGTCTCTACACTTTCGCCCCGTGCCTGCGGGCGTTGCAATGCACTCTGTTGCGGATCGGCTCGGTGCCGAAGCGCATCAGCAGATGGACGATGGCCTTCAGGACCCGGTGATTGTGGCGTCCGTAATCGGCGTACAGCCGGGGAAACCAGTCCAGGTTATGATCCCAGCATGCCGTCAGCAGCTCGTAGTGATCGGCGGTCAGATCGGTCTTGAGAAACGGCCGGGCATATTCCAGCCGGGTGGTCTCCATGGGCGTGAACAACAGAGGGACAACGATGCTGCGATAGGGATACAGTTTTCGGACCAGATCGATGGTCATACGGACGTCGTCGGCCTCCTCTCCAGGCAGCCCCATGATGATGGTGGAGCAGCACACGATGTGGTTCTCGTGGAGCAGCCGGAAGGCATCGTGCACCACCCGGGGCCACTCCTCGGGTTGAAAGGGATAGGCCTTGCCCTTCATGTGTCTCCGGATCAGCTTCGGGCTGGCTGTCTCAATGCCTACCTGAAATGCCTTGTTGCCCCGCGCCGGGGACCCCAGCTCGATGGCCCGGGCCACACCCTCGATCGTCTCCGGTGAGCTGGCCGCCGAGGACAGGGAGGCATGGCTGGCGGTCACCCATCGGACGCCGGGGTAATTGTAGACCTCCTCGAACAGCTCCACCACCGCGTCGGAGTTGACCTTCAACCCATCCGACCGGTACAGCAGGATGTCCTCGCCGTGCAGGATAACGCCGTCGTAACCGGCGTCGAGGTTGACCTGCACCTCGCGAAGGATGCTCTCCAGCGGCCGGGAGCGAACCTTTTTCACCGAGGGCACGCAGAAGGCGCAACTGCGGGCGCACCCCCGGGTGGCCTCGATAAGTCCGCTGATGCTGGGCCCGACCATGTCGGCGATGCCCTCGTCAGGAGCCGTCTGGCCTTCCACGACCCGCGGCGGGGAGACATTTCCGCCGTTCAGCACCTGGTGAAATAATTCCGGCGCGGTGACCTCCCCCTCCCCGACGACGACGCAGTCGATGCCCAGCTCTTTCTGTCTCTCCGGATGAATCGATAACTGCCAGGCCCCGGGACCGCCCAGAAAGACGGTCGGCCGGTATTTCCTGACGGCCCGGCTTCTCATCAGCTCCCGCAGCTTGACGGCCATGCGTCCCTCTCCCCCCCACAATTCGGTGAAGGTGGAGGTGGCCGGCCCGATGCCCAGGGGATCGTTGGAACTGATCGTCAATATCCTGGTGTCGGCCGTGATGACCTTGTCGAGATACATGACCTG
>CAZOYL010000229.1:1498-2568 GCA_964584035.1 uncultured Gemmatimonadota bacterium | reverse complement strand
ACTCTGAGCATTAGCACCGAATATGAAAACGCCAGTCCCGAGGAAGTCGAAGAGCTGATCACCCGCCCCGTCGAGGAGGCCATGAGCGCGGTACCCGGAGTGGAAGAGGTTACCTCGGTCTCCGCCGATGGCCGAAGCAGCGTTCGGGTTACTTTCACATGGGGTTCGAACCTGGATGAAGCCGCCAACGACATCCGGGAAAGGCTGGATCGCGTCATTCCGCGCCTTCCGGAAGATGCCGAACGACCCCGTCTGCGGAAGTTCGATCTCGCCTCCTTTCCGATTCTCATCATGGGAGTAGCCAGTGATCTGGACCCCATCCAGATAAGAAGAATTATCGACAATCAGGTTAAAAACCGGATCGAACGTATTCCAGGGGTGGCCTCTCTGGATATCCGGGGTGGGCTGGACCGGGAAATCCATGTGAACCTGAACGCGGAGAAGATAAAAGCCCTGGGGCTTCCCATCGACCATCTTCTAAACCGTCTCAGGGAAGAAAACATCAATCTTCCGGCCGGTACCATCGAACAGGGGCTTGTCGATGTCACCATCCGAACCCCGGGGATTTATACGGATTTAGATGAGCTGCGAAATACGGTGGTAGCCATCCGGGAAGGGGTGCCCATTCAGCTGAAAGAAATTGCCACCGTAGAAGATGCCTGGGAAAAAGTGACTCGGATCGTTCGGATAAACGGAAAACCCGGTGTTCGCCTTTCGATAAACAAACAATCGGGTAAAAACACCGTGGAAGTGGCAACCGGGGTACTCAAAGAGATAGAACGGATCAACCGGGACATCCCCCAGCTCCATATTATCCCCATCATCGACACATCCGATTATATCCAGCGCTCCATCACCAACGTGGGCACCACCATCCTATACGGCGGAGTGCTGGCCGTCTTCGTGCTGCTGCTTTTTCTCCGGAACATCCTCAGTACCGCCATTATCGCCGTCACGATTCCCATATCCATGATTGCCACCTTCGCCTTGATGTATTTCAACGGGTTTACGCTGAATCTGATGACCCTCGGCGGTCTGGCGCTCGGCATCGGCATGCTGGTGGACAATGC
>CAZOYL010000229.1:0-1398 GCA_964584035.1 uncultured Gemmatimonadota bacterium | reverse complement strand
GGAACCGCATTTCTGGCGTTTTTAGGAAGTCTTTTCCTGATTCCACTGGTGGGTGTTGAGTTGATGCCTGCAACTGATGAGAGCGAAGTACGGGTCTATGCGGAGATGGCCGTGGGTACCCGGCTCGATTTGGTCGATCGGAGCTTTCAGGAGATCGAGGCCATCGTGAAACGGGAGGTGCCGGAGATCAAAAACACAGTGGCCTTTATCGGCGGTTCCAGTTGGCGGGCCCGGGGATCAAATGCTGGTGAGATGCGCATTGCACTAAAGCCGGTCAAAGAGCGGACCCGATCCAGCGATGAGATAGCAGCAGCCCTTCGCAAAAAGCTCATTTTTATGCCGGGCGTTAAAATCAGAACCCGTGCCGGGCAGGGACTCTTTTTGCTTCGAATGGGCACCGGGGGAGATGAAAATGTCCAGGTGGAAGTGCGCGGCCACGATCTTGAAACATCCGACGCTTTGGCCCGTCGGGTTGAGGGGATCGTTGCGGATGTGGACGGCATTACCGACACCCGAATTAGCCGTGAGACCGGGACTCCGGAAGAGCTTATTGTCGTGGACCGGCAAAAGGCCGCCGGCATGAAACTTACGGTATCCAAGATTGCCAACATGCTGCAAACGGTGCTTACCGGGACCTCTGCGGGCAATTACCGGGAAGGGGGTAACGAGTATCAAATCCGGGTAAAGATCGCGGGCGCTGATAAAAAAGACCTTCGGGATATCCTGGACCTTCCCATCACCAATGCCGACGGCGATCGGGTTGTGCTGCGAAACGTGGTGGAGGTCCGCCCCAGGCGGGGACCGGTGCTAATCGAACGCAAAGACCAGGAGCGGGTGACCTATGTAACAGCCAATATCAGCGGCCGCGATATGGGCTCTATTCTGGCCGATATCCGGAAGGGCTTACAATCCGTGCCAGTGCCCAGAGATTTCACCATCCTCTTTGGCGGAGATTACGAAGAGCAGCAGAAATCCTTTCGCGAGCTTTTGATGAGCTTTGTGCTGGCGTTGGCGCTGGTATATATGGTGCTGGCATCGCTTTATGAGTCGCTGCGGTACCCCTTTGTAGTGATGTTTTCCGTACCGCTTGCAGTTATTGGTGTGATCCTGATGCTCTTTTTGACCGATACCACCTTTAACATTCAATCCTATATCGGTTGTATCATGCTGAGCGGCATTGTGGTGAACAACGCTATCCTGCTGGTGGATCACATCAACCTGCTGCGCCGCCGGGACTGGCTACCGGTTCAAGAAGCCATCGTAGAGGCCGGCAGAAGACGTCTCAGGCCGATTATGATGACCGCCACGACCACCATTTTGGCCATGACGCCGTTGGCTGTTGGCATCGGTGAGGGCGGTGAAGCCCAGGCACCCATGGCCAGGGCCATTATAGGCGGG
>CAZOYL010000228.1:0-2573 GCA_964584035.1 uncultured Gemmatimonadota bacterium | reverse complement strand
CCCTTTGCCGACATCGGCGCCCAGGCCTACGATCAGCTCCGCTTCACCCTGGCCGTGGCCGAGAACGGACGCGTCCTGGACCTGGCCCCGGATGGGCCGGTGAAGATCTCGGTGCCGGCGGCGGCCACCGGTGACGCCGTGCTGGCCATGACCGATCCGCTGGGCGACGATCACGGGCCGGGCTCCTACGTCTACCCGACCAACGCCGTCTTCAAGCCCGGCGTGTTCGACCTGATCAAGTTCACCGTCATCGACGACGGCGACCAGGTCCTGTTCTCGGCCCGCATCGCCGGCCCGCTGGAAAACCCCTGGGGCTCGCCCATCGAGCTGAGCCTGCAGACGCTGGACATCTACCTGGACACCGACGGCCGGGAGGGATCCGGCCTGACCGAGCTGCTCCCCGGCCGCCACGCCCGGGTGGCCCCGGAGGACGCCTGGGACTACTGCATCTGGGTGGAGGGCTGGCAGCAGGAGATCTACGGCCCGGGACCGGACGATCAGCCCAAGCGGCTGGCCGAGGTCAAGGCCAACGTGATCGCCCAGGAACGGACCATCACCGTGACCGTTCCCAAGAGCATCGTCGGCGACCGGCCCCAGGACTGGGGCTACCTGGTGGCGGTGTGCGGCCAGGAAGGATTTCCCTCGGCCGGCAACTGGCGGGTCCGCGATGTCCTCGCCGATGCCCAGGAGTACCGATTTGGCGGCGGCCGCGATGACACGCTCGATCCCAACATCATCGACATCCTGGCGCCTGAGGGGGTCAGCCAGGAGGAAATTCTGGGAGCCTATGAGCGAGGCGAAGAGGTCGTCATACCGATGGTGAGGATTCAATAAGAGGAACAGGTCCTTTCGAAATGGAGTATTGAAAATTGGAAATTTTCATTTCTCCATTGAGGACGACAATTCCATCAGCTTCGTATGCCTTTCGGATTTAAATTTCCAATTTTTAATGCTCCGTTGAGAATTCCCAGATTCGAGATATTGCATTAAACCCGGAAATTCAAAAAGGACAATAGTATGGATATGGCAAAATCGACCTTGCTAAAGCGGAGATAATTTCCATGTTTAATGCAACATCTCGAATACAATACCAGCTTTCCGGGAGAAAACGCTGAATTTCCGGTGTTCAATTTCACATTTCGAATTCTCTCTATCCTTTCAGGGGGACCAGAATTGAGACACAACGTTCCAATGTTCAATCTCAAATCTCGAACTCATCACCTTTCCCCGGAGGCCCGATGAAATATCTTTTACCTGTGACATTCTGCCTGATCCTTCTTCTCACCGCCTGCGGGGGGAAGGAAGAACGGGCCGAAGGCCCGGCCGTGCTGAGATTCTGGCACACCATGAACCAGGAGGAGACGGTCACGCTCGACGGGCTGGTCGAGAAGTTCATGGTGGAAAACCCCGGGATCACCATCCGGGCCCAGGTGGTGCCCTTCTCCGACGCCCAGAACAAGTTCAAGACGGTGGCCCAGGCCGGCGACGCCCCGGACGTGTTCCGGGCCGAGATCGCCTGGACCCCGGAGTTCGCCGAGCTGGGCTTCCTGACGCCCCTGGATGAGTATGTTTCCCCTGAGGACCTGCACGATTATCTGCCCGGTGCCTTTCGTTACAATCAGTATAAGGGCCGACTGTGGGGCATCCCCCAGGTGACCGACTGCCTGGCCCTGCTGTATAACAAGCGCCTGCTGCGAGAGGCCGGGGCGGAGCCTCCGGCCACCATGGACGACCTGGTGCTGACGGCCAAAAAGCTGACCGATCCCGGCCGGGGCCGATACGGCTTCTTCTGGCGGGGCGATTCCTACTGGCTGACGCCCTTCATCTGGGCTTTCGGCGGCGGCCTGATCGATGAGAAGGACGGCCGGGTCCGGATCAACGACCCGGGATCGGTGAACGGCCTGAAATTCTACATCGCCCTGCGGGACGAGTACGGCGTGGTCCCGCCGGAGGTGGACTTCGCCAACGACTACGAGAACATGCTGGTCGGCTTCAAGACCGGCAAGTACGCCATGATTCTCAACGGCCCCTGGGCCACGGCCGATATTCTGGCCGGCGCCGAGTTTGCCGACCCGGCCAATTTAGGCGTGACCCGCATTCCCCGGGGACCGGCCGGGTACGGCTCGCCGGTGGGCGGCCACAACTACGTCATCTCCTCCAGCTGCCGCGATGTTCCGGCGGCTTACGAGTTCATTCACTTCTTGAACCGGGCCGAACACCAGGCTGAATTCGCCCGCAGGAACAACCTGCTGCCCACCCGCAGGTCGGCCTACGACCTTCCCGGGGTGGCCGACAACGCCATCATCCAGGGATTCCGTCACCAGCTGGAGGTAGCCAACAACCGGCCGGTGATCCCCGAGGGAGGCCTCCTGTTCGTGGACTTCACCCCCAACCTGCAGGCCGCCCTGAACGGCAAGATGACGCCGCAGGAGGCCCTGGACGCCACCGCCAAGGCCTGGGAACGGCTGCTGGAACGCTGAGGAGCACATCTTGCCCCTGTGGAAGAACATCCGGCGTGACCGCCTGGCCTACGGCCTGATCCTGCCCACCGCCCTGGTCATGGCCGGGATCGT
>CAZOYL010000227.1:2402-2612 GCA_964584035.1 uncultured Gemmatimonadota bacterium | reverse complement strand
TTAATGCATCGATTACGACCCGATTTCTGGGATACTCCCGCTCATATGTCCCGAAGTAGCAGATCTTCACAGGCCATCACCCGGTCTTCAGGAAAGGCGCTTTTCAAAACGCCGTTTAAAGGCGCTGTTTGATGGAATAGTCTTCGCTGGTCCCGTCCCGGTGCGTGATCATCTCGCCGATCAGACCCATCAACAGGAACTGAACGCCCA
>CAZOYL010000227.1:0-2392 GCA_964584035.1 uncultured Gemmatimonadota bacterium | reverse complement strand
GCAGAGGACGGTGACCGATGCCGATACCATGAGCCCATAACCAGGTGAGATACAGATTGATGACCAGCCCGACCGAGAATAGAAACAGACCCAGCACTCCGAACAGATGCATCGGACGACGGGTGAACTGTGTCAGGAAGGTCACCGTCATCAGGTCCAGAAATCCTTTCACGAAACGGCCGGCGCCGAATTTGCTGCGCCCGTGCAGCCGGGGATGATGGCGAACCTTGATCTCTGTGATGCGGAATCCATTCCAGTGCGCCAGGACGGGAAGATAGCGATGCAGCTCCCCATAGACCTTGATATGCTCGATCACCTCTCGACGGTAAGCCTTTAGACCGCAGTTAATATCGTGTATCTTGATGCCCGATATCAGACAGGTCACTCGATTGAATAGCTTTGACGGCAGAGTCTTGGAGATGGGATCGCGCCGTTTATATTTCCACCCGGAGACCAGATCATATCCCTCCTCCAGCTTGTCCAGCAGGTTGGGAATCTCCTCGGGATCATCCTGAAGATCGGCATCCATGGTGATGATGAATTTCCCGGCGGCCTCCCCGAAGCCGACGGCCAGGGCAGCCGATTTGCCGTGATTCTTGCGGAACTGTATGGCCCTGATGAACCCATGGCCGGCGCGCAGCCGTCGGATCACCTGAAAGGACTCATCGGTGCTGCCATCATCGATCAGGATGATCTCATAGGACCGCTGCAGCCGGGACATGGTCTCCTGAATCTTCTCCACCAGAGGTTCCAGATTCTGCTGTTCATTGTAGAGCGGAATGACGATGGATATCTCCACGGAGGCGCTGCGTTCATTCATGATTCGAATCTCCTCTACCGATAGGATCCGCTTCGGCAGCTTCCGGCTGATCATCCTTCAGAGGGAAATTTTCAGAGGCCATGTCGGTCTCCACAGATCGAATTTGCGAAATGGACAGATGTTCCTTGCCCAGACACAAGAAACCCAGACAAGTCAGGGGCACATACCAGAGGGCATGCAGCACCATCGCAAAACTGAATGCCAGGCTCTTTTCCACCCCGTAGACGGACAGGCAGACCCAGCATAGATAATGATAGGGCCCGACATATCCCGGTGACGATGGAATCAGGGCTCCCAGGTTGACCACCGCCAGAATAAGCAGCCGGGCCGAAAGGGGCACATCGATGTGAAAGGCCCGCAGCGTCACATGCAGGGCCACGGTCCACAAGCCCCAGACGAATAGCGACAGGGCGAACGTCCACAGGATGCCCCGGCCCGTTTTGATGATCCGCAGGCCCTGGATGAAAGCATCCGCCCTCTCCATGACGCTCTTGCTCCGGGCATCGCCCAGCGGGGAGAGCAATATCGAGATCAGGTGCCGAACGGCCGCCGTGCGAACGTGGATCAGGATCAGCAACAGAATGAAGAACAGAAAGACCAGACCGGCCACGATGCCGATATGCTCCACGGCCGCCGGCATGTCGAAAAACACCGTCACCAGCAGGGCGGAGAGCAACAGGGCGGCGAAATCCGACAGCCGCTCCAGGATAATGGTGGCCAGCGACAGGCTCTTGCGGATGCCCGTCTTCTTGGATAGAAAATAAGCCCGGACCAGCTCTCCCAGCCGGGCCGGCAAGACATTGTTGGCCATGAAGCCGATGCTCAACAATGAGAATACGGGCAGCAGGCCGATCCGTGCCACCGGGCGGAGAATATACCTCCACCGGACGGCCCGCACGGAGAAACTGACCAGAAAGATCAGGGCCGCCAGCATCAGCAGCGCCAGATCGACCTGGCCCAGGGCCCGGCGTATCTCATCGAAGCGGACATTTCGCAGGGCCAGATAGAGAAACAGGGCGCTGATGACCAGGCCAATCCAGACGGTCAGATGTTTTCTCCGCGACACGTCCTTCGAGCTCCTTTCTCCCAGTAACTCCTTCCTCCGCGATCACCAGCTCAATGCTTGTGAAACTCGATGACCCCCTTGAGAATCTCCTCGAGAGAAGCTTTCGGCCGGTATCCGGTGAGCTGTTGGATCTTGCCGATATCGGGCAGCCGCCGGGCCATGTCCTCAAAACCTCGCTCGTAGGCATCTTCATAGGGAATATACTTGATCTCCGAGGCGCTGCCGGTGAGCTCCTTGATCCTCCCGGCCAGATCCTCGATGGTGATCTCGAAGTCGGAGCCCACATTGAAGACCTGTCCGGTCGCCTCCGGATGTTGGGCCAACAATACAAGCCCCTCCACGGCATCGCTCACGTGGGTGAAGCAGCGACTTTGCTTGCCGTCGCCGTAAACGGTCAGGGGCTGCTCCATGAGCGCCTGCTTGACGAACCGGGGCACTACCCTTCCATCGGCTCCGGTCTGACGCGGCCCGGTGATATTGACCAGCCGGGCCACGACCACCGGCAG
>CAZOYL010000226.1:0-2681 GCA_964584035.1 uncultured Gemmatimonadota bacterium | reverse complement strand
ATAAATATATCTTTGTCATCGTCAAGGAACGATTTGATGACAAGATCGTGCTGAATTATACCCGTAAGGAGATCGTCGATACGGTCGACCAGGTCCAGCACGATCTGATACGCGAGACCATGAAGCTCACCGGGGTCGAGCGGGGAGTGGAGATCACCACGCTGGCCGATATCCCCTCGCGGGGAACCGGGCTGGGATCGTCCAGCAGCATCACGGTGGGATTGCTCAACGCTCTGTATGCCTATCAGGGCGAGTTCAGGGATGCTGAGAGACTGGCCCAGGAAGCCTGTCAGGTGGAGATCGATATTCTGGGAGCTCCCATCGGAAAGCAGGACCAATACATCGCCTCATACGGAAACTTTCGTATGATCACCTTTTTTCCCGACGAACGGGTGGATGTCAGGCCGGTCAAGCTCGATTATAACCTGCGGCGCCGTTTTAACGAGCGTCTGATGCTGTTTTACACGGGGAAAACCAGGAGCGCCAATACGATCCTGGCAGAACAGAACGAACACATCCCTCAGCGGCGGGAGGTCCTTCGGGAGATGGGCCAGCTGCCCGAGGTGTTCGAGGCTTGCCTCCATAATGGGAACCTGGATGAGATCGGGCATATTCTTCATCAGAACTGGGAACGGAAAAAAAGCCTGGCCAGCGGGATCAGCGATGTTAGTATCGACCGGTTATACCAAACGGCTCTGACGGCTGGTGCGATCGGGGGTAAAATCACCGGCGCGGGCGGTGGCGGATTTTTACTGCTGTATTGTTCCGGCGAGAAGAAGGAACAGGTTCGCCAGGCGCTGTCACATCTCACCGAGCTGCCCTTTCGTTTCGAGAGTCAGGGCAGTAAAATCATATTTAACATTCATCGTTAGCAGGGCCATGAAATCAAAGCATAAAGGCGGTATGACCGAGGAGCAGCTGGCCAAGGTTCTCGATGTCCACCGGGAGACGGGTCAGCGTCTGGGACGGGCGGCGGTGGAGTTGGGTTTTATCCGCGAGGAGGAGCTGCTCAAGGCCCTCAGTGCGCAACTATCTCTGCCGTATATGCGCATTTCACCGCAGCTGCTGAGAAAAGAGGTCGTCGGACTGCTCCCCGAGCTGGTGGCTCGACGGCGGCACATGATTCCCGTGAAGCGCCGAGAAAACCAGCATCTGGTGGTGGCCATGGCCGATCCTCTTGAGGAGAGGTTCCGCCGCGAGGCCGAGTTGATCACCGGGCTGGAGGTCGATGTGGTCATCTCCCTGGAGGGCGAGATAAAAGCCTGTCTGGAACACTTCTATGGCCCCGGCCGGCTGGATCCGGAACCTTCGGCCGATGCGTTCCATAAAAAAATCGGAGAATTTCTTCTGGAGGGCGGCTTTATCACCCAGGAGCAGCTGCAGGCGGCCCTGGGAAGTCAGCGGTCCAATGGCAGCCGGCTGGGCGGCATCCTGGTGAAGATGGGAGTGATCTCGGAGGAAAATTGGATGCAGGCTCTGGGCATGCAACTGGACACGCCGTACGTGCATTTGTCCAGCTACGGTCTGAATTCCGAGGTGGTCCGGACCATTCCCGAGGACCTGGCGCGACATTACTGCCTGGTGCCCATCGCCAAACAATTAAATGTCCTGGTGACGGCCATGGCCGATCCTCAAGATGAGGTGACCAGAACCGTCATTGAGGGAAAGACAGGTTATAAACTCCGGCCGGTGATCAGCTCTTCCGGGGCCATCGAGGAGGCACTGGACAGCATCTACGGCCAATCTGAGCAGGAGAAATCCAGAATGATTTCTCCAGAGAAACGGATCGGCGAATATCTGGTCGAAGGCGGTTTTGTCACCTCACGACAGTTAAAACTGGCTCTGGAACAACAGGGCCGGTCACGCAGGGACCTGCCGACGGCAAGGGAATTCGCAGAATATTATTTCGATAAGCTGAAGAACGTTCTGGCGGTCATACCGGTGGAGAAGATCGACCGCATCGTGGAGATCCTGCTGAATGCCTATAGCGATGATCGTCATGTCTTTATCATGGGAAACGGCGGTAGCGCTTCCAACGCCTCCCATTTTGCCTGTGATCTGGCCAAGACACCGGTCAGCCAGGGCGGCCATCGGGTACGAGCCCTGTCCCTGACCGAGAATTTACCGCTGCTGACGGCCTGGTCGAACGACACGCATTATTATTTTGGATTCATCGAACAGTTGAAGAACCTGATGAATTCCGGCGACGTGGTGATCGGCATCAGCGGCAGCGGTAACTCTCAGAATGTCCTCAACGGCATCGTCTATGCGAATTCCATCGGCGGACGAACGATCGGGCTGATCGGTTTTTCCGGGGGCAAGCTGAAGGACGTGGCCCAGGAATCTCTCATCGTGCCCAGTGATAATATGCAGCGGGTCGAGGATGTCCATCTGATCCTGGTTCACCTGATCTCTACCTACCTGAGACGTTGCATCGAGGTGTGGGAACATGAACGTTCGGCAAGGGGGGAGAAGGACCGAGGGAAGGTCGAACGATGAGGATCGCGATCGCCGGCACCAAGGAAATTCCGGCTCATCATGGCGGTTTTGAGACCTGTGTGGAAGAGGTCAGCACCCGCCTGGTCGAACGGGGACATGAAGTGGTCCTGTATTACCGTTCCAATACCGACCGGGGACGTCACTATCGAGGCGTCAGGATGGTTCGGGTGCCTGAGCTGGAA
>CAZOYL010000225.1:0-2736 GCA_964584035.1 uncultured Gemmatimonadota bacterium | reverse complement strand
CTGCGGTTGCGACCGTCTCTAACTTAATACTTGCGGGTCTCAATTGCAAACAAAAAAATGGTTCCCGGGCAGCCTTCCGGCCACTGAAAAAGACGGTGCCCCCGAAGAACACCGCCTTTTCCGTCCGGCTCCGGCTCTGTTCGGGTCGGGCCGATCACTCCTCCTGCGATTCGGCGATGATCTTTTCAGCCACGTCCCGGGGTACCTCCTCGTAATGGGAGAACTTCCGGGTATGAAGACCGCGGCCCTGAGTGAGCGACCGCAGGGTGGTGGAGTACTTATAGAGCTCGCCCAGGGGTACCTTGGCCCGGACCAGCTGGAAGTTGCCCCGCGGCTCTGATCCGGCGATCTTACCGCGCCGGGAGGACAGGTCGCCCATGACATCGCCCATGAAGTCGTCGGGCACGGTCACCTCAACGTCGTAGATCGGCTCCAGCAGAATGGGCCGGGCCTTATTGACGGCGCTCTTCATGGCCATCGATCCGGCCACCTTGAAGGCCATCTCCGAGGAATCCACGGTATGGAACGACCCATCGTACAGGGTCACTTTGATATCCACGATGGGATATCCAGCCACGGCGCCGTTGATCATCGTCTCCCGGACACCCTTCTCCACGGCCGGGATAAACTTGTTGGGTATGGACCCACCGACGATGGCGTCCACAAACTCGAAACCCTCGCCCCGGGGCATTGGCTCGACCTTGATCCAGGCATCGCCGTATTGTCCACGGCCTCCGGTCTGCTTCTTGTATTTCCCCTGGACCTCGGCCGTTCCATGGATCGTCTCGCGATACGGGATCTTTGGCTTGACCAGGTTGACCTCGACCCCGAACTTCTTCTTCAGCCGGTCCACGATGACGTCCAGATGCAACTCTCCCAATCCGGAGATGACCGTCTGCTTCAGCTCGGGATCGATCACCACGTGAAAGGTGGTATCCTCATCATGAAGCTTGGTCAGCCCGGTGCTGATCTTCTCCTCGTCTCCTTTGGTCTTGGGCTCGATGGCCACCCGGATGACGGCTTCGGGAGGCTCCGTCGGCGGGAACAGGATGAGTGCCCGGGGATCGCACAGCGTATCTCCGGTATGGGTATTCTTCAGTTTGACCGCGGCGCCCATCTCGCCGGCATGCATGGCCCCCACCTCTTTCCGTTCCTTACCCAGCAGGGCGTAGATTTGTCCGATGCGTTCTGATTCGTCCTTGGTGGTGTTTTGAACGTCCATGCCGGGCTCCAGCCGGCCGGAGTAAACGCGAAACAGAGACAGCTCACCCACATGAGGTTCGGAAATGGTTTTGAACACGAAGGCCGACAGCGGAGCGTCATCGGCCGGAGGCCGTACCTCCTCCTGATTGGAATCGGGCTTGGTTCCTTTGACCTCGCCGCGGTCGACCGGCGAGGGCATATACTGCACCACGGCATCCATGATCAGTGAGGTGCCCTGGTTCTCATAGGCATCGCCGCAGACCACCGGAAAGATCTGACCGGCCAGGGTTCCCTTGCGCAGGCCTTTCTGGATCTCCTCGTTGGAGAGTTCACCCCGGTCGAAGTATTTCTCCAGCAAGGCATCGTCGGCCTCGGCGACCGTTTCCACCAACTTCTCTCGCTGGGTCTTGACCTGTTCCTGAAGATCGGCGGGAATCTCCGTCGGCTTGACCTTGCCATCCTTATCTGCCTGCCAGGCTTTCATCTGAACCAGGTCCACCACGCCGGCAAAGCTTTCGGCCGATCCGATGGGAAGCTGCAGAGCTACCACGCCATTGCCAAAGGCTGCCTGGGTGGACTCCAATACTTTATTGAAGTCGGCATGCTCTTTGGCCATTTTGTTGATCACGATCATCCGAGCCAGGCCGTTCTTCCTGGCAAAACCCCAGACGTTCTCGGTGCCCACCTCCGGGCCGGCCACGGCATTGATCACCACCAGAGCACCGTCCACCACCCGCAGGGCGCCGAGGACCTCGCCGACGAAATCGGCATAGCCGGGCGTGTCCAACAGGTGGATGCGGTGTCCCGACCAATCGGCGTGCAGCAATGCCGTGCTGATGGATATGTTTCGCTGGATTTCATCCTCATTGTAGTCGGAAGCGGTGTTTCCGTCGTCGACGCGTCCCAGCCGTTTGGTGGCTCCGGCCGTATAGCATATGGCTTCGGCGAGAGAGGTCTTGCCGGCGTCGCCGTGAGCAATGAGGGCGATGTTGCGGTAGTTTTCCGTTTTGAACTCTTTCACGTAGCCGTCCTCCTTGCAGGAATCGTGAAGCGGTGAGAGGAGTGTTTGAGAGCAACATGAATAAAAGTTAACTGCGTATTTGCTACAAATCTATATTTTAATATCTATTGTTCTCTAAGTCAAGGTTTGTTTTACTTCGAGGTCCTGTTTTCATCTCTCAGTGCCTTTTTATCGGGCCGTGTTCCCGAGGCATGTGTTCCCGCCGGAAATAAAAAAGCCCGCTATGATAGCGGGCTTAATAACTCCCGGCGGCGACCTACTCTCCCACAAGGTCTCCCAAGCAGTACCATCGGCGCTGGAGGGCTTAACTTCTCTGTTCGGAATGGGAAGAGGTGTTTCCCCTCCGCTAGAGCCACCGGAAAGATAGGGTGCCTGGCCGGAACTGTGTGAGTGGGTCACGAAGCTCCGTTTATCGCCTTGGCGAACCAGGCCACAAATGAATTGACAACTGCATAGAGAAGGGATAATTAGTTAGGTCAAGCCGCTCGGCTTATTAGTATCGCTCGGCTGAT
>CAZOYL010000224.1:0-2775 GCA_964584035.1 uncultured Gemmatimonadota bacterium | reverse complement strand
TGGTCACCGCGGTGGGCGGTTCCCAGTGATACTTGTCGATGTACCAGCCGTAGCGGTGCTGGACGTACAGATCCTGGCCGGCCTCGTCCCACTCGATGTCGTAGGGGGAAGCATGGTAGCTTCCCAGAGGTACGGTGAAGATGGTATCCAGGGGGGCGCCAGTGGTGGCGTCGACCACCATGATGTATTCGCCAGGAGAAGCGGAATTGTTATCGCTGCAAATAAAGACCCTGTTGTTGGTTTCGTCCACATCGACGCCGCGGACAAAGCCGTCGAGTGTAACGAGAAAACCCAGATCCTCGGTGTAGCCGGTGGCCGGGGTGCCGTCGAACTTCTTGCACCATCCGTCGTTGAGATCGTCAGAGCGGTTGGTGGAGTAGATGGTCGAGCCGTCCTGAGTGACGCACATGCCCTCACAGACGTAGGCGCCGGTCTCCAGGCTGCTCAGCGGGGTGGCGGTGTTGCCGACCCAGGAAGCGCGCGGCGGATAGACCGTGACCTGGTCGAAAACGGCGCCGTCGATGTAAAGGGCCATGTAGACGTTGCCGGCCGCATCGCAGTCACAGGCGGTGGGATACTCGGATCCGGAGGGATCGATGCCCAGGGCCAGGTAATCGACCTCGCCGCAGTCATGGTCCCATACCAGGATATAAGAATCGAGGTCAACGGTGCTCTGAACGGCGTGATAGACCAGGCCGTCGTGGATGCCGGCGCCCCAGCTGTAACTGTACGGATAGGAGAAAGCGCCCAAGTCAAAAGTTTGGTCCTCGCAATCGAACAGGCCGGCGCCCTGGTCCATGGCGTGATACCACTGCATGGAGCGCGTTGAATAGTCTCTGTGGATAAAAGCGTCGTCTTCACCGTAGATGGCGAAGCCGCGGCAGCGTTGGCCGGAGTCCTGGGTGTACTCATATACGAAGTCCCCATAGGCCGTGCTGGCGATCAATAGGGCGAAAAGAACGAACAGGAGACATTTCCTCATGATGACAACCTCCTTTGCACGAGGAGTGTGAACGATATAGTTAGCAAACGTATAGAACTCCGTTCATCACCTCCTTATAAAATGAGAGAATGAATGGGTTGCTGACGTGATTGGTGATCTGACGGGTGCAGATTCACTCCTTATTACCACTGTACCATAAATAGGGAATTTTGTCAAGCCCCTTTTTTCACTTTTTTCGGTGGGGAGAGGCGGCCTGTCAGCCATTTCCGCCCCTCCCCGGTTTTGCGTTCCGGCCTGTTGAACACAGCCGGTCATTTCACATTATGCAGATCTTTATCGAACTCACCGATGGTGGCCGACTTGGACGTGTAGCCGGGCGTCCCGGTGGCTCGCACGACATAGTAATACTCGATCCCGGTGTCGCCGGCGGCGCCATCGTCCAGATAGTAGCTGTTGGGCGTCGTGGTTACCAGGTTGCCCGGAGCGGGAACGAAATCCGGCACCGTGTCGCGATAGACCGCGTAGCTGCTGGCGCCCTTGAAGCCCGGGCCCTCCCACTTGTCGACATACCAGCCATACTGGTGGGTGATGTAGAAGGCCGTGGCGGTGGGCAGTGACCAGGACAGGTAGATGTCGTCGCCGCCGCCCTTCTGGGCCGTCAGGTCGAGCTCGCCGACCAGGCTGAATTCTATTTCGTAGGGCGATTTGTGATAGGTTCCCGGGTCGTCTATGTCGATCGTGTAGTTCAACTCGCCGGTGGTGCCGTCGCCGATGAACACCTTGTCGCCGTCGAACTCGACATTGACGTCGCAACAGACATAGATGTCGCCGTCCGGGGCCAGATCGATGCCTCGGACGTAGCCGGGCACGTCCATGGTGCCGTCGCCGGCGAACAGGGTGTCCTGCTCATACCCGGTGCTCGGGGATCCGGTCCAGCGGGTCACGTCGCCCAGAAAGCCGGGAGCCGAGCGGTTGGTCAGCCAGATGGTCGATCCGTCGCCGCTGACGCACAGGCCCTCGCAGACATAGGCGTCCGGCTCGAAGCTGGTCATCAGCGTCGCCGTGTGGTTGGCGTCGTTCCAGTTGGCCAGCTTGTCAAACACCTTGATCTGGTCGGTGGTGCCGGGACCGCCGACATAGAAGGCGATGTAGACGTATCCGCTGTCGTCGATATCGCAGGCGGTGGGATAGTTCGTGCCGGTGTCATCCACGCCCAGCTCCAGGCGATGCACCGTGGAGTTGCCGTCATAGTCATAGACCAGCACGCTCTGCATGGAGTCCTGGTTGGTCAGGTAGGCATTGAGGTCACTGTCCACGCCGATGCCCCAGTTCCAGATCAGATCGATGTGATCGCCGGGATCGCCGGGATTCTCCCAGAAGGTGGCGCTGACATCGGCGGAATCCGGCGCGTTGTGAAAGAACTCGATCGAGTAGGGTGAGTTCTTCACGCCCACGCAGTAGTCGTCGTTGCCGAACACGCCCACGCCGCGGGTGCGGTTGGGGGACTCGGTGTAGTACTGGTAGCTGTAGGACATCGTCTCGGGCGGATAGACGTAGATGGATGTCGAGACGGTATCGTTGGCGGCGTTCTCGTCGCCGGCCAGGACCGTCCAGACGGTCATGGTCACCAGGCCGGTGGTGTCGGCCGTCCAGCTCAGGGCGACGTCGTCCTGGTCTTGAGAATCGATGGACAGCGGGCCCTCGCTGCCGTTTTCGCCGGTGCTGGTGGACCAGAAGACGCCGATATTGCTCTCGTTGTTGGCCCCGAAGTTCCGGATGGTGGCGGTGATGCCGCCCTGGCCGTCGAAAGTGTATTCCGGGGTGATGGCGTC
>CAZOYL010000223.1:0-2797 GCA_964584035.1 uncultured Gemmatimonadota bacterium | reverse complement strand
GTCAGTTGGAGTTTCAACTGCCCGATACCAATCGGTGGCTCCTGGTCACGGTGGATCCATTCCCGGATGAGTCTGGTCACATATCAAGAGCCATATATATCGTCCAGGATATCACCGAGCGAAAACAAGCTGAACAGATGGACCGCGATTCTTTGAAGGAAAAGGAGCTACTCCTACGCGAGATCCACCACCGGGTCAAGAACAATTTGCAGGTCATCTCCAGCCTGATCAATTTCCAGGCCAGAATGATCAAGGACACGCACAGCATCGATGCTCTCAAGGAACTACAGAGCCGCATACAGGCCATGAGCCTCATCCACGAGAAGCTCTACCAATCGGAAGATTTGGCGCATATCAATTTCAAGATGTACCTGAAGGACCTAACCCATGCTCTATATCGAACGTTCGGCGTAACCGAAGATCGGATTATACTCGAGCTCAAGATCAAAGATTTTTCTCCCGAAATCCAGTTCGCCATTCCCTGTGGATTAATCATCAATGAGCTGGTTTCCAATGCTCTGAAGCATGCCTTTCCGGAGGACCGGGCCGGTCGGATCACCATCTCTTTGGGCAAAGTGAACGACAAGGAAATTGAACTGGTGGTTTATGATGATGGCATCAGTTTGCCGCAGGATGTGGATATCAGAAATACACAGAGCCTCGGTCTTCAATTAGTCACCCTTTTAGCGGAAGACCAGCTCAAGGGGAAAATCCGGGTAGAAAGAAACGAGGGCACGACGTTTCGGATCAGGCTGAAAATTTGGAGAGTCGATAGAGCTTAGAGAGTTACGAAAGTGAGGTGACTCCATGGCCAAAACAAAAATCCTCATCGTCGAAGACGAGCGCATCGTGGCTGAGGACATCCGCAGAAACCTGGAATCTCTGGGCTATCAAGTGGTCGCCAGCGTGTCCTCGGGTAAAGCCGCACTGAAGGAAGCCGCGAAACTGAAGCCCGATTTAGCCCTCATGGATATCGTCCTGGAAGGTGAAATGAACGGCATCGAGACGGCCCGGAGATTTCGCTCCCGTTATGGAATCCCGGTGATTTATCTGACCGCTTATACCGATGAGGCCATCCTCGATCAGGCCAAGGTCACCGAGCCCTTCGGCTTCATCGTCAAACCCTTCGATGGTCGGGAGCTGCGCAGCACCATCCAGATGGCTCTGTACAAACACAAGGCCGAGATGACATTGGAAGAATCCCGGGAGCAATTGCGCAACCTGACCATGCATCTGGAGTCGGTTAAAGAGGAGGAGAGGGCTCTCATCGCCCGGGAAATCCATGACGAGCTGGGACAGGTGCTCACCGCCCTGAAGATGGAGCTGACCTGGCTGGGAAAGAAGATCCCATCCGATCAACAAATTCTGATCGAAAAGGTCACCATGATGAGGGCTCTGATCGATGGCACCATCAAAACCGTCAAGGAGATCACGGCCAAGCTGCGTCCCAGCTTGCTGGATGATCTGGGGCTGGCCGCGGCCGTCGAATGGCACGCGCAGGAATTTCAAGACCGTACCGGCATACGTTGCCGGATGAAAATATCCCCTTCCGAGGAGCGGTTCGTTCTGGATAAAGAAAGATCCACAGCCTTGTTCCGCATCTTTCAGGAGGCCCTGACCAATGCGGCTCGTCACAGCGGAGCCACCAGAGTGTCGGGCCGGCTCTATAAAGACAATAGACGTATAGAGATGAGTCTTCAGGATAATGGTCAGGGGATCACAAAGGAACAAATATATCACTCGGAATCATACGGGATCATAGGAATGAGGGAACGAGTCCGGTTTCTCGGAGGAAACCTGGAGATCAGCGGAACCCCCGGAAAAGGAACTGCAATTCGTGTCCGTATTCCTTTCCAGAGCAGGAGGCAGGAACGATGATCAATATCCTTGTCGCCGACGATCACGCCATCGTCAGGGAGGGACTCAAACAAATCCTGGACGAGACCTCCGATTTACACGTGGCCGGTGAGGCCGCCAATGGGCAGGAAGTCTTCGAAAATATCTGGAAGAACGAGTATGACGTGGTGATGCTGGACATCTCCATGCCGGGCCGCAGCGGGCTGGAGGTTCTCAAGCAGATCCGGGATATCCGGCCCGAGCTTCCGGTTCTGGTGCTGAGCATACATCCCGAGAGTCAGTACGCTGTGCGTGCCCTGAAGGCCGGAGCGGCCGGTTACCTGACCAAGGAGAGCGCACCCGACGAACTTATATCGGCCATCCGCAAGGTATCGCGGGGCGGGAAATACATCAGCCCGTCGCTGGCGGAAAAGATCGCCGCCGATCTCGAGGCCGGGATCTTCCATGCTCCTCACGAGAGCCTTTCGGATCGCGAATATCAGGTCATGTGCATGATCGCCTCGGGGAAAACGGTCAAAGGGATCGGCGAGGAGTTGTGCCTCAGCGTGAAGACCGTCAGCACCTACCGGTCGCGGATCATGGAGAAAATGAAGATGAAGAACAACGCCGAGTTGACCTATTACGCCATCAAACACGATCTGGTCAGTTAATATCTTATCAATCGATACCTTCCGTTTTTTCTTCCGCAACCTCTTCTTTCCTCCTTCCAACCCCGCTTCTCCTTCTCCTATCGAATACCAACCGCAACCCGTAAGCCGAAATCCTACACTGGAATCAGATTAAAGCCGACTTTTCTCGGCATTTTTCCTGCTTATATTATAGGTTAGAGTTCTTGAATAGCACATCAGTTATCCCGAATACGTCGTCTTTCAGCGGATGCTCAGATGCCAATAGGATCCGTTCGCCGATAGGATTGAATATCGGTGTTGAAGGAAACTTG
>CAZOYL010000222.1:0-2825 GCA_964584035.1 uncultured Gemmatimonadota bacterium | reverse complement strand
AACTCAGACGGCACATCTTGCACGACTCAAGCCGCCGGGGCACCCGCCCCGGCGGCTTTTTCATGGGCCCCGGCAAAATTCCCCTTGACAAAATTCCCGATATTTGATAGAATAGTAGTAAGGTCGTTATCCACAATTTTCGTCATCGAACGCCCCTTTTTTCTCCGAGGAGGTGATGGAGAAGAGGTATACCCATAGCGAATAGGCTTTTTTTCAACTCTTTTCGGGAGGACGAGAACATGAGAAAACTGCTCTGGGCAGCCCTTGCTCTTACAGTGCTCCTGCCCGTCGGCGCCTTTGCCGCCGACAGCCTGATGGTTGATAACCTGGATGCCGGTTACGTCGAGATCAGCGGCACCTGGTTCGGCAGCACGTATGGTTTACTGGACAGCAGCCGGTGGTGCTTTCTGGACACCACGGCCAACGCCACGGCCCGGTTCTCAGCAGCCGGCCTGTCGGCCGATACCTACAACATCTATTATATCGTGCCCAGCACCGACAACGCCGCCACCAACGCCCTCTACAGGGTCTTTGACGGTACCGTTCTGGACTCGACTTATAAGAACCAGAACATCTCCAGCGGTTCCTGGATCTTTTTAGGACAGTACGACCTGCCCGGCAGCGGCAGCGAATATCTCGAGGCCGTCAACGACCCCAACGTCGGATCCAGCGGCTATGCCTTCCGGACCGACGCCGCGCTGTATGAGGCCGTAGGCGATACGCAGGACATCCATCTGGTGCACTTCTACCACGATTTCGACGTCGTGGACCCCGGCGACTCATTATCCTGGACCTTCGACTTCAGCAACGTCGGCGGCGACACCCTGACGGTCAGCAACATCTCCACCTCGACCACTGATTTTTTCATCGATCAACTTCTTACTCCGCTCACCTTCCCGCTGCTTGTGCCTCCCGGTGCAACCGTTGATGTGGCGATCAAGTTCCAGCCCTTTGCCGGCGGCAACTACGCCGACAGCGTGCAGATCTTCAGCGACGACCCGGACAGCAGCGAGGCCGTGCGCCAGGTCCAGCTGGTGGGCCGGTCGGGCGTGCTGCTGATCGATGACGGCGACCCCGGCTACTCCGAGCCGGTGGGCACCACCTGGAGCCCCAGCGGCGGTTATCAGGGTGATTGCCGCTGGACCACGGTGAGCCTGGATACCAACGCCACCGCCCAGTATGTCTTCGATATCCCGACCGCCGATACCTACAACGCCTTCTACTTCTTTGGCGTGGTGGGCAGCTCCAACTCAGCCACGGCCGCCAAATTCAAGATCATCCTCGCCGCCGGGGCCGACTCGGTATACCGCAACCAGAACCTGCGCAGCGGCGAGTACTGGCAGTTCCTCGGCCAGCACCCGTTCAACGCCGGGACCGGGGGAATGGTCCAGATGATCAACGACGTCAATGCCCCGGGATGGGGCGGTTACGCCTTCCGGGCCGACGCCATCAAGCTGGAACTGCCGACCTCCGGCCCGGACCTTTACGTCATCGACTACAGCCTCAACTTCGGGGAGGTCACCGTCGGGCAGTACGCCGATCTGTCTTTCATGGCCCACAACATCGGCGACGCCACCGTGACCATCGACAGCGTGAGAACCAGCAATGCCGACTTCTCAGTGATCAGCTCTCCGGCCACCATCGCGGCCGGCGCCACCGAGACCGTCACCGTGCGGTTCTCACCGACCGCTCAGATGACCTACAGCGGGGAAACGGTGATGATCTATAACGACGACGGCGAGCTTACCCCGTCGGTCATCCTGGCGGGAGTCGGCGTCGGCAATATCGTCATCATAGACAACGAGGACGGAGCTCCCACCTATACCGAGCGCGGCACCTGGGGCACCAGCAGCTCCTCGGCCTACGGGGTCAACAGCCGCTATCACGTCACGCCTTTCCCGCCGGACAGTCTTCCTCCGGACAGCACCGTGGCGGCCATCTTCACGCCGGACATACCGGTGGCCGATTACTACGACGTCTACTGGATCGCGGTCAACACCGACTGGATCGACCAGAATGCCCTCTATACGGTCACCTCGGCAGGCCCGGTCCATTCTCAGAGGATCAATCAGCAGTTCACGGCCAACAACTGGAAATATCTCGGCACTTACTCCTTCGACGCCGGCACCTCCGGGAATCTCTCTTTGATCGGCGACAGCCTGTGCACCGGCCCTGTGCTTCGCGCCGACGCCGTGAAGTTCCTGCAGACCTCCGCCACCGACAGCATCCCGCCGGCAGCGGTGACCGACCTGACCGTACAGAAATCCGGCGGCAACATCTTCCTGAACTGGTCGGAAGTCTACGATATGTGGACCGGCATAAGCCACTATATCATCTACCGCGGCACCACGCCCGACTTCGCCCCGACCAGCGGCGACTCCGTCGGCCAGGCCCTGACAGCCGGCTATACGGATGTCGGCGCGGTGGGCACCGAGTACTACTACTTCGTCCGGGCGGTGGACAACGCCGGGAACAAGGGTGGCCTATCCGGCCGAGTCGGCGAGACCGACAAGGACCTGCTGAACGCCAAGTAATAGCCGGTTGAGGCTGCAAACCAAAAGCCGCAGGATCGAAAGATCCTGCGGCTTTTTATAGTTGCTGATGGAAAAATCTCGCGGGCTGAATGTATAAACCATCATTGCAAAAATGAATTCTTTCTATATTTCTACCCTTTCACTCCCCCGATGGTCAGCCCCTTAATGAAATGCTTCTGGAAGGCCAGGAAGATGATGATCATCGGCACGGCGGCGAAGGCCGCCCCGGCCATGAGGACGCCGTAATCGGTGGCGAACTGCTCCTGCAGCGTGGCCAGGCCCACCTGCATG
>CAZOYL010000221.1:0-2844 GCA_964584035.1 uncultured Gemmatimonadota bacterium | reverse complement strand
TGGTCCCGGCCGTCGTCAAACTCCTGGGCATTCGCTCGTTGGTGAATATTCCCCTGATCACCAACGGTGAACCCATCGGCCTGATGAGCATCTCCAGGGATCGTCCTTTCACGAAAAACGAGCTGGCCAGGCTCGTGAATATTTCCCGGCAGGTGACCCTCATCCTGGTACAGGATCGGATTCGGAAAGATCTGGCACAAAGTCAAAGCCAATATCAGAACCTGGTGAACGATGCTGTCCTGGGCATCTACCGGACCACGCCCGCCGGGCGCATCCTGATGGCCAACCCGGCCCTCGTGCGTCTGCTGGGATACTCCTCTTTCCAGGAGCTGGCCGGGAGGAAGCTGGAGAAGGAGGGGTATGAGCCGGGATATCCCCGCTCCGAGTTTAAGAAGAAGCTCGAAAAGAACAGCCAGGTGATCGGTTGGGAATCGGCCTGGATCCGGAAGGATGGCTCGACCATATTTGTCCGGGAGAATGCCCGGGCCATTCGCGATCGCAGAGGCCGTGTTCTGTACTATGAAGGCACGGTGGAGGATATCACCGAAAGGAAAAGAGAGGACAACGTTCGCAAGGCTTTACAGACGATGTCTCAAGCGGCCCACACCAGCGAAGGCCTGCAGGAGTTCTATGAAGTTGTTCATCAGGAGCTGTCCAAGATTCTACTGACTCGCAATTTTTTCATCGATTTATACGATCGGGAGAAAATGACCCTGACGATCGTCTATTATCATGATGAAAGAGAGCAATATCCTGAAGTCATCCCGGTGGGAAAGACCTTGGCGGGTTACATGCTGCGGAGAAAAAAACCGCTTTTGCTGCCCCTCGAAGAGATCCGCAGGCTGAAACGGAACGGCCGGGCCGTGCCCCTGGGAGCGGTTCCCAAGGTCTGGCTGGGCGTGCCGCTGCGTTCAGGGAAAAAGATCATCGGAGCACTGGTGGTGGTGGATTATATTAATGAAAAGGCCTTCGATCGAAAAGATCTGCATCTTCTGGAGCTGGTTGCCGATCAGGTGGGGTCGGCCATTGCGCGGAAACGGGATGAGGAAACGCTCCGAAAACTCAATAAATTATTGGAAGAGACGAGCAAGCTATCCCATGTCGGTGGTTGGGAAATGGATTTGATAACCCGGAAAGCAGTTTGGACAAAAGAACTTTACGATATTATGGAGATGGACTATGGAGATCGTGTACCAGGGCCTGATGAACATGTTGAATACTATCTTCCTGAATATCGTGCGGTAGCCGAAGATGCAATGAATAAACTCATTGAAAAGGGCAAGCCGCTGGATTATGAGGCAAAATATCTGACCGCAAAAGGGAATATCAGATGGTGCCATGTACGTGGAAAAGGGATTAAAAAAGACGGTAAATATATAAAAGTATTCGGAACCGTTCAAGATATCACCGAACGGGTTACACTGGAGAAGAAACAGCGGGAATCCAGTGATATCATCAACAAAAGTCCGGCCGTCGTCTTCCTCTGGAAAAACGCCGAGGGCTGGCCGGTGGAGTACGTATCCGAAAACGTCGAGAAACTTTTCGGTTACAGTGCCAGGGAATTCGTGACCGGGAAGGTTCTGTATGCCAACACGATTCACCCCGATGACTTGAACAGGGTGGGCGAAGAGACCTCCGCATACAACAGGGAAAAAGGAAGAAACGAGTTTAGTCAGGAATATAGAATTATCACAAAAGATGGAAAGGTCAAGTGGATGGACGACCGGACCTGGATCCGGCGGAATAAAAAGGGAGCTATCACGAACTATCAAGGGATTGTATTGGACATCACCGAACGCAAGCAGATGGAGAAAGTGCTACGAGAATCAGAAGAGAGATTCAGGAGTATTGTTGACAATTCAAGTGACCAGATATTCATGGTAGACAAGGACTTCAAATATTTATCCATAAATAACACCGCGGCGGATATTTTCAAGAAGTCTCCTCAAGAGATGCTGGGCACGTCAATATTGACAATGTTTTCGGAAGAAACTGCAGCCCGATTCTCGAAAAATATTAAAAAGGTATTTGATACCGGCAAGAACCTGTTTCTTGAAGAAAAGATGCTTGCCAAAGGTCGTGAATTATATAACAGTACCAGCCTGAATCCTGTCAGGGATGATGAAGGAAATGTGATGGCAGTCACCGGGATTGTTCGGGACATCACCGATCGGAAGCTGGCGGAGGAGAAGATCACGAAATCCCTCCAGGAAAAAGAACTGCTTCTGCGCGAGATCCACCACCGGGTCAAGAACAATATGCAGATTATCTCCAGCCTGATCAATATTCAGATCGATTATGTCCACGACAAAACGGATGCCGCTATGATGATGGAATTTCAAAACCGCATCCGGTCCATGAGCCTGGTGCACGAAAAACTCTATCGCTCCGAGGATCTCTCCCGGGTGGATTTCCGGGAATATATCCCTGATCTGGTCAAGCATCTTTACCAGATCTATCAGATCGATCCCCACAGAATCGTGATCGAGACCAAGATCGGTCAGATCAAACTGGATATCGACCACGCCATTCCCTGCGGACTGCTGATCAACGAGCTGATCTCCAACTGTCTGAAGCATGCCTTTCCCGACGGCCGGCGGGGACACATCGCCGTTATTCTCCGATTTGCCGGGAAAGAGACCCTGGAGCTGACCGTGAGAGACGATGGGGTCGGTCTACCGGAAACGCTCGATATCCGCAAGTCGGAAACGTTCGGGCTTCAATTGATCATCATCCTGGCGGAGAAACAGCTTCACGGCCAGGTATCGATCGAGCGTGATCAGGGCACAACCTTGAAAATGAAGTTAAGGGTATAAGAAGTCGAGAGGATGAAGAGAATTGAGG
>CAZOYL010000220.1:0-2851 GCA_964584035.1 uncultured Gemmatimonadota bacterium | reverse complement strand
CGGACGCCATACGTGCTGGCTGCGGTCGAGTACGCCCGCCAGGTCGGAGCCGCGACCCTGTATGTCACCTGCACCCCTCGGGAGGACATCGACTTCGATGTGGATGTGGCCATCTGCCCCGTGGTCGGGCCGGAGGTGGTCATGGGTTCGACACGGATGAAGGCCGGCACAGCCCAGAAGCTGGTCCTCAATATGATTACCACCGCGGCCATGATCCGGCTGGGCAAGGTCTATGGGAACATGATGGTGGATTTGCAGATGAACAGCCGGAAGCTCCAGGAACGGTCCAAACGGGTGCTCATGATGGTCACCGGCATCGAGTATGAACAGGCTGCCCGGGTTCTGGAGCGGTCCGGCGGGCACGTCAAAACGGCCATCGTCATGGTCCTGGCCAAGGTGGAGGCCGAAGAGGCCCGCCGCCGGCTGCGTCAGGCCGACGGTTTCGTCCGCGGCGCTATTGAGGGGGCTGAAACATGATCATCCAGGAGCGGAACGGCCGTCCGCAGATTATCGTGCGCATCGCCGTGGTGGAGGGGGAGCAGCAGATCAGCTTTTCCGCCGGTGGTGCCTTCACGGTCGAGGACGATTGTCACAGCAAGACGACCCCCGGCCGCCCGGGTTCCGTCTGGACGGTGCGGGTCGAGGGCGGCAAGCCGGCCCGGTTCAAGTACTGGGTTCGGACCGATCTGCTCCGGGACGCCGAGGAGGCCGAGCGGCTCCTGAAAGCCCGGCAGGCCGGGGATCCCGGCGGCCGGCTGTTCGAGGCCGGACAGAGACTGATGCACGATGGGGCCGTGGTCATGGATAACCGAGAGTACTGGATCTGCACCGGTCCCCACGACACTGAGGAGGAGGCCGCCCGGCTGGTCGGCCCGATGAGCGAGTCCAATCCCGCCGCGCTGGTGGTCCCGGAACTCGCCGGCGTGCCCCACGGACATGTCGAGGTCCTGGATCCCGATGGCATCAACCTCTGCCTGGGCCGCCGGGTGCGCGTTCAGACCGGGGACCCCGACGGCGTCATCCTGCATGGCATCCCGGTGGGCCGGGATTTTCACTGGGAGCATCGCGAGCAACTGTCCTTTCGCGGGACGATCGAATTTCTGGTGGGCAACGACGGGAATTTGCTGGCCGTCAACGAGCTGCCCATGGAAGAGTATCTGGTCAGCGTGAATTCCTCGGAGATGGATGCCCGCTCGCCGCTGGAGTTTCTCAAGGCGCAGACCGTGGCCGCCCGGGCGACCATTCTATCCACCGCCGGAAAACACCACCGTCTGGAGCCTTTCGACCTGTGTAACGGGGATCACTGCCAGTGCTATTACGGGGTGGTCAGAGAGGGACAGGTCTCCCGCCAGGCCGTGGAAGAAACCCGAAACGAGGTTCTCATCTCGGGGGGCCGGATCTGTGATGCCCGCTATTCCAAGGTCTGCGGCGGGATCATGGAGGCCAATGAGTACGTCTGGCCCGGAGAGCCGATCGCCTATATGCGCTCCGGGGTCGATGCCCCTTCGGCCGAGGCGGCCGCGCCGTGGTATCCCATCGACTCGGAGGAAAAGGCCCGGAGCTGGATCGAGGCCAGGCCGGAAGCCTACTGCAACGCCGACGTCGATGATTTGCCGGATTATATGGCTTATGCCCTGAAGTATTTCCGCTGGCGCATCGCTCTGGAGCGCGAGGAGCTGGAGAAGATCATCGAGAAAAAGAGCGGCCGCAGCGTGGGAACGCTGCAGGAGCTGCGGCCCCTGGCCAGAGGGCATTCGGGCCGCATTTCCCGCCTGGCGGTGGTCGGCGATGAGGGCATGATCATTCTGGAGAAGGAACTGGAGATCCGCCGGGTGCTGTCGCCGTCTCACCTGTACAGCTCCTGCTTTGTGGCGGATTACGACCGGGATGAGGCCGGCCGAATCGTCCGGGTCACGCTCAGCGGCGCCGGCTGGGGCCACGGGGCCGGGCTGTGTCAGGTGGGCGCCGCCATGATGGCCGTGCGCGGCCGGACCTACGATCAGATCCTCAAGCACTATTACCGGGGATCCGAATTGAAGCGAATTCTGTGAAAAACACTCAGCGAACGCACGCCGCCGGAGGAGGGTATGCCCAGCATCAGCATCATGTTGCCGATCTACTGTGAGGATCAGAACGTTGCTCTGCAATTGGAGGGCTTGGCCGATCAGCAGGGAGATGATATCGAGATCCTGGTGGTCGACACCTGCGGTCAGGGGGCCGTTTCCCGGCCCGCCGGGCAGGTCCTGCAGGCCGACGGACGGGCCGTGGCTCTGCCCGGGCAGTATGAAAATATCGCCGCCATGCGCAATCACGCCCTCTCCCAGGCCGGGGGCGAGGTCTTCTTCGAGCTGCCGCCAAATATCCGACTGCGCCCCGGGATCGACCGCCATCTGCTGGAGGCGCTCCGGCAGTTCCCCAAGGCGGCCCTGTTCTACGGCGATTTCCGGCGCGTCCTGCCGGACGGCACGCATGAGACCAAAACGCTGATGGATTTCTTCGGCGACATCACCGAGCGGTTCGATTTCGGCCACCTGCGATTCTACCGCACGGCCGCCCTGAAGGACCTGAACGGCTGGGACGAGGGTTTCAACTCGGCTCACGACTATGATCTGCAGCTCCGGCTGATGGAGTCTTTCGGGGTCGTCCACCTGGAGAGGATCTTCTATGAGGTCCGGGTCAGTCAGGAGGAGCAGGAGGCGGCCAGCATCGGAGCCTCCAAGCTGTTCTTCCCCGGCACCGGCAAGTACGGGGGGTTCTCCTACCTGTTCTACGACAAGGAGGAGGAGGCCGAGATCGAGCGGGCTTGTTTCGATATGCTCAGGCGCCGGGGTGCCTATCTGGAGCACGGCAA
>CAZOYL010000219.1:0-2955 GCA_964584035.1 uncultured Gemmatimonadota bacterium | reverse complement strand
AACATCGGAAATTTCCGAATGATCTGAGCCGTCTGGAGGCGAGTGTGGCGGTTTGAGCATTTGATATTCATGATATTTCCAATTGCGCCATTCCTTTCCTCAATCTCAAGCCTTCGGTTTCCACAGTCACAGGAATACATATCAGCTAGAATTTTCTCTTTCAGAAGGGTATTGAGGCAGGAGTTGTATACATTGGAAATTTCAGGCTGCAAAAAATCCAGGCTGTGATGATTTTCTCCGATAATCGGACATCAATTTTAAATTTCCAATGTATACAACTCCTGCCTTGAGAAGTTCATTTCCACTCTTAACACATCGATTCCTTCAGACCATGCCAAGAAACTCCTCCCGCATCACCATCATATTCGCCTTGCTGGCTTTCCTCCTGCCCCTGCTGGTATACCTCTATACGCTCTGTCCCACCGTTCCGGTGGGCGATGGGGGGGAATTGATCTGCGCCGCTCACGACGTGGGCATCGCCCATCCCACCGGCTATCCGCTGTTCTGTCTCCTGGGCCGGGTCTTCAGCCTGGCATTGCCACTCGACAGCGTGGCCCGGAGGTTGAATCTGATGTCGGCGGTCTTCGCCTCTCTGGCGGCACTGGCGGTCTTTTTCCTGGCCGGGGAGATCTTCCGGCCGGTCCGCTCGACAGGTTCGTGGACAGGGCCGATCGGCGGTCCTGCGGTGATCTTGGCCACGGCCCTGGTGTTTGCTTTCTCCCGGACCCTCTGGGCTCACGCCGTGCAAGCGGAAGTTTACGCTCTCCACGCCTTTCTGGTGGCAACCGTGCTGTTGACGGTGATCAGATGGCAGCGCACGGGCGGGACCCGGCTGGCCTATCTGGGCGCCTTCCTGTTCGGCCTGTCCCTGACCAATCACACCTCGGCCGTGATCGTGGCGGCGCCCTTGATCTTTGTGCTGGTGCGCGGCAGGGCCGAGAGTCGTCTCCGGAGGCATCTGCCCGGCCTGGTCCTGTTTTTCTTTCTGGGCATCAGCCTGTATCTCTATTTGCCCTGGCGGTCGGCCCTGAATCCACCAAACGATTGGGGAGATCCTGAAAATCTGCGCCGCCTGTGGGATCACCTGACGGCTCGCCTGTACCGCCGCCATTTTGTCCTGGCTGCGCCGGCCGCGGTGGTGCGAAATCTCCGCCATTATTTCAGCCTGCTGGCCGGTCAGTTCGGCCCGGCCGTCTTTCTGGCGGGAGTTCTCGGAGCCGTGTGGCAGGCCCGGAGGCAGCCCGGTCTTTTTGTCGTTCTGGCGCTGACCTGGGCGGCGAATCTGCTGTTGGCCGCCTCCTATGACATCACCGATATCGACGCCTACTATCTGCCCGCCCATATGGTCATCAGCCTGTGGATCGGATTCGGCGCGTATGTCGCCTTCAGCCGGCTGGCATCTCCTTTGGGGTCTGCCGGTTTCCGGCCGCTGTTGTCAATCGTCCTGCTGGCGCTGGTCGGCGTACCCCTGGTGGCCAACTTTTCTCAGGTTTCACAGAGGGGCCAGACCATCGCCAGAGAATACGGGTTGAATATTCTCGACACCGCCGAGCCCGATGCGATCCTGTTATCCTTCTCGGACAGCGAACATTTTCCGATCCTCTATCTTCATCAGGTGGAGAGGACCCGGCCGGATCTATCCGTTCTGAGCCTGACCAGCACAGAAACCCAATTGCGCCGCCTGTTCGGCTCTATCGGGGGTCTCTCGGGCGTCAGCCAGGATCATCTGTTAAGATTGGCGGTGGAAAGAAGCTCCCGTCCGGTGAACATCACCAAGGAGCATATGTCGCCGCAAAATGATGTCATCCGTGACGCCGGTTTCTCACGGCAGCCTTTTGGCCTGGTCTATCGGCTTGGCGAGGAGCCGTCAGGGGCGAAGGAAGAACAATTGCCCTGGTCCGGTTATCGGCTGGAGACATTCGAACACCCCGGCCGTTTTTCCGATTACCGGGTCCTTCGGATGGTGGCCAATCATTACCTCTCCTGGGGAGAGGATCTCCTGGCCAGGGGAGACAGTCTGGCCGCCCGGGATAAATTTTCCTCGGCCCAGGCGGTAATACAGGGTCACGGACCATCCATTCTGCACAGCGAGATGGCCGTCTTCTTTCGCCGGATCGGATGGCTGCCTGGCGCCCGGCAGGAGTATCTCCGGGCCCTGGGCGGTTCATGGAAATCCCTACGGGACGAGTCCTATATTCACGGTAATTACGCCAATCTATTGGCCGAACAGGGAGATATGGTAGAGGCACAGAGACAATGGCAGCGGGCTTTGCAGATCTGGTCGGGCAATCGGGAGGCTCAGTTCAACCTCGCTCGATTCAAGGCCGGCCGTTATCTTGGTCAGGAACGTTTCGACGCGGCCGCCGAGGAATATGAGAAGATGCTGCTCATCGATCCCGATAATCCGGCCCTCTGTTTTAATCTCGGCACGATCTACGCCCAGCGGTTGAACGATCCCGAACAGGCCGGCGCGTATTTCCAACGGTGTATCGACATCGATCCTGCGGGTTCAGCGGCTGCCGCGGCCAGGGATGAATTGGAGCGGTTGCGATCGGGCAGCAGATAACCGGCCGCATCACTACGGCGCGGGATTGTCAAGAAGATAAAAAATCGCCCGCCAGGATCTCCTGGCGGGCGATGGTATTTTCAACGCGGATCGGCAGGTTTTATTTGATCAGCGCCATCTTCTTGATCTCTGTGAACTGGCCGGCCGTCATGCGGCAGAAGTAGATGCCGCTGGGCACCGCGGCGCCCCTGTCGTTGTGACCGTTCCAGCTCACCTCGTAGCTGCCGGCCGGCCGCTTTCCGGCCACCAGCTGGCGGACCAGCTGACCGGTGACGTTGTAGATGCCGATCTCCACCGGGCCGTCCTGGGCCGCATCGAAACGAATGGTGGTCTGCGGGTTGAACGGATTGGGGTAGTTCTGGTGCAGGGCGTAACCCGCCGGCACGATG
>CAZOYL010000218.1:0-2980 GCA_964584035.1 uncultured Gemmatimonadota bacterium | reverse complement strand
ACGACCTCAATCTCAGAGCTGTCTACTATTTCAAGGTCTCGGCCGTGACCGCCAAGGGCGAGACCCCGGCCGGCGAGGTGCTGGCCGGACGGACCAGCGGTGCACCGCAGGTGCTGGTGGTCAACGGCTACGACAGGCCGAAGACCGAGAACACCGATGATTTCATCCGCCAGCACGCCGCCTCGCTGGATGCCGCCGGGGTGGCCTTCGACGCCTGCGCCAACGAGGCCGTCGAGCGGGGCCAGGTGCGTCTCGGCGACTACCGGATGATCGACTGGATCTTAGGCGAGGAATCCACCCAGGACGAATCCTTCAACTACAGCGAGCAGGACTCGGTGTCGGCCTTTCTGGCCGCCGGCGGACAGCTGTTTGTCTCCGGCGCCGAGACCGGCTGGGACCTGGACTACAAGGGGCACGCCATCGATCAAGCTTTTTACAACGGTTATCTCCGGGCCGATTACGTCAATGACGACGCCGGCGTCTATGCGGTCAGCGGCATCGGTGGAACCATCTTCGCCGGCCTGTCCGGCATCACCTTCGATAACGGCAGTCACGGCACCTACGACGTCCGCTACCCCGATTGCCTGAACACCTCCGGCGGCAACGCCGCGAACCTGACCTATGATGGAACTTCCTACCAGGCCGGGATTGAATACGACGGCGCTTTCAGGCTGGTCAACCTGGGCTTTCCCTTCGAGACGGTTTATCCCCAGGCCTCCCGGGACAGTCTGATGAGCCGCGTGCTGGACTTCTTCGGTGTGGCGGCCGACATCGACCAGACGCCGCCGGCTGCGGTGGAGAACCTCACCGCCACCCTCTCCGATGACGACATCTTCCTGGTCTGGTCGCCGGTGACCGGCGACACATCCGGAGGGCCGGAACAGATCGGTCACTACATCGTCTACCGCGATACGAGCAGCCAGGGGGCGTCGCCGGACTCGCTGGCGACCGTGATGGACACCTGCTATCTCGACCCCGGGGCGGCCGGCGGATCGACGCCATATTATTACATCGTCCGGGCGGTGGACGCCGCGGGGCTGAAATCGGCCCCATCGCAGGCTGCCGGCGCTTTCGGACGGGATCTGCAGGCTTTCTGAGGGATGAATTTCTCGGGACGCCGCCGGCTTCACCAACCGGCGGCGTTTTTTCGTCCGGGGAGAAAATTTAACCAAAAAAATGCTTGACAAAATTGGCGTTTTATGATACAGTGGTAAATGGGTAATACTGTATACCTGTAGGTCTTTCTGTCACCATCTGGAGAACTTTTTCCTATGGAGGAGGTGATCAACGGGTTGGTATAACTTTTTGCCGCACAATCTGTTCATTTGCAGATCAGAGATCTGCGGCGATCGTTTCCATAGTTCTTCACGAAAGGGAGGAATCGAGATGAGGGGAAAAGCAATCGTCCTTCTGGCCGCGCTCACGTTTCTGATGGCCGTCGGGCTGACATCGGCGTCCCAGATCGATAACCAGTACGTCTATTCCATCAGCAAGGCCCTGTTCGAGAACTACAGCCCGGGAACGCTGGAACAGATGTACGAGCAGGACGTCATTCACGCGGCCCGGGAGCTGGGCTTCCAGCGGGAACTGACCGAGGCCGAGGTGGTCAAGCTGCAGTGCATCATCGGGGCCATCGAAATGCCCCACGTGTCGCCCCTGTGGCACGAGGGCTACACCCCCACCCCCACCGGCAAGCCCGCCCGGCCGCAGATAACGATCGGCAAGGTGGACGGCTCCAACGCCTTCGACCTGGTCTGGCAGAACGACGGGGTGGCCGACAGCGCCGAATACGCTATTTCGGACATCGCCACCACCGGTGCGGACAACGACCTGGACAACGATGGCTTGCCCGAGATCGTGGTCACCTGCAAGAAGTACCCCACCCCTGAGACCGTGTCCAAGGTGGTGGTCTACGAGAGCACGGGCGACGATGCCTATGCGCAGGTGTGGTACCATGACTTCACCAAAGACATTTTCTTCACTACGGATACTTCTTTCGTCCGGGCCACCCGGGTGGAGCTGGGCGACCTGGACAACGACGGCGACCTGGACATCATCGTCGGCACCCGCTGTTATACAACCTCCAAGACCGATTTCGGCTGCGTCCATGTTTTCGCCTGGGACGGGGTCAACGGCAGCGATAATTACGGCACCGGACCGGCCAGCACCTACGATCTGAACCTGACCGGCTCGCAGTGGGCCACGGCCATGGCCACCGGCAACATCGACGAGGACCCGGCCCTGGAGCTGATCGTGGCCGAGAACACGACCAATTATGCCTACGTATTGGATGTCACCGGAACCTTTGGCGGTGCCGTCACCTGGAATCAGGAGTACTGCGATAGCATCGGTTCCGGAAGCCCCTATGCCGCCGCGGTGGGCGACTGCGATAACGACGGCAACATGGAGTTCTACATCACCCGGTGGTGGAACCTGAGACTGCACACCTACGAGTGGAACGCCGATGGCGATTCCGTCGATCATTACGGCTACGTGCAGTTAGAGGCCGTGGACGACTACTCCTGGGAAGGCACCAAGGTGGCCAACTTCGACGGCGACAGCTACTCCGAGGTCTACGTGCCCGGCACGGCCGGCAACCTGTGGGTGTTCACCAACACCGGCGATGTCAGCGCCGCCTCCTACACCAAGCTGGACGCCACCGGCCTGTCCTTCTTCGGCGCCGCGGTGGGCGATCAGGACCACGGGGCCGGTTCCGACGGCGGTGACTTCTACGTCTGCGTCGCCGGCGGCGATCTGTACGATTACGAGTTCACCGGAACGGACGTGACCAACATCGCCGACTACACCAGGTACACCATCTTCAATGATCCGAACAGTATCTCCGGCCTGATGTGCGCCGTGGGCGACTCCATGGACCTGGACGGCGAGCACGAGGTGATCATCGGTAACTCCGAGGCCATCCAGAATCCATCGGTGTTCGTCATCGTGTGGAGCTGCCACGAACTCTGCTGGGGAAGAC
>CAZOYL010000217.1:0-3005 GCA_964584035.1 uncultured Gemmatimonadota bacterium | reverse complement strand
CGCCCCGGACGTGCGACTTGACCTCGATGAACGACACGTCGTGGAACACCACCTCGTCCCGTTCGACGAAATCGAAATCGCTGCTCCCGGGGTAGGCGATGACCGGCTCGGTCATCATCCTATAGGTGAAGGCCACATCACGGGCCGTCACCGGCACGCCGTCGGTCCAGCGCACATCGGGACGAAGATGATAGGTCAGGACGCAGTGGTCGCCGGAGAATTCCCAGGACCGGGCCAGGCTGGGGACCAGCTCCAGGTCCTGGTCGTATTCGGTCAGCCGGAGAAACAGCAGCTCGATGATGTCCTGGGCCACGGCCGAGGTAGAGACCAGCTCATTGAGGGCATCCACGTCCACCCGGATGCCCGCCACCAGGGTGCCCCCGTACCGGGAGGCCTCACCGGACCCGGCCTGGCGGTCCTCTCCCGGGCCGCAGGACAGAACCAGGGCCGCCAGGGCTGTCAGCAGAACGGCCGCCATGTGGGCGGCCCGGCCGGCGGACCAAGCGGCGAAGATCTTTCGGCCCGGAGGGCTCAGATCGTCTCTCCTCAAAGAAAAAGGGATATCAGCACATCCCTGGAGACTGCCGCGGACCGCTGTTATCCCCCGGCTCGAGCCGATGGATGAAGATGCGGGCCTTACGGCCCGGACGGCGCCCGTTTGAGCGGCTCCCGCTGGAGCGGCTCCCCGGTCGCGAAGGTTTCCAGCCCGGTCACCAGCCGGTCGATGTCCTGACGGGTGCGCTTCTCGGTGACGGCCACCAGCAGACCGTCATCCAGCCCCAGCCCGAACGTGCTTAAATCCACTCCGGCCAGCAGGCCCCGGGCGCTCAGCTCCGCCACCACCCGGCCGGGCGGGACCGGCGTGCGGACGACGAACTCGCGGAAGAATGGTTTCTCGAAGGCGGCCCGGAAACCGGGGATCCGGCAGATCCGGTCGCGGGCGTAATGGCTCTTCTGGAGACACAGCCGGGCCACGCCGAGCAGCCCCTGACGCCCCATCAGGCTGAGATACATGGTCGCGGCCAGGGCGCAGAGGGCATGATTGGTGCAGATATTGGAGGTGGCCTTATCGCGGCGGATATGCTGTTCGCGGGTCTGCAGGGTCAGCACAAATCCCCGGCGCCCCCGGGAATCGGTCGTCTGCCCCACCAGGCGTCCCGGCATCCGCCGGAGCAGCTTCTGCCGGCAGGCTAAAAACCCCAGCAGCGGGCCACCGAATCCCTGGGGAATGCCCAGCGGCTGTCCCTCGCCCACGGCAATGTCGGCGCCGGCCTCTCCCGGCGGTTTGAGAATCCCCAGCGAGATGGGATCGGCGCAGACCACGGCCAGGGCTCCGGCCTTCTGCGCCAGCCGGATGATCTCGTCCTGGGGCTCGAGGACGCCCAGGAAGTTGGGATGCTGAATCATGACGGCGGCCGTCTGCGGCCCGATGACCTGCTCCAGGGCGGCCGGAACCGCCTGGCCCCCGGGACAGGCCACCTCCCGGATGATCATCCCCAGCCCCCCGGTATAGGTGCGCAGGACGCGCCGATAGAGCGGATGGACCGTTTCGGCCACCACCAGCTCGCGGCGTCCGGTGGCCGCGTGGGCCATCAGGGCCGCTTCCCCGAGGCCCGAGGCGCCGTCGTAGACCGAGGCGTTGGCCACCTCCATGCCGGTCAGCTGGCAGATGAGGGTCTGAAATTCGAAGATGGCCGTCAGGGTCCCCTGGCTGACCTCGGCCTGGTAGGGCGTGTAGGCGGTGTAGAACTCCGAGCGGGCCAGCAGCTCGGCGACGGCTCCGGGGATGAAATGATCGTAAGCCCCGGCTCCCAGGAAGGAGATCACATCCGGACCGGCGGCGTTTGTGACGGCCAGGGCCTCCAGCTCGCGGACCGCCTCCATCTCCGAGCAGCCCGGCGGCAGGGACAGGGTCCCCTGCCAGCGCAGCCCGGCCGGAATGGCCTCCAAAAGCTCCTCGAAGGATTCCACGCCGATGACCGTCAGCATCTCCCGGCGGTCGGCATCGGTATTGGGAATGAAGGGCATGGCTGGTCTCCGGTGGAAAACCGCGGTTCAGTCGCCGATGAGCTCCTTGTACTGAGCGGGATCGAGCAGGTGCTCCAGCTCTCCCGGATCGGACATCCTGACCTTCACCAGCCAGCCGTCGCCGTAGGGATCCTGGTTGATCACCTGGGGGGTATCGTCCAGGATATCGTTGACCTTGACCACCTCTCCGGAGACCGGAGCGAAGATCTCGGAGACGGCCTTGACGGCCTCCACCGTTCCGAAGGGCTCTGCCTGGACCAGCGTCTCGCCCTCATTGGGCAGCTCCACGAACACGATGTCGCCCAGCTCTTTCTGAGCGTAATCGGTCAGGCCCACGGTGACGATGTCGTCCTCCACGCGAGCCCACTCATGTTCCTCGGAGTACTTCAGGTCTTTTGGTACCATCGTTGATTCTCCTTCTCCTTTCCTTTTCTCTGGTCACTCTTCTACAGGTAGACTCTCCATCCCCTGGATAAAGGTGGTATCGAATTTCCCCGCCCGGAAACGGATATCGGCGATGACTCGCTGATGAAACGGGATGGTGGTCTTGATGCCCTCCACCACGAACTCCTCCAGGGCCCGCTCCATGCGGACCACCGCCTCCTCCCGGTCCCGGCCGTGGGCGATGAGCTTGGCCAGCAGGGAGTCGTAATAGGGCGGGATGACATAATGGGCATAGGCGTGCGTATCCACACGGATGCCGTGGCCGCCGGGCAGATGAAAGCTGGTGATCTCGCCCGGATGGGGCCGGAAGTTGGCATCCGGGTCCTCGGCGTTGATCCGGCACTCGATGGCGTGCCCGCTCTGGACCACGTCCTCCTGACCGTATCCCAGCGGCTCGCCGGCGGCCAGGCGGATCTGCTCCTTGACCAGATCGATGCCGACCACCTCCTCGGTCACCGGATGCTCCACCTGGATGCGGGTGTTCATCTCCATGAAATAGAAGTTTTTGTCATGGTCCAGCAAAAACTCCACCG
>CAZOYL010000216.1:0-3007 GCA_964584035.1 uncultured Gemmatimonadota bacterium | reverse complement strand
TCCCATCCCTATGCCGTCAAGCCCAGCGGAACGGTGGTGGCCGAGGCTATCGGGGCCACTCCGGAAATCCACTGCGCCGACTACGAGTTCGCCTGCAAAGCCGGTTCGGAGGCCATGTTTGTCTGCATCGGCCTGGTCGAGTCAGGGCGCATCACCTACGGGCTGGCCATCGGAGCGGACACCTCCCAGGGAGCCCCGGGGGACGCCCTGGAATATGCCGCCAGTGCCGGGGCTGCTGCATTCATCTTCGGCACCGAGAACCTGGTGGCCGAGGTGGAGGAAACTTATTCCTTCATGACCGACACGCCCGACTTCTGGCGCCGCGAGTACATGCACTATCCCCGCCACGCCGGCCGGTTCACCGGCGAGCCGGCCTACTTCAAGCACGTCACCGGCTGCGCCAAGGGGATCATGGCCAAGGTGGGGGCCAAGCCCGTCGATTTCGATTATGTCGTCTTTCACCAGCCCAACGGCAAGTTCCCCATGCGGGTGGGCAAGATGCTGGGTTTCAAGAAAGAACAGATCGAGACCGGCTGGCTATGTCCCACCCTGGGCAACACCTACTCAGGCTCCTCGCCGATGGGCCTGACCGCCGTGTTGGACGCCGCCAAGCCCGGCGCCCGAATCCTGATGTGTTCTTACGGCTCCGGCGCCGGGAGCGATGGATTTATCTTCACGGTCACCGACCATATCGAGCAGGTCCGCGACAAGGCGGAGCAGACCCGCAAGATGCTCGATGAGAATAAATTCTACCTGGAGTACGGCCAGTACGCCAAGTTTCGGAGGAAGATCAGGAAGGGGGAGTGAGGGGAGGGGGATCTCTGAGCGAGAGCCGAAAAGTTCCCCAGGAAGGAGGCCCGTCATGCGGATGTTGGCCTGGCTGTTGATCGTGCTGTCGGTCATTGGATTTATCCTGGCCGTTATCGGGGTATACACCAATGGCCTGGCCGGTGTCACCGGCGAGGGATTCTCGCGGGGAGCCACCAATCTGACCCTGCTGGCCATCGCGCTGATCCTGCTGGATCACAAGAAGACGGGGCAGTAGAACGGAACGTCCGTTCGTGAGGGTTCCGGGATAGCGGACGCATCCGGTTCCGCGTTGTTTATCCAATGGTCGATGCGGAACGGGGGATTGGAATACCCTGATGAGCTGGTGAAGGTGGTCTCTGAAGCGGCCTCGCCGGAAAAAGGAACTGGTGCGGCCTCATCGCGGGATGGTTATTTTCTAATGAACGGGGCGGCCGGGATAGTATTCCCGGCGAGGAGAAGGCATCTATGCGTTTCTCGAAATCCAGACTTATCATCGGAGCGGCGGCCGTTATCGTGGTCGCGCTGGTGGTCGTCTACTTCGTCAATTCGAAAGGGTCCGATGGCCTGGAAGGCCAGATTAAGTATAAAGAATTTACCGTCCAGCGGGGCACTTTCCAGGTTACCGTGTCGGCCAGCGGAGTGGTCAAGCCGATCGATCGGATCGAGATCAAATCGAAGGCCAGCGGCCAGATAGAAGATCTGCCCGTCGAACAGGGAGATGTGGTCCGGAAGGGCGACCTGATCGCCCGGCTGGATCAGAAGGACGAGCGCGCCGCCGTAGCCCAGGCCCAGGCCGACCTGGATATCGCCCAGGCCGAGCTGAACCAGGCCCAGCGGATCTACGACCGCCGCAATGAGCTGTTCGATAGAAAGTTGATCTCCGAGGAGGAGTGGAACCAGATCGAGCTCAACCAGACCGTGGCCAGGGGCAAGCTGATCCAGGTGACCACCGTGCTGGACCGCGCTGAGGAACGCTTGAGCGAGTCGGTCGTCCGGGCACCCATCGAGGGCGTCATCCTGCAGAAGTACGTCGAGGAGGGCCAGATTATCGCCTCGGGCGTGAGCAACGTGGGCGGCGGCACTCCCATCGTGGATATCGCCGATATGCGCTCCGTCCATATCGAGGCAGGCATCGACGAGATCGATATCGGCAAGATCCACATCGGACAGGCTGCTCTGGTGATCGCCGAAGCCTACCCGAAGATTCGATTCAGCGGCCAGGTTGTGCGTATCGCCCCCGAGGCCAAGATCGAGCAGAACGTCACCCTGTTCGATGTCATCGTGGCGGTGGAGAACACCGATGGCAGATTGAAATCGGGGATGAATGCCAATATCGAGATCACCATCGTGGAGAAAAACGATATTCTCCTGATCCCCGCCGTGGCGCTCATGGCCCCTTCGAATCCCGCAGGTCCGTCAGACGAGCGAACGGTCCTCCTTAAGAAAAACGGCGACTTCGCGCCGCATCCGGTCACTATCGGGCTGTCCAGTTTCAAGCAGGCTGAGATTCTCTCCGGGCTTGAAGAGGGCGACATCCTGGGCGTGCCCATAACCTCTCGGCTGAAAGAGGAAAACGATCAAATGGAGGAACGGATCCGCAGCAGCCGCAGCTTCGGTACCGCCGGCTGATAGAACGCCGCTTGGAGGCTGTTTGGCGAAGGAGGAATGAACGGATGATCCTGTTCGAAAATCTGCACCTGGCGCTGCGGAGTCTGAAGACCAATCCGCTGCGCTCTGTTTTAACCCTCATCGGAATCGCCGTCGGGATCGCTGCGGTATTATATGTGGTCGTCCTCGGTGAGATCACTCAGAGGAGCATCAAGGAACGCCTCGAGTCCCTGGGCTCCGACATCCTCATCATCCGGCCGGGATATTCCCACCGGGGTGGTGTTCGCACCAGCTCCAGCGTCGTCAACCTGACCTGGGATGACGCCAGAGAGATCCTGACTTCCTCGGATGCTGTCAGGGAAGCGGTGCCCACCTACACGGGGCAGGGAGTGGCGGAGTTCGAGGATCAGAACTGGAATACCCGTGTGACCGGCACCACGCCCGCCTACGTGTCCGTGAACAACGACGATCCCATCGAAGGGCGATTCTTCAATCAGGATGAGTTGGAGCGCAGGGCCCGGGTCTGCATATTGGGGGCCACCGTTCATGAGGAGCTCTTTGCGGGGCGATCACCCATTGACCAGTCGAT
>CAZOYL010000215.1:0-3039 GCA_964584035.1 uncultured Gemmatimonadota bacterium | reverse complement strand
GCCGCCCATGTAGTAGCCCGCATCCCGGTAGGCCTGCACGAAGCTCGCCTGCGAGTTGTACGTGATGAACTGCAGCACGTCGCTTCGCGTGGTGAAGCCGACGCGCTGGTAGAGCTTGTTCCCGTCAATCCAGTAGCGCTTGGTGATGACCAGGTCCCGCACCGTCGGGTTGGCGCAGGTCAGCTCGAGGCGCCGGCCGTCCTCGTCGAACTGCGCGCTGAGCACCTCGTCCTCGCTCTCGACGCCCGTGACCAGCGACTCCCGGTCCTCGAGGTGGTAGCGGCCGGTGAGCGAGACCAGGTAGCGCTCACGGGTGCGCGCGTTCCAGCCGCCCACCACCTGTCCCGTGGCCTTTGAGATCGCCCAGGCCGCATCGGCGTTGCCCACTCGCCAGACATCGTCGCCCTCATCCGGGAGAACAAGGAGGTGCTGTACTCCTCGCTGATCAAGGACACCATGAAGCGCAAACAGCCCTCCTTCACCGAACAGACTTACGGATATTCCACCTTCGGCGATCTCCTGGAGGACGCCAAGAACCAGGGCGTGGTGGAGATCACCCGCGATGCCAAGGCCGGCGGCACCTACGTCGTCACCCGGCTGGGCAGCGGTTCCAAGCGCTAATAGCACCGCTCATTCACACGTGTTCCCGATATCTCGTTTTCACCAGGATGATACCACGGCGAGGGGGTGACCATTGCCTGATATTTCCAACGCCGGACGAAGTAAGGGCTGGCCGAGCAGGGCCGGGAGGGGACTGTCGCTGGTCTGCCTCCTGGCCATTGCGGCCGCATCCCCGGCATCGGCCGGCACCTCCACCAACGGCTTTTACGAGGTCAACTATGAGCAGCTTCAGGATAATGCCGGCGATTCCCACGGTGGAAACCTGGGCTACATCAAACACTACTTCGAGCTGCGCTTCTTCAGCCAACCCAACAGCTGGGTGGAGACCTTCTTTAAGCTGGGCGCCAGCGGAGAGGACGTGCTCCGGCCGGAGAACTTTCACGTCTGGGAAAACCATGTCCAGATCCGCCGCTGGGGCGTCGACGCCGTGCTGTTCAGCAACGAATGGCGGCATTCCTTCAGCGAATATCTCCTGGGACTGATCAGCGGCGAGGCCCGCGGCGATTTCGGCCGGGCCCAGGGGCTGCGGATGGATCTGCGCCGGCAGAACGGGTCCCACACCGAGACGCTGTTATCCCGCAATGGCGAGGGCGACGACGTCTACGTATTCCGCCATCTCAACAAGCTCAGCAATCACCTGGCCCTGGGACTCACCTACCTGCACCGGGACTGGACCGATGCCAACGTGCATCCCGACTCCTCCTTCAACCGGGTGGCGGCCGGCGATCTGGAGTTCGCCTTCACCAACGCCCGCTATACCCTCGAGTACGCCGAGAGCGCCGACCCCTCCCTGGAGAGGCGGCCGCAGAAGCGCTGGGCCGACGGCCGGGCGGGCAATCGCTCCGCCTTCAAGCTGGAGGCCCGGGGCCTGAACTTCGCCGGGATCAGCTTTCTGGGACACTATCGCGATTACGGCCGGGAGTTCCACGATATGCTCTCCGACCAGTTCCATCCCGTCGACGGCGGCAGCTCATTCGATCAGACGGGCTTTTTCATCCAGGCGGTCGCGCCCCTGCCCCGCAAGGCCATCACCCTGACGCTGCGGCACGACCGTCATGAAACCTCCTATGATCCCGAAAAGCGGACCTTCCTGGAATGGGAGAACGGCCGGCGGCGGCCCTACCGGGTCCGCTGGACGCAGGCCGAGCTGTACCTCGAGTTCAAGGGCGGCATCACCGCCCGGACCAATTACGAATGGTACCTCAACCGGAATCCCATCCGCCAGGAGTTCAAACTCTCCCGGCGGACCGAGAGCTACTTCCTGGAGGTCCAGTCCGAGAACGAGATTGCCCTGGTTAAGTTTCAGGTCAAGCAGAAGGACATCGGCCAGAAGGACCGGGTCTACGGCGGCACGCGGCGCTTTGGCCAGCGAACTATCTTCGGCACCGAGGTCAAGGCCAACATCAGCGAGAAATGGCAGGTCTATTCCCGCATGGCCACGGTCAACGCTCAGGTGGACACCTGGTCCACGCTGATGGCCCACGTGGGGTACTTCCTTTCCTCCCAGGCGGAGATCTTCGTCGAGTTCGGCAGCGGCTGGCACACCGATAATGATCTGGTCAATGACAATGATATCGCCGACAATATCCGTGAGATCGATCAAAAACTGTTCTTCGTCACCAGAGTCTCTTTTTAAGGAGGGTTCCCCTGGAGAACGCGATGCGGAAACAGAGAAAAATCCCCTGGATCATCGGCCTGCTGGTCCTGTTCGTTCTCGCCGCCGGGCCGTCCACCTCCCGATCCCAGGAGAGTCTGGCGCCCCGGGTGGAGAAAGGACAGGTCATCTTCTCCTGCCAGGCGCCCGCAGCCGGGGCCGTGTATCTGGCCGGAAGTTTCAACGGCTGGAACGCCCAGAGCGATCTGATGGAAAGAGGCGATGACAGCATCTGGCGGCTGGCCATGTCCCTGCCGGCGGGACGGCATGAGTACAAGTTCGTCATCGACGGCAACTGGACCTCCGATCCCAACGCCCTCGAAACCGGCCCCGACGGCTTCGGGGGAGAGAACGCCGTGGTGGTGCTGACCGGTTCCGGAGAGAATCTCAAGATCGTGATTTCCGAGAAAGGAAAACCGGCCGCCGTAGGCGCCGCGACGATTCCTAAAAGCGTCCTGCCGTATATCAGCGGCCGATATGTCAGCTCTCTGATTACCCGGCGCGACCGTGAGGATGACAACCGCTTCGGGCTGACCCGGCCGCAGCACGATATCCGCCTGGACTTCTCTGTGGACGTCAGCGACGGTGTCTCCGCCTGGGCGGAGACACGCATCAACACGCTGGATGACGATCCCACCCTGAGGCTTCACCGGGCCCACATCGTGGTGGACCTGAAACACTACCGGCTGCTGCCCTACCACAACGAGCTGCTGGTGGAGTTCGACGATCCGATGCATTTAGTGGGCCGGATCGGAGATCTGAAG
>CAZOYL010000214.1:0-3134 GCA_964584035.1 uncultured Gemmatimonadota bacterium | reverse complement strand
GCCCTGGCCGTCGGCCCGGTGGTGGGAGGATCGATCACCATCCCGCATCTGCGAAGGGCCTGGGATCTGTGGGAGACGCTGCAGGCGGAGGAGGCCGGTGGAGATGACGACCGCTGACGACCGGGCCGTCCGGGAGGAGCTGCTCTCACAGGTGCGCCAGCGCGTCGCCCGGGGCGGTCCGCGGGATGAGGTCCTTAAGGCCATCTGCCGGCTGCTGCATGACGGGATCGGCCATTATGACTGGGTCGGATTTTACTTCGTAGATGGGTCCCGGGAAATGCTCCGGCTGGGCCCCTACGTCGGCGCCCCCACCCGGCATGTGAAGATTCCCTTCGGCCAGGGGGTCTGCGGCCTGGCGGCCCAAAAAAGGCAGGCCCTGATGGTGCCCGATGTGTTCAAGGTGGTCAACTATCTGTCCTGCAGCCCCCGGGTCAAATCCGAGTTCGTCATGCCCATCTTCGTCCGGGGGGAAATGGCGGCCGAGCTGGACATCGATTCACATACCCTGGATGCCTTCGGCGAGAGGGACAAGGATTTTTTAGAGGCGGTGGCCGGAGCGGTGGCGGAGATTCTTTAACATCTTTCCCGAACACGAGCTGCGAATCCGAACACGTTATTTTCTCTACCCCCAAACTCAAATCCTTATTACTTAACTCCAGGGAGGTCTCTGATGCGTAAACGAACTGCTGTTTTCATCCTCTGCCTCGTCCTGCTTCTCGCCCTCACCGGCTGCGGAAAAAAAGAGCAGCAGGAACAGCCGCCCCCGGAAACCGCCGTGCTCAAGATCTACCCCATGGACAGCATGGCCGGGCTGATCTCGCAGACCGACGACTGCCTGGTGGTGGAGATCGATCCCAAGATCAGCTCCGACGGCAACGGCTCCCTGCGCATCGACGCCGCAGGATCGGCCACCGTTCATCTGTACCAGGCCGGCGACCTGGACGTGGAGAACGCCCGCCTGACCTACCGGGCCAGGCTGCGCACCGAGAACGTGTCCGAAAGGGTCTATCTGGAGATGTGGTGCCATTTTCCCGAGGCCGGCGAGTTTTACTCCCGGGGCCTGGCGGCGGCGCTGTCCGGCTCCAACAGCTGGGCGACCGTGGAGACGCCTTTTTTGCTCAAGGCGGGCGAGAATCCCGATGAGATCAAGCTGAACCTGGTCCTGGAGGGGTCCGGGACGGTCTGGATCGACGATATCCATCTCATCCGGGGACCCCTGCCGTAAACCCGCGCCGGCCGTTACAAGAGCGGCCGTCACAAGAGCGGCTCCAACAGGAAGGAAGTACCCTGATGAATACCGCCGATGTATGGCTCACCCGGATGATCGGCGCGCTGCTGATCTTCACCGGCCTGGCCGGGCTGACCATGGCCGTCGCCGACCGTGCCGATCCGGCATCATCGTCCCCGCTGTTCGATCTGATCCTGCCGGCGCTGTTCATTCTGGCCGGCGCCTGGCTGTTCCGCCTGGCCGCCCGCCGGCGGATGATCAGCTGGTCCTACGGCCTCGGGATCCTGTTGATATTTTTAGGGCTGGCGGCTGCCGCCCTGACCCTGGATGAAATCCTGAACGGTCTGTCCACGGCCGGCCCGTTCGGATTCCTGGAGGGCCTGGTCCTGCTGGGGGGCGGCATCCTGTTGCTCCGCCGGGATTCTGCTCAATCGACGTCAACCCCCTCGCGATCTTCTCAAAGCTGAGAAGAGGAACAGGCATCATTCATATTCGACTGAATATTCAACTGAACCAGTGAATCGGGAAAAGAGGATCGGAATGGCAGCTACCGCAGAGTCCCTGTCTGTTTTAAAGGACCATCTCGAGGACAGCCAGCTGAAGAAACTTCTCCGTATCGAAAACCCCGGGGTTCATGAATTCGTGGCCGCCTGGGTGGACCACTGCCGGCCGGAGAAGGTATTCGTCTGCAGCGACGATCCGGAGGATATCGACTACGTTCGCCAGAGGGCCATCCGCTTAGGCGAAGAGATCACCCTGGCCCTGGAAGGTCACACCTGTCACTACGACAATTACCGCGATCAGGCCCGGGACAAGGAGCACACCTGCATCCTGATGCCCCAGGGGAAGGATCTGGGGCCGTCCATCCGGACCGTGGACCGGAAGACCAGCCTGACCGAGATTCGCGACATCATGAAACATATCATGCAGGGCAAGGAATTGTTCGTCCGTTTCTTCTGCCTGGGTCCGACCCATTCGGTCTTCTCCATGCCGGCCATCCAGCTGACCGACTCGGCCTATGTGGCCCACAGCGAGGATCTGCTGTACCGCTGGGGCTACCAGGAGTTTCTTCGCCAGGGTCCCCAGGCCAGCTTTTTCAAGTTCGTCCATTCGGCCGGGAAGCTGGATGATCGCAATACCTCCAGGAATTTGGACCGGCGGCGCATCTATATCGACCTGATGGAGGACATCGTCTACAGCGCCAATACCCAGTACGGCGGCAACACCATCGGGCTGAAAAAACTGGCCATGCGGCTGGCCATCAACCGGGCCTCCGGCGAGGGCTGGCTATGCGAGCACATGCTGGTGATGGGCATCCGCGGCCCGGGGGAGCGGATCACCTACCTGACCGGCGCCTTTCCTTCGCTGTGCGGTAAAACCTCGACGGCCATGCTGGACGGGGAGACCATCGTGGGCGACGATATCGCCTACCTGCGTGCCGTCGACGGACAGCTGCGGGCCGTCAACGTGGAAAAGGGCATCTTCGGCATCATCCAGGGGATCAATTCGAAGGATGATCCCCTGCAGTGGAAGGCCCTGCACGAGCCCAACGAGATCATCTTCTCCAACGTCCTGGTGACCCCGGAAGGCCGGACGCACTGGATCGGGCGCGACGGCGAGGTGCCCCCCGGGGGGCAGAACCATTCCGGCGATTGGCACCCCGGGAAAAAGGACGACCGCGGCAAGGAGATTCTGCCTTCCCATCCCCACGCCCGGTTCACCATCACGCTGGAGGCTCTGGGCAATCTTGACCCCCGGCTGGACGATCCCGACGGTGTGGCCGTCGGCGGCGTCGTTTACGGCGGCCGTGACTCGGACACCTGGGTGCCGGTGGAGGAGGCCTTCGACTGGGCCCACGGGATCATCACCAAAGGGGCTTCCCTGGAGTCGGAGACCACCGCCGCCA
>CAZOYL010000213.1:0-3135 GCA_964584035.1 uncultured Gemmatimonadota bacterium | reverse complement strand
TCCATCGCCATAGTAGGTGGCGGCACTGACGTCTCCGGATACATCCAGGATATGGTTGGGGGTGGTGGTACCAATGCCCACCTGGCCGGTATTGTCCACATAGACAGCGCTGTTCGGAGTTCCATCGGCGGCGTCTAAGTGATCCAAGTCACTCTCCTCCACATATCGATCGCTGAGCGTGGCATCTCCTTCATAGAGCTCTGTGGTCACCATGGGGCGGCCCCAGTCGTTGGCCGAACTTAGAAAATCGGCTGCTTGCTGGCCGTCCAAGAGGTCGGCATCCAGCCCGCTGCCGGGACCATCGTTGTCCCCTGTCCAGGCCGTGCCGCTGACCTTTGTGGGATCGATGGCCGCGGTGGGGCAGATATCGGCATCGACAATCTCTCCATCTGTGATCATCTCGCTGGTGATGGCATCGGCCTGGTCCTCATCCACCCAGCGGTCATCCAGATTGCCACAGGTGTAACCTTCCAGATGGTGAGCATCGTCGGCCACTAGGGCGCTTTCGGCCACTGCAACGGCCGATGCTTGGCTGTAGTCGGCAGTGTCGGCATAGACGGCATGCTGGGCTCCTGTGGCCCAATCGGCTATGGCCGCCTCATCGGCTGTCTGAGCTCGAAAACTGTAGGCTATGCTGACCAAAGATTTCCGGGGAGAAAGCGCTTCTGCGCCCACCTCTGTCTGCAGCCACAGGGCTGGACCATCGAATAAATCGACCGACAAAGGCGTTATGTTTCCCAACAACACCTGGAATAGGCCGTTATTCACCTGGACCGAGGAGTGGATCTCGGACCACAGTTCTGTCCCATCGGTTGCAGAATCGAACAGCCGGAAGGTCATCTCTAAGGTGGCGTTGATGGCCAGTGAATCGGCGGCATTCACCAGAAAACCCTGATAGTTTAACTGGCTGGGCACCGCTGTGGAAAAACCCAGACCGCCGACCTGGCCCGCCCGACCGGCCGTCTCCCCAATGACCGCCACGGGGGCCAAGACGATAGAGACAGCCATCAGGATGATGGCAGCCATGAAGATCAGCTGGCCTCTGGCTCTCATGGAACACCTCCTTGAAAAGGTTACGGGTTGATACGGATGGAAAGGCAGGCGGAAAATGACTTCCAACGGCCGCAGACAACAATTATCCGATATTCCTTCCGTATTTAATAATAATTTCTTGTTCAGGTCAAGAGAAAAAATGAAATTCACGGCTGCGGACAATGAAGCACGTTGTCTTGCATGAAGCCGGCTCATCACCATTTGGTGGCACATAAAAAAAGGGCGCAGCAACGCTGCGCCCTACAAAAGGAATATACGGTTGAAAGATCAATTACGGTGTCCCATTGCCCATGTCTGTATCGAACTCACCCGCCCGGTTGGAATCCTCGGCCAGGTTCCCGCTGGGATCTTCGGCCTTGACGATGTAGAAGTAGTCGGTCCCCACCGTGCCGGCGGCCCCGGGATCCTGATAGGAGGTGCCTTTGGTCTGGTGAACGGAACAGCCGCTGCCGGGGGTAAAGTCCGGATCGGTGTCCCGGTAAACAACATAATGATCGATGGCCACGTTGTCGGCGCTGTGGGACCACTGTAGAACGATATCGTCCACCGACAGGGTGCTGGTCAGATCGCCGATGGCCGACGGGGCCACCGGATCCTGGTACCAGAAGCCGGCTCCCACTCCGAAATTGGTGCTGGAAGACAGACCGATGGGCGTGGACTGCCCCAGGGTGGCCTTCATCCTGAAGTTGGTCGAGCTGGCCTCTCCCCCACCAGAGGCCATCACCGAAGTGGCCATCTGGGTATCGGCCGCGGCAAGCGCCGACAGCAGGAAGACCGAGAGCATGATTAGAGCAATTGCTAACTTCATAACAGCCCCTTTTTTTGGAATCTCCATTTTGTCGAATAAAATATAATTAAGCCATTCACTCCTTCAATACCATTTTACCCGAAATACGGTATTTTGTCAAGTATTTTTTTCCGGGCGATACGGATATCAGATAACAGAGTCTACGGTAACATGGTTTCCAAGCCGACAGGGTCATCTCAGGGAACATCGCCATCCGGTCGTTTCCAAGCGCAACCCATTCCGTCCGGCCCATCTTTTTCCTTGACAAATGCCGCCCGGGGTGATACTCTCATTGAGAAACCGCCCAGAAGAACCACTCATAACAAATCTGCGCATAAGGAACCTGCTCATGAACATCGACATCATCCGCAGGGAGGATTTGCCGGCTCTCGGCCAGTTCTGCAACCGCAACATCGCATACGACATCTTCACCGCGCCGCTGATCGAGGACAAGACGTTCGGCGACCCCCATTTCGATCCCGAATTAGCTCTGGTTGGACGAGAGGGAGATGAGATCATCGCCTTCATGCCCGGCCTGTTCAAGGACAGAAAGGGGCGTCCAACCGGCTGGATCAAGTGGTTCGCGGTGAACAGGAACAGGCGTCGGGAAGGCCTGGGATCGAGGCTTCTGGAGGAGATGGAGAGGCGCCTGCGGGAGCGGGGAGCCCGGGAGATTCGCGTCTCCGACTGCGCTCCCAACTACCTGCAGCCCGGCGTGGATCCCCGCAATACCGAGTCGGCAGCCTTCCTGCTGCGGCGCGGATACGTCAAGGCGGGCGATTTTTTTCACATGGAGGCCGACCTGCCGGCCCGGGATTGGGGAACGGCCGACGGCAAGCAACGGCTGGCAGGAGAGGGATTCGAATTCCGGCGCCTGACGCCGGACGACCGGGAGCCGTTTCTGGACTTTTTAGGAGGGGACCGCCGGGAGGATGCCTACCGGGTCGATGCCTGCTTCCGGCAGGACCCGGTCAGCTGCCATATCGCCTTGCGGGATAACGAGATCGTGGCCTATGCCCAGTACGACGTGGACCGCCCGGGCTGGTTCGGGGCGATGCGCACGGCAGAGGAGTTCCGCCGGGCCAAAGGGCTGGGCACCATCCTGTTCCGGCGCTGCATGGCCGACATGCGCCGGCTGGGCTATGAGAAAGCCCTGATCGGCTGGGTGGCCCCTCTGTATTTCTACGCCAAAACGGCCGATGCCCGGGTCTGCCGGACAATGTGGCTGTTCACGAAGAGCCTTTCAGTTTCCGGTTCAGCTCCCGGCGCCGCTTGAGAGCGTGCTGCCGGGCCAG
>CAZOYL010000212.1:1704-3154 GCA_964584035.1 uncultured Gemmatimonadota bacterium | reverse complement strand
CGCCGATCGTTCCCCGGCCTGCAGGCGGATGAAGTAGATCCCCGACGGCAGATCGCCGGGCTTCCACTCCACCAGGTATTCACCGGCGATCTGATAGCGGTCGGCCAGGCGCTCCACCAGCTGACCGGCCACGTTATAGACATCCAGCCGCATCTGCGCGTCCGCCGGCAGGCGGTAGCGGATCTCGGTGCCGGCATTGAACGGGTTGGGATAGTTCTGCACCAGGACCGAGGTATGGGGGAGATCACCGTGGCCCTCGACCGATTCCACTCCGGTGGAGGGCGAGCCGACCCACTTCTCGATGGCCCAGGAGTAGTAGTGGACCACGTAGATGCTGCCGGCCTCATCCACCTCGATGTCCACGGCGGAATGGTAGCCGGCAGAGGTCTCGGAGGCCGAGCCGCCGTTGGGCGAGAACATGTCGACCCGGTCGGTGACCGCGCCGGTGTTCGTGTTGACCACCCAGAACCAGGAGTACCCGGCGGGGTTCTCGAACATCATGGACGATGCGAAGTCCGAGACGGCGTAGAGGTAGCCCTGTCCGTCGATGTCGATGGCCGTCGCCAGGCTGTCGAGCTGCACGCTGAAGCCGCCGTCCAGAGTGTAGCCGCCGGCCGGCGATCCGGTGTAGCGGGTGATCAGCGAACTGGTATACTCGCTGACGTACACCTCGCTGCCGGTGGCGTTGACGCACATTCCCAGATACTGGCCTGCGGGCAGAGCGATGGTCGTCATCGGGCTGCCGGTGTGGGCGGTCCACATGTTGTCGGTGACCGGCGGATAGATATCCACCCGGTCGTTTTCGGCGTTGCAGTAGCCGACGTAGACGTATCCCTCGCCGTCGACATCGATGGTATAGAGGGTGTCCCCGGTGCCGGTGGCCAGGCGGTAGGGCGAGGCCTCGGGATTGGCCAGATTGCCGTCGAACACCAGGATGTTACGATCCGGGTCGTTGTTGCACAGATACAGGTAGCCGTTGCCGTCGGCGGCCATGCCGAAAGGATTTTCCAGGTTGACGGTGTCGAAGCTATAGAACCACTGCAGCACGTCGCTGCCCCGGCCGGTCGTGGCCGTGGCATCGGTCCACTTGCACAGCGCATAGAGGGGGACCGACTCGCGGTTGATGGTCAGGGCGAAGTCGTCCTCCGAGAGCACGGCGATGCCGGTGATCCGGTTGCTGGCATCGTTGCCGGTCACCTCGGAGTTGGAGTACTCGCAGACGTACCCGGCCAGGGCCGTCCCGGCCGTCATCACGGCCAGGGCCAGCAGACAGCCCAGAACGAAGGCGGTCTTTCTCATGATCACCTCCAGGTTAGAGAGAAGAATTGAAAGTTTGAAAAGATCCGCCGCTCCCGTATTTCATATTGATGATCGTCGATGCTCTATCTCTCCGGCGAGTCGCCGCCCTCCGCCTCCCCCGAGACCTCCACCGGAATGAGCAGAATGATGC
>CAZOYL010000212.1:0-1604 GCA_964584035.1 uncultured Gemmatimonadota bacterium | reverse complement strand
GAGTCGCCGCCCTCCGCCTCCCCCGAGACCTCCACCGGAATGAGCAGAATGATGCCCTCGCCGCGGGTGTCGCAGGCGATCATGCCGCCGTCCGGGGACCAGTGCGGATTCATCTCCAGACGGTCGGCGGTCTCGGTGACGGCCGTCTTTCCGCTGCCGTCCCGGCCGATGGCGAAAATGTCGGCCGCAAGCATGCGGTAGCCGTCGTCCTCGGTGATCATGTAGGCGATCCACTGTCCGTCCGGCGACCACCGGGGCCGCTCGCCGCGTCCCAGAGAGATCGGATCGGCACCGGCCAGGTCGGTGACGTACAGCCGGGCGCCGACGGCTTCGAAGGCGATCCGGCTTCCGTCGGGGGACAGCTCGGCCCACAAAATCCGCTCGTCCACCGGTCTGAGGATATCGGCCTCTTCCCATGGAGAGCGCTGCACGGCGATGGCGTCGTCTTGAACGGTGACGATAATCTCCTCTCCTGGGCGATCGACCTTGACCGCCCCGGGGGCCTGGGCCGTTTGCGGCCGTCCATCCTCCGGATACAGAAGCTGGCGTCCGCCGTCGATCCACCGGGGCAGTCCGATCTCCTTGACGTGCTCGGTCAGCTCCGTGGCCGTGCCCTTGTCCAGGTCGTACACGGCAATGGCGCTGAGCTTGCGCTGGTTCTCCAGCCGGGAGACGCGGCAGGCGATGCGCGTCCCGCTCGGATCCCAGGCGGGCAGAAAACCGGCCCCCGGCAGGCCGCAGATCTGCTGCGGCTGGCCGCCCTCCCGGGGGACGGTCCACAGTCCCTGGTAGTTCTCACCGGCCAGGGCCAGCCGGTTGCCCTGCGGGGACCACAGAGGCTGCATGAAATAAGCCTCTCCTGAGGTCAGCTGGACCGGCTCCCCAGCCGTCCGGAGGACGGCTCCGGAGGCCAGGGCGCTCAGGGAGAGGACCGTCAGGGCGGCGACACAGATGATTTTCCTCGACATCACGGTCTCACCTCCTTATTTGATCAGAGCCAGCTTGCGGATCTGGCGGAAGGACCCAGCTTTCAGCTGGACGAAGTAGATGCCCGATGCCACCGTTAGGCCGGCGTCGTTGCGGCCGTCCCAGATGAGGCTGTGATAGCCGGCCTTGATCGGCTCATCCGTCAGGGTCTTGACCAGCTGCCCGCGGATGTTGTAGATCTGCAGGCTGACCATCTGATCGCCGGGCAGGGCATAGCGGATGGTGGTCTCGGGATTGAAGGGATTGGGATAGTTCTGGAACAGGGCATAGGTGTCGGGGACCAGGCCGCTGAGATTGGCCAGGGCCGGCCCGTGAAAGGTGCTCCGGCCGGTCTCGTCGATCTGCTCCAGCCAGTAATAATAGATCTCGCCGGGCAGGATGTCGGTGTCCAGGTAAACGTAGGGTGAGGTGCCCTGCAGGGACTGCTGGTTGATCCGGTCCTGCCGGGTCGGGCGGGCGTTCTGACGCGTCAGGCGGTAGATGTTAAACCGGTCGAGATGATAGGGATCGGTGGTCGACCAGTGAATGGCCACGCCTTCATCCTCGATCTCGGCATAGAAGGTGCTTACCGCCACGCCGGTGGGGGCCTCGGTCAGCTTGATGGCGTCGGCCCGCAG
>CAZOYL010000211.1:0-3218 GCA_964584035.1 uncultured Gemmatimonadota bacterium | reverse complement strand
TGAGAACGACCTGCCCGACACCGTCACCTTCCTGGGGGCCGACTACTTCCAGAATGACCAGGCCCTGTACTTCCGGGTGACCGCAGTGGACTCTGCGGCCGTTCCCAACGAGAGCGAAGGGTCGGACATCTACGGCACCCGGCTGACCGACATCGGTCCCAAGGTCCTGGTGGTGGACGGCTTCGACCGCACCTCCGGCATCTGGAGCGAGCCCTCCCATCCATTCGCCCTGATCCATGCCCGGACCCTGGAATCGTTACAGATCGCCTTCGACTGCTGCTCCAATGAGGCGGTCGCCGGCGGCACGGTCGGCCTGGCTGAATATGATGCTGTTGTCTGGGTCCTGGGAGACGAGAGCGTCGAGGACTCCACCTTCGCCCCCGGAGAACAGGACCTGATCACGGACTATCTGGAGAATGGGGGAAACCTGCTGCTGTCCGGCTCGGAGATGGGTTACGATCTGGTGGATCAGGGATCGGCGGCCGACAGCCAGTTCTACCATGAAATCCTGCAGGCCGATTTCGTGGCCGGCGACGCCGGCAGCGACACCGTGACCGGCATCGCCGGGACCATCTTCGAGGGCCTCTGCTGGAGCTTCGCCGACAGCTCCGAGGGCCTTTACGGCGAGGAGGGCCCCGATGCCATCGCCCCCCGCAACGGCAGCCTGGCCAACCTCACCTATGCGGGTACTTCACACTCGGCCGGCCTGGAGTATGCCGGTTCGTTCGGCGCGGGAACGGCTCAGGGGCATCTGGTCTATCTCGGTTTCCCCTTCGAGGCCATCATCGCCGAGAGCGCCCGCACCGAGGTGATGAGCCGGATCCTGAACTTTTTCGAGATCACCACCGGTGTGGCACCTCATGCCGATCGCGGCGCCGCCCTCCCGGGACGTTTCGTCCTCGCCCAGAACCACCCCAATCCCTTCAATCCCGCCACCACGATCACCTTTTCCCTCCCCGGGGAAGTCCCCGGCCGGACCACCCTGAAGATTTTCAACGTTCTCGGGCAGCGGGTCCGCACCCTGCTGGACGCTGACCTGCCGCCGGGGGAACACGCCCTCCTGTGGGACGGACGCGACGATGCCGGGCGACCCGTGTCCAGCGGGATCTATTTCTATACTCTGCGAGCAGGCCGCCTGTCCGATTCCCGCAAAATGCTGCTGCTGAAATAAATCCCCGGTACCATCACCTCCTTTTCGAGCTTTTCCCTTGCATTTTCCATGGCAGGTTGCTAACTTGAGGGTCCGAAGCACATTCGACCTCACCTCGGAGCCGTTCTCGGTTCGCTGAGTCGAAGCCCATGAGGGATCAGATGAACATCACCAACCGGCCCATCATGCCTCTGAAATTAATCATTTTCGCCCTGGCCATGCTGCTGGCGGTGTTCATCATGCTCCAGGAGCCTCCCCAGGGCATGACCATGGCCGGTCGCAACGCCCTGGCCATCTTCGTTCTCTGTCTGGCCCTGTGGGTCACCAATCTGATCCCTCTGGCGGCCACCAGCCTGCTGGCCATCGTTCTGATCCCCCTGTTCGGGGTCATGGAGCCGGCCCGGGCCTTCTCGTTCTTCGGCAATCAAGCCGTCTTCTTCCTGCTGGGCGTCTTCATGCTGACCGCCACCATGATCCGGACCGGCCTCAGCAAGCGGGTGGCCCTGCTCTTCCTGGAGCGATTCGACCGCAGCCCGCGTTTTCTCATCTTCGGCATTTTAGTGACCTGCGCCTTCTTCGCCCTGTGGATGCCGGAGCACGCCGTGGCGGCCATGATGTTTCCCATCGTGCTGGAGGTCTCCTCACAGCTGAAGCTCCAGCCCCACCAAAGCCGCTATGGCAAAGCTCTCTTTCTGAGCCTGGCGTGGGGCGCCATCATCGGCGGGGTGGGCACCTTCCTGGGCGGCGCCCGGGCGCCCCTGGCGGTGGGACTGCTGCAGGAATCCTACGGCCAGACGATCACCTTCCTGCAGTGGGCCAGAGCCGCCATCCCGGTGGTGGTGCTGATGGTTCCCCTGGCCACGGCGCACCTCATGCTCCTGTTCCCCCCTGACATCAAGGAGGTCAAGAAGGCCCGGCATTTCCTGCGCCAGGAACTGGACCGCATCGGCCCGATGACGGCCAGGGAGAAACGCATGGGCGTCCTCATCCTGGCCACCATCATGGCCTGGATCCTGATCGGCCACCGGATCGGTCTGGCCGAGATCTCCATCCTGGCCGCCATCCTGCTGTTCATTCTCAAGATCGTCCACTGGAACGAGATCGAGGACTACATCAACTGGAGCGTCATCGTCATGTACGGCGGGGCCATCGCCATCGGCAAGGCCCTCATGGAGACCCGGGCGCTGGAAAGTCTCATCCTGGGCTATCTGCCCTTCGACCAGATTCCCGCCTTTGCCATCCTGGTCATCCTGGCCGTCATCAGCATCCTGCTCACCGAGGGCATCAGCAACGCCGCCGCCGTGGCCGTGCTCATCCCGCTGGGCTTTGCTCTCGGCAACAAGTACGGCCTGTCACCCCTGCTGATCGTCTTCACCGTCACCATTCCGGCCGGCCTGCCCTTCTGCCTGCCCATGGGCAGCCCCCCAAACGCCATCTCGTATTCGGCGGGATATTACAGCATCCGGGAGATGGTCCGGGCGGGCATCCTGATGAATGTGGCCGCCATTCTGGTATTGATGCTGATCATGCGATTCTACTGGCCGCTCATCGGTCTGGTTTATTAACCGATTGGAGCATAACATGATGCCGCAACCCCATAAGACAGCCTTCACGGTCTGGTTCACCGGATTGACCGGTTCGGGCAAGCACACCCTGGCCGAGATGCTGCACCACGAGCTGGCCGGCCGGGGTCTCTGGTCGGAGATCATCCGGGGCCGCGAGATGCGCAAGATCATCAGCGAGGGGCTGGGGTTCTCCGCCGAGGACCGCGAGAAAAATATCCGCCGCATGGGCGAGGTCTGCCATCTGCTGACCAAGAACGGCGTGGTGGCCATCGCCGTGGCCGTTTCCCCCATTCGCCGAGCCCGGGAGAAAAACCGGGAACGGTTGGGCAAGTACATCGAGGTCTACTGCCGCTGTTCCATGGAGGAGCTGCGCAGAAGGGACAAATACAAATTATTCTCGCGATACCAGGCCGGCGAGATCAAGCACGTGGCCGGCATCGACGACCCCTACGAGGAGCCGCTCAAACCGGAGGTGGCGGTGGACACCGACACCGTCCCGGCCG
>CAZOYL010000210.1:0-3244 GCA_964584035.1 uncultured Gemmatimonadota bacterium | reverse complement strand
TTTTCCCCTTGACATCTCCCCCCCGAGATGTTATCTATTGGCGAACATGAACGCAGATAGATCCAGCGTTCGCAGAGAACGTCCTTTAAACTGGCACCGCGAGGCCGGAAAGGGCGCCACAGGATGAGCTTCGGCCTTCCTGCCCTTCCGGCGGGAAGGTTTTTTTATGGCCGCGGCGGAACCGGCCGCAGTCTTGCGGGCGGTGGATTTTACGACGGGAGCGAATCGTGAGTCAGATCCTGGATGCCAAGGACATCCAGCGGGCCATCGCCCGCATCGCCCATGAGATCATAGAGCACAACAAAGGAGCGGCCGATGTGGTCGTCGTCGGCATCCGGGCCCGGGGCGATTATCTGGCTGCCCGGATCGCCGGGGTGATCGAGTCCATCGAGCAGGTCTCCATTCCGGTGGGCGTCATCGATATCACCCTCTATCGAGATGACCTTCAGGTGGTCCTGGAACAGCCGGTGGTCCACAAGACGGAGATCCCCTTCGATATCGAGGGCAAGGCCGTCATCCTGGTGGACGACGTGCTCAACACCGGGCGAACCATCCGAGCCGCCCTGGACCAGCTGATGGACTTCGGCCGCCCCCGCTCGGTGCAGCTGGCCGTGCTGGTCGATCGCGGCCACCGGGAGCTGCCCATCCGGGCCGACTACGTCGGCAAGAACGTGCCCACCGCCAGGGGACAGCAAGTGGTGGTCCGGATCCGCGAGGTGGATGGCAGCGATGAGGTGGTGGTGGAGAAGGAACCGCGCAGGAGGCGGACATGAAGCTGAAAAGCCGGCACCTGCTGGGCCTGGAGGACATGTCCGGGGAGGACATCGAACGGATCCTGGAGACGGCCGAGTCCTTCAAGGAGGTCCTCGAGCGGCCGATCAAGAAGGTCCCCGCCCTGCGGGGCCTGACCGTGGCCAATCTGTTCTTCGAGCCCAGCACCCGGACGCGGTTCTCCTTCGAGCTGGCCGAGAAGCGCCTCAGCGCCGATACGGTCAGCTTTTCCACGGCCAGCAGCAGCGTCAAGAAGGGCGAGACCCTGATGGATACGGTCAAGAACATCGAGGCCATGAAGATCGACCAGGTCGTCATCCGCCACTCGGCTCCGGGAGCGCCCCATTATCTGGCCGCCAACATCGAGGCCTCGGTGATCAATGCCGGCGACGGCGCTCACGAGCACCCCACCCAGGCCCTGCTGGACATGTTCACCCTGCGGGAGAAATACGGCCGGCTGGACGGCCTGCGGATCGTCATCGTCGGCGATATCGCCCACAGCCGGGTGGCCCGCTCCGACATCTGGGGTCTCAGGACGATGGGCGCCTCGGTGGCCGTGTGCGCGCCCAAGACGCTGCTGCCCCTGGACGTCTCGCAGATGGGCGTGGAGGTATTTATCGACCTGGAAAAGGCCCTGGAGGGGGCCGACGTGATCAATGTGCTCCGCCTGCAGCGGGAACGGCAGTCGCAGGGCCTGCTGCCATCGGCCCGGGAATATCACCGTTGCTACGGCATCACCATGGAGCGCCTGGCCAGGGCCAGGAAGACCCTGACCATTATGCACCCCGGTCCCATCAACCGGGGCCTGGAGATCACCCCGGAGGTGGCCGACGGTCCCCATTCGGTCATCCTGGATCAGGTCCTCAACGGGGTGGCGGTGCGCATGGCGGTGCTCTTTCTGCTCAGCGGGGGGGAGGCCGGGATCCAATGATGACCTGCAGCCGTCAGTTGGGGGTAAAGGCATGAGTCCCAGCACATCGCTGCTGATCAAATCGGGGCGCCTGGTGGATCCGGACAGCCGCCGGGACGAGGTGACCGACCTGCTCATCCGGGGCGGCAAGATCGCCTCCATCGCCAGGCGGATCAACAAACCCGAGGGGGCCGAGGTCCTCGATGCCCGGGGTAAGATCGTCGTGCCCGGGCTGGTGGACATGCACGTTCACCTGCGCGAGCCCGGACGGGAGGATGAGGAGACCATCCTTACGGGAGCCCGGGCGGCGGTCGCCGGAGGATTCACAGCCGTGGCCTGCATGCCCAACACCGAGCCGCCGATCGACACGCAGGAGACGGTCCGGTTCGTCTGCGAGCGGGCCGGACAGGCCCCGGCGCGGGTCTATCCCATCGCCGCCGTGACCCGGGGGCGCCAGGGCCAGTCGCTCACCGAGATGGCCGACCTGAAGGCCGCCGGCGCCGTGGCCGTCTCCGACGACGGCAGCCCGGTGACCAGCGCCGAGATCCTGCGCCGCGCCCTGGAGTACGCCAGCATGTTCGACCTGCCGGTCATCTCTCACTGCGAGGATCCGGCGCTCAGCGGAGCCGGAGTGATGCACGAGGGCTACCTGTCCACCGTGCTGGGCCTCAAAGGCATCCCGGCCCTCTCCGAGGACGTCATGGTGGCCCGGGACCTTCGCCTGGCCGAATTCGCCGGCGCCCGCCTGCACATCGCCCATGTCAGCAGCGCCGGCAGCGTCGAGCTGATCCGCTCGGCCAAGGCCCGGGGCGTCCGCGTCACGGCCGAGGCCACGCCCCATCACTTTACTCTGACCGATGAGGCCGTGCGCGGCTACGACACCAACACCAAGGTCAATCCGCCCCTGCGCACGGCGGTCGACCGCCAGGCCATACGGGACGGGCTGGCCGACGGGACCATCGACTGCGTGGCCAGCGATCACGCTCCTCATGCGGTCGAGGAAAAAGAATTGGAGTACGACGCCGCGCCCTTCGGCATGGTCGGGCTGGAAACCAGCCTGGGCCTGGTGCTCACCGAGCTGGTGGCCGCCGGGGTGCTCGATCTGATGGCAGCGGTCGCCCGGATGAGCCTTCATCCCTGCCGCATCCTGGGGATCGAGGGGGGAGCACTCCGCCGGGGCGCCCCGGCCGATGTGACCATCATCGATCCTCAGGCCCGCTGGACGGTGGACCGCCGGGCCTTTCATTCGCGATCGAAAAACACGCCCTTCGACGGCTGGGAGCTGACCGGCCGGGCCGAGGTCACCATCGTCGGAGGACGGATCGTTTTCCGGAGGTCGGAGCATGAAGATTGACACATCCTGGTATCACCAGGCCCGCATGAAAGCGGTCGCGGCCGCCCTGGAGAGACGCAATACCCAGGTCATCCTGGTGAGCGACGGTGAGGCCGCCACCGCCAAGGCTCTGGAGATGATCCCTAAGGGTGCCACGGTGGGTCTTGGGGGATCGCTGACCGTGCAGCAGATCGGGCTGCTCAAGGCGCTGCGGTCCGGCCACTATACCC
>CAZOYL010000209.1:0-3280 GCA_964584035.1 uncultured Gemmatimonadota bacterium | reverse complement strand
TTCACGAAGGTCCAGGCGGCCTGCTGCTGAGCCTCGCTGGCCCGGGAGAAGATGGCCAGGTTGGTCCCGGTGATCAGGACGGCCTGCTGTTCCCCCCGGGGCACGGCTGCGATGCCCGGCTCGAAGGTCAGCTGCGGCTCCATATATTTGCGGGAGACGATATAGCCCTGGATCATGGCCACCTTCCGAGAGACGAAGTCGGTCTGATGCTCATAGGCGCCGGGCGCGATGTAGGCGACGTGATCCTTCTCGACCAGATCCACCAGGAACTGAAGGGCGGCCACCCCCTGCGGGGAATTGAACAGAAAGCGGCTTCCGTCGGGGCTCATGATCTGACCGCCGTTCTGCACCAGGATCTGCTGATACATGGCAAAGGCGGTGGGAATGGAAAAGCTGGTCCCCCACTGCTCCGGTCGACCATCGCCGTTCTCATCGCGAGTCAATTTGGCGGCCATCTCGCGGAATTCCTCCCAGGTCCCGGGAGGCTGCTCCGGATCCAGGCCGGCCCGGCGGAACATCTCCTTATTGTAATAGATGGCCGGCAAACCCTTGTTGAAGGGAAAGGTCCACATCTGTCCCTGGAACTGGCCGCCTTCCATAAACACCGGGAAGATATCATCCAGATCTTCCTGGGTGAAGCCCTGGGGTCCGCGGATGAACGGCTCCAGCGGCACGATGGCGCCGGCCTCGATGAAATTGGCCGTCCAGTTCTCGTAGACCTGGGCCAGGGCGGGGGGATTGTTGGCGGCGATGGCGGCCATGATCTTCTGACTGAGGGCGGCATATTGCCCCATGCTGACGCCGGCCACCTCGATGCCGGGATGGCTGGCGTTGAAATCGGCGATCATGCTCTCCAGGCTCTCTCCCAGCGGCCCGCCGAACCCGTACCAGAAAGAGATCTTGGTCATTTCTCCGGCGCCTTGCTGTTTCTTTCCGCATTCGATCAAGGGAACACAGCACGTCAGGATCAACAGCGCGACCATCGTTCTTTTCAGCATGGACAGTTCCTCCTCAGGCGTTCTGTGCACGGGAACGCGATCGAAACCCGGTCAGCGGAGAGATCACTCCTTGAGGCCGCTGCGGGCAAAGCTGGAGATGATCTGTTTCTGGGCGATAAAGAACAGCAACAGCAGGGGGGCGATGCAGAAGGTGGCCGCGGCCATCATGAGGGTATACTGGGTGCCCTGCTCGGTGGAAAAATAGGCCAGTCCCACCTGAATGATCCGCTTGCTGACGCTGTTGGTCACCACCAGAGGCCACATGAAACTGTTCCAGCTGCCGATCAGGGAGAACAGGGCGACGGCCACCAGCACGGATCGGGACAGGGGGATGACGATCCGCCAGAGAAAACCGAACCGGCTGCAGCCGTCGATGGTGGCGGCGTCGTAGAGGTCGTTGGGAATGGTCCGGAACTGCTGGCGCAGCCAGAAGATGCTGAACACGTGGGCCGCCCAGGGGATGATCAGAGCATTATAGGTATCCACCCAGCCCAATTTGGAGAGGATCACGTAGCTGGGCACCAGGTAGACGGGCATGGGCACCATCATCATGCTCAAAAACAGCAGGAAGATGGTTTCCCGGCCGGGAAACCGCATCCGGGCGAAGGCATAAGCGGCCAGAGAAGAGGTGATCAATACCAGGACCATGACCGCGAAGGCCACAAAGATGGTGTTGCTGAAATACAGCGGGAACGGCACCGCTTTCCAGGCCTCCACGTAGTTGGAAAAATCGAACACCTGCGGGATGAAGGTGGGCGGGAATCGGAGCGCCTCGGGAGGCGTCTTCAGGGAGGTGGACAGCATCCAGAAAAAGGGCAGGATCATGGTCAGCGACCCGACGGTCAGGGTCAGGTAGAGAATCCCCCGGCCGGCCAGACGTCCCAGGCGATATGAGGCCGCGCTCGTGCCGATCATGAGTAATAGACCTTCTTCTCCACCAGACGGCGCTGGAGGATAGACAGGGACAATAGAAGCAGGAACAGGACCAGGGCGATGGCGCTGGCGTAGCCGCGATCGAAGCCCTCCATGAAGCCCTGTTCATAGAGATAGAAGACGATCACCTTGGTAGTGCCCAGGGGGCCGCCCTGGGGGGTGGTCATCATCCAGATCTGGGTGAACACCTGAAAAGTGGTGATGGTGGTTACCATCAGCACATAGAAGGTGATCGGCGAGAGAATCGGCCAGGTAATATGCCAGAAGGTGGCCCGGGCGCCGGCTCCATCGATACGGGCGGCCTCATAATACTGTTCGGGAATGTTCTGGAGGCCGGCCAGGAAGATGATGATATTGTACCCCAGGCCCTTCCAGACGCTCATGATGATGATGGCATAGAGCGCCAGGCTGGGCCCGCCAAGCCAGTTGGGGACCGAGATTCCCAGCCCCCCGAGGGCCAGTTTGATCACCCCGGTCGACTCGGACAGCCAGAGGAGCTTTTCGATCCCGACCAGCTGGAGAAAATAGTTGGCCAGGCCCATTTCGGGGTGATAGATCCATTTCCAGACCATGGAGACGGCCACCAGAGAGGTGACCACGGGCAGAAAATAGGTGGTTCGGAAAACCCCCATGGCCCTGATCTTTTTATTCAGCAGGACGGCGACGAACAGGGACAGGAACAGGCTGGCCGGCACCATGCCGGCGACGAAATAGACCGTGTTGACCAGGGATTGCCAGAACTTGGGATCCTGGAACATCCTCAAATAATTGCCCAGACCCAGGAAAGGGCCCTTGATCAGACCCCACCGAAAGAAGCTGATGTAGAAGGAGGAAAGAATGGGCAGGAGGCGGAAAACGAAGATCACGCTGGCGGCGGGTAAAAGATAGAGAAGAGGAGACCAACGGCTCTTCCGGAACCGTCCGGTCATACGGGTCGAAGGGGTACGATCTGAACCGCTGGGAACGCCCATGCACCTTTTCCGGGGAGATAAGGTCTCCAGGGGAGATAAGGTCTCCGTGATCCGCAAGAATATCGCTGTACTATAACCAAACGGCAAGCCGGTGTCAAGCGTTTTTTCCCGGGCGATGCTCCGGAAGATGCTCTAGAAGATGCTCCGCAGGATGCGACAGAAACAAAGAGCCCGGCTCCAGGGAGCCGGGCTCTTCATCCAGGATTGGGATGGCGGCCGTTATTGTTCCGTCGGGATATACTGGGTGGTGATCTGAAAGGAGACATCATCGTGCCGCAGCACCTCGGTATCGAAATCCCCGGTCTGGGCGAAATGGCTCCACAGATGAGCATCCTTGACCGTAAAGGTTACCTGGTAACACCCCGCCGGCAGTGTTTT
>CAZOYL010000208.1:0-3286 GCA_964584035.1 uncultured Gemmatimonadota bacterium | reverse complement strand
ATGACCCTGTATCTGATGAAGAAGTACCACGGCGACAATGTCCGGATCAACGGCGACGAGCTGTCCCTGCACTATCACACCTTCGCATGGACCGACTACAACGGCGACGGGATCTATTACTGGAACCAGTCCCAGACCTTCATGGAGTGCTATGACGACTGGAACGTGACCCTGGCCCAGTTCCTGCTGGAGGAAGAGGTCTTCCCGGTTTCCTTTCGCAGCGGCTGGCACTACATGGACAACGGCTGGCAGGCCGTATTGGACAGCGTCCTGCCCTATAGCATGCACAGCGCCTCGCCAAGCGTTCACAGCGACACGACGGAGCCGACGGACAACAACTACGACTGGTCCCAGGCCACCTTAGAGTGGATTCCCTATCAGCCCTCGCCGGCGAACTACCAGCTCCCCGGCTCCGGCCCCGGCTGGAATGTCCGCTGCCGTCATTTTGGCTCGGTGATCGCCGGAAACACGATGGAGACCATCTTCGCCGAGGCAGACGAAGGCACCGATCAGATGGCCTGCATCTGGGGTCACCTGCCGGAGACCGATTTTTTGACTAACATGATCAAGCTCGACAGCCTGGCTCACGAAGCGGCAGCCCTCTATCCGGATGTGAACTTCCGCTATTGCACGGCCATCGAGGCCATGCAGCAGTGGCGGGGAGAGGCCGACACCACCGAGCCGGATCTGTCTCTGTGGGAGATCCCCTCGGGAGACGAGGTGTTCTTCGGGATCAGCAGCGACGAGCCGATCTTTCAGCCGGTCCCCTTCGTGGCCGTCAAGACCATCTTCGAGGAGCACCTGGTGATTCCCTGTCACTCGACGGGCGCGAACCAGTGGGAGACGACCGAATCTCTGCCCAGAGATCAGCTGGCCAGGGTGGGTGTGGTGCTCTGCGACACGCTGGGTAACCAGGCCATGGCCTTTCTCGATATTTTGCCCGCCGATATCTACGTGGATAACGTCGACTCCGGCTATGTCGAGGTCCACAAGAGCTGGTCGACCTCCACAGAATACTCCTGGGGCCTGGACTCCCGGGTGACGACCCTGACTGCCGGCGACACGGCCATGGCCCGCTGGTATCCGGACCTCGCCGGCCTGGCCAACTATAACATTTTCGTGCAAATTCCGGAGATAGCGAATCCTGCTGAGGACATCATCTATCGGATCTTCAACCAGGGAGCCTGTGTGGACACCGTGCGGTTCATCAGTCCACTGCCGGCCGGTGAATGGATTTATCTGAGCACGGCTGTATTGCGGCCGGGCTCCGGAACCTACCTGCAGGTGTCGGCCAGCGGAGACGGCCAGGAAGGACTCGTCCTGTGCGCCGATGTGGCCAAATTCTCGGCCCTTGTCCGTGAGAGGGACCTGCTGGTGATGGACCTGGTCCTGGACTACGGCGCCGTGCCTCAGGAGGACAGCGTGTCGCTGGATCTGAGGCTGAGAAACTTCGGCTCAGGGGACTTGACCATAGCCGATATCGGCGTTCTGCCGCCCTATGTCACCATTCCGGTGACCTTCCCGGTGATCATCCCGGGGATGGGTTCTACAGTGTTACCGGTACAATTTCAGCCTCTGGAGATCGGCCCGGTCAGCGACGAGATCTTCGTTCACAGCGACGATCCCATCGAGCCGGCTGCCCCGGTGCTGATCACCGCCGATGTGCAGCCCTACTTCGTCGTCGTCGACAACGAGGATTCACTCGACTATCAGGAAGAGGGCACCTGGCAAACCAGCGTGGCCCAGGCATACGGCCCCAGCAGCCGGTGGGCGTCTCACAATCAAACTCCCGGTGCCAAAGCTCGTTTCCAGGCCACCCTGATGCATGAGGGTGTCTACCGGGTCTATGAGATCGTCCCCAATTCGACCAACGCCATCGATCACGCCCTGTACGTGCTCAGCATCGAGGGCATCGATGCCGATTCGGTATTCATCGACCAGAGAAGCGGGAGCGGCTCCTGGATTCCCCTGTGGACCCATGCCTGTACCTCGGGCCAGCAGGTGGCTGTCAGGGTGGAGGACGCCGGGGGCATTACCGCCGGGGATGTGCTCCGCGCCGATGCCGTCAAATTCGCCATCACCCTGCCGCCCAAGGCGGTAAGCGATCTGACCATCCTGGTAGAGAGAACGGCCAAATCTTCCTCCGGGAACGTCCATCTGGACTGGATCGAGCCGGAGAGCACCGAGGGGATCGACTGCTACGTCATCTACCGCGGCCAGCAGCCGGGCCTGCCGGGCGCTTCCCTGGCCGCGACCACACAGACGGCCTTCATCGACAGTGGTGTGGTGGGGGATACCGCAAATCAATACTATTACGCGGTAAGATCGGTGGATGCTGTGGGGAACTGGTCAGAGGCCTCAGGGCAGATGGGGGAGTTCGATGTGACCTTGGTGAGGGTGAAATGAGAGAAAGGCGGATGGTGAACCAGTCCATCCATGTATTTTTTGCCCCGGGCGAGAACCCCGGGGTTTTCTATCGATATTGGGTCGATGCGCGGCAGGTGGAAGGTGTGTTCTTCTCCTGCAGCCGCATTTTCTGCCATCACACTTCAACAATAACATCATAAAAATAATATAAGTAATTATAAATATATATTATAAGAGAACTACACGAGGCCTTTCTCCTCCTTCTGTTCCAAATAACTATTGACAACACAGCTTTGACACATTACATTTAACAACACATAATCAAACACATTAAGGAAATATCGCGGGCTATTAGCTCAGTTGGATAGAGCGTTGGCCTCCGGAGCCAAAGGCCACAGGTTCGAATCCTGTATAGCCCGCCTAAAAAACCGAAGCTGAGTGGTGCGGGCGTAATTCAGCGGTAGAATGCAAGCTTCCCAAGCTTGACGTTGAGGGTTCGACTCCCTTCGCCCGCTCCTTTTTTCTATCTGGAGAGATGGTTGCCCTGAGGAAAGCCGTGCGCTGGTCGAAGACCTTCATTCCGACACATAAGGAAGATCCCGCCGAGGCCGAGGTGATCAGCCACAAGCTGATGGTCCGCGCCGGCTTCATGCGGAAGCTGACCTCCGGCGTATACACCTACCTGCCGCTGGGCTATCGAACCGTCCGCAAGGTGGAGCAGATCGTCAGGGAGGAAATGAACGCTGCCGGAGCGGTGGAGCTGCTCATGCCCATTCTGCACCCGGCCGAGCTGTGGAAAGAAAGCGGCCGCTGGGACGTCTACGGCAAGGAGCTGATGAAGGTCACCGACCGGCACAACCGTGACTTCGCTCTCGGGCCCACTCACGAGGAGGTCATCACCGACCTGATCCGGGGTCAG
>CAZOYL010000207.1:0-3365 GCA_964584035.1 uncultured Gemmatimonadota bacterium | reverse complement strand
GTCGTTGCCCGCATCGTAGGTGATCTGAACGGGAGCGGACCAGCTCCCGCCGTCGTTGCGGCTGACATAGACGTTGGCATCCCCGTCCCTCCAACTGTGCCAGGCCACCCAGACCGCTCCCAGCGCATCCGTGGTCATGGTGGGTGCCAGATCGTCCGCCGAGTCTGTGGTGACCGGAATCACAGCGGACCAGTAACTATCATAATAGATCGAATAGATGTCCCAGTTACCATCTGGATTGGTTGACCAGATTACCCAGACCCTGCCGGCACCATCGCACGCCGCCACCGGATCGGCATCGTCATGAAAATCGCAGGTTATGGTCTTGCGGGATGACCAAGAGCCATCGTAATATCTGACAAAGATATTGGAATTGACGTTCTGAAAGACGGTTTTCCAACCCTTCCACACCACCCACAGCCGGTTGGCCAGATCCACGGTCAAGGACGGTTCCTCGTCATAATCCGGCCCGGCAGTTATCACCTCCGGCGTGGACCAAGCCCCGCCGGTGCGTCGGCTGACACAGATGTCCATGTTCCAGTAGTTGCCGCCGGCATCCTGCAAACTTTGCCACGCAGCCCAGACGTTGCCCAAGCTGTCTTTAGCCAGGCTGGGATGGAAGTCCCAGTATTCCCGGGTGACTACCGGCTCGGCGGCCGACCAGGATGAGCCGTCGTACGAGCTGCAGTATATGTCGGAACGAGTGTTCCTTCCGGTCTCCCATACAGCCCAGAGGGTGCCGGAGAGATCGGCAGCCAGGGAGGGACTTCCGTCGGTGAAGGGGCTGGTGGTCACCTGAGTAGGACTCCAGCTTGACGTTCCGCAGATTTCGGGAAGCCCGGTCGGATCCGGTGGTTGGTTAACCTGACTCTGCACGTCGATGGTCAGAGCCGGATCGCCCAGTACATTCATCCCGAAAAACCATCCCTGCTCCGACTCATCGAATCCTCCGGCCGCCTGAACCTCAAACCACTGTTTGTAAGCATCGCCGATGCTGTTTCCCTGACCCAGGGGATAATAGAAGGATCCGAAATCGAGCATGCCGCCCGACTTGGTGCTGCCGATGGCCAGCAGACCATAGTCATCTACGAATATGTACCAGTTGCCCAGGTTGTTGGTCTCCATAAATTTGGTGTTGGAGCAGGCGAACAGGTTGTAGAAGAAGGCGTGCGGCCTGAGAGCATGTACTTCGAAGTTGTAAACGCTTCCTCCGCCGGGATCGCCATCGTTGATCTTGAAGGTGTGCGCCCAGCAGGAGGAGTGCGAGCAAAGCTGTATCCACTCATAATCTTCCAGCAGTTCCTGCTTATAGTTGGAGGCAATAGTCTGGTTCACGTCGGTTATCACGGTCACGTCGTCATAGGCGTAGCTCAGCTCGCAGTCGCCAAAGTAGAACCAGTCGTCATCCACGAAGGACAGCGCTCTGTGGGGGAGGGAAAGACTGCCGGTACGGTAGCTGTGATTCTTGGTGAAGTAGTTCTGCACCAATTGGGCTTCGTTTCCCCAGGTTAAGCTGAAGGATGCGATTCTTCCCACCCAGATTTCCGGTCCCAAATCGCCGGTTCCCGCAGAGAGCCCCTCCAACAGGCCGTCCCCGTCGGAATCAGACCAGCTGCCGTCCAGTTCCATGAAGTAGTAGTCGATGGGAAATTCCTCCGGTCCGAAGGCACTCAACTCGCACCAGGCCACCGGCAGATTCCCCACCAGCACCGCCCCCATGAGTCCCGAGCCGGTCCACCGCTGGCTAAGAGTGTCCCGCAGGTCCTGATAATCCCCGCCCGACCAGAGAATCTGCTCCACAGCGTAACCGTCGTCTGCCAAATCCAGTGCATACTGGTTGATGGAGCCGGAGATCTGGGAGTAGAGATCAGCGTTGATTATGACCGCCACCAGAGAATCGCCGGTCTTCGGGCTGGGGATGGGCGTGGGGGAGAGCCTTTGAATGGTCCTGACCCGCAGCGGCCCAAGAGGAAGTTGTATGGCCTTAAGCTGAGCGTAGCTGGTGGGCTGTCGGCCCAGAGGATCGATCCACTCCAGCCTTTTCACGGTCTGGGGGTCGATTTTCTGACACAGTCCCGGAGTTGAACAAAGATATAGGAAAACGGAAGACAAAAACACAAGTATTATCGCCCCGGCTATAATCTTCCTGAACATTTCCTTCCCCTTTCTTCTGCCGTCAAACACACTATAGTACTTCGATCGATTTCACCTCGGGCTTAACGGTTTTGAGTAAAGACGGTTAGCCTTATCCTCGGAGCAACTCAGCGAGGATGTCGAGCCTGTTTACAATATAACACGATTCGGTAAAACGTCAAGCAGAGAGGCATGCCGCCGGGAACAAAAGGCACGGGCTTGCATCCCCCATCTGCACCGTCCGATGTGGCGGCTATGGCCGTCCGGTTCAATCGCATCGGATTGAAAGCTGTTAGAAGTTGATTATTCCGGGAAATCCGGTATATTCTTAACTATCATGGAGCCGTTGAATGCTGAATTGAAAACGAAGCGCGACTTAACCACCGGGTCCATCACCAGGAGCATCTTCTATCTGGCCCTGCCGGTGGTGGCCACCATGTTTTTGGAGACCGCCTTCTCCATCGCGGACATCTTCTGGGTGGGGAAGCTGGGTGCTGTCTCTTTGGCGGCGGTGATTTCCAGCGCCATCGTTATCTGGATCATCTATTCCCTGGTGGGAGCCGTGTCGATAGGAGTGACTGCTCTGGTGGCCAGGTTCATCGGAGCCAAGCAGCCGGATCAGGCAGCCTTCAGCGCCCGGCAGGCCTACCTGTTTTCGATCCTGTTCGCCGTATGCCTGACCATCCCCGGCATACTTTTAACCAAATGGGCTTTCGTGTTGATGGGGACCGCGCCGGACGTGACCCATCTGGGCATCCGATACTTGAGGATCATCTTCGCCGGGGCCATCACCTTCTTTTTGATCGACGTCTTCAGCGCCCTGTTCCGGGCATCGGGCGATACCAAAACGCCCATGCTGGTCATCGGCGGGAGTTTGGCATTGAATATCATCCTGGATCCGTTCCTGATCTTCGGATGGGGCCCCTTTCCCCGACTGGGGACCGATGGAGCGGCTTTGGCCAGCGTCTTCTCCCAGGGTATGGGGAGCCTTCTTTTCCTTTACTTAGTCAGGCGGGGGAAATTAGCTTTTAAATTCTCGCTTGTGCCCAAATGGGATATTGACTTCTCCATGGTGTGGCGCATCCTGCGCATCGGCATCCCGGCCTCGTCCGCCTGGATACTGTTCAGCGTGGTTTATCTGTTCATAAACAAGATCGTGGCTTTGTTCGGAACCGAGGCCATTGCCGCCCTGGGAATCGGCAATCGCATGGAATCGGTCTCCTTTTTAACCT
>CAZOYL010000206.1:0-3399 GCA_964584035.1 uncultured Gemmatimonadota bacterium | reverse complement strand
GGAACCCGGATCTTGGCTTGGTCGCTGCCCAGCCTCATGATGGAGCCTTTTCCGAACTGGCGCTCGATCTGAGAGATGGCCAGATCCAGAGCTTTGGCCTTCTCGGTTTTTTTCTCTTCCGACATTGCTCTCACCTCCGTGGGTGTGGGTTCATGGTGTCGGATCTGCGGACGGTTCGCCGCTTTCTGGGTTTATGCGATCACCGGCCTGTGCCTGTGCCGGAGAGTTCAGATCGATGATCTTCAGCGCGCTGTATTCGGCGCCGGTGGGTTTCAGCCGGCTTTTCATCACCTTGACCGCCTCGGCCGCCATCGGCGCGCTGGTAAAATCGTTGCCGGGCAGTCTCTCCAGCACGGCCTGGATGCCGTGCGGCGATTTGACACGGCCGATGGTCAGATGGGGGGAGAAGGGACGTTTTTCGGGCGGAAAACCGCATGGAACCAGAGCCTTCTCCACCAATCCGGAAAGCTCCTGGAGCGGCTCGCGGCCCTCCCGCAGGCCGATCCACAGGACCCGCGGCCTTCGCAGGCTGGGAAAGCCGCCCGTCCCGGCAAGCCGGAAACGGAAGGAGGGCCTTCCGGCCAGGGCTTTTTCCAGGGACGCGAAGATCTCCGGCAGTCGGGCCTCCGGGATCTCGCCTAAAAATTTCAGGGTCAGATGCAGGCCCTCCGGTCGAACCCAGCGGACGGCCGGGCTCAGCGGACTCAACCCGGCGATGAGGCCGGCGATCTGGGCCTTGACCTCGGCGGAAAGGTCTACCGCGATGAAGATTCTCACATTGGCCATGGGTTCGGATGAGTTGTCACCGGCTTATTGGTCTAAAAGATGCTGTCGGACCAGGTTCAGGGCCGATCGGACGGCACAGGTCTTGTTCATCGAGCGGTCCCGGCCGAACTGGAAACGCCGGGTGAACGAGCGATCCCCGTGGACCATGCCGATATAGACCAGTCCCACCGGTTTGTCGGCCGTTCCCCCCGCGGGACCGGCGATGCCGGTGGTGGCCAGCCCGATGTCCGCCTGACTGATCTTGACCACGCCGGCCGCCATGGCGGCGGCGACCTCCGGGCTGACCGCTCCGTGACGGTCCAGGGTCCGCTTGGGCACCTTGAGGATCTGCCGTTTGGCCTCGTTGCTGTAAGCCACCACGCCGTGCTTGAAATAGGCGGAGCTGCCCGGCACGGCGGTGAGCCGGTCGGCCAGCAGCCCGCCGGTGCAGGATTCGGCCGTGGCGATGGTGTGCCCTTTCATGATCAACAGGACGGCCGTGACCCGTTCCAGGGTGTCCTCATCCGTCCCGTAGATCTGTTCCTCCAGCTGCTCCCCGATCTTCCTGACGGCCCGGGACAACAGCTCGTCCGCCTCGCGGGCCAGGTCAGCTCGGGCCGTCAGCCAGAGGTCGACCACGCAGGGCCCCGGAAGGTAGCTGACGGCCACATCGCGGAGAGACAGTTTCCGGATCTTCTCGGCGATCTCTGTTTCGCCGGCCCCGACCGTCCGCAGACACTTCCGCCGGATGACTTTCCCGGCGGGGAGCTTGTCCAGGAACGGGACGATCCGTTCCTCAAAGATGGCCTGCATCTCCGCAGGAACGCCGGGCAGGGCAAAGATGGAGACCGCTTCCGTTTCGAGGAACAGCCCCGGCGCCAGGCCGACGGAGTTAGGCAGCGGCCGGCTGCCCCGGGGAACCAGCGCCAGGCGCTGGTGGGCGCTGCGGACGGCCCAGCCCTGAGCGGTTAGCTGCCGGCGGATATCGCCCCACAGGGACTCATCCAGGACCAGGGGTTGTCCCAGGGCCTGGGCCAGCGCGCCCCGGGTGCGGTCATCGTCTGTGGCGCCCAGGCCGCCGGTCATCAGAATCACGTCGGCCCGCCGCCCGGCCTGGGCCAGCGCTTCCTTGATGCTTTCGGGATCGTCTCCCACGGTGGTCTGCCACCGCGGCGGACAGCCCAGCTGGAGCAATCGACGGCCCAGAAAAGAAGCATTGGTGTCGGCCGTCTGTCCCCACAGGAGCTCGTCCCCGACGGTGATGATCTCGACCTTCATGGGCCACCGATCCTCGCCGTTCAGCGGCGCAGCCACACGATCAGCTGCAGCAGCACATTGGTATAGACGCCCGCCAGGACATCATCGGTCATGATGCCCCATCCGGAGCGGAGCTGCTCGGCCCGGCGAATAGGAAATGGTTTGACGATGTCAAAGATGCGGAACAGGAAAAACCCGGTGATCACCAGCGCCCAGCTCCGGGGCAGCGCGAACATGGCGATCCAGTAACCGACCACCTCGTCCACCACCACCTGCGGCGGATCCGGCCCCAGATCTCTCTCCAGAACCGAGGCCGACCAGGCGCCCAGCAGGAAGAACAACAGGATCAGGCCTCCGCCGATGGGCCAGCGGTCCAGGCGGAAGGCCCAGTAGAGGCCGGCAGCCAGCGCGGTCCCGGCCGTTCCCGGAGCGATGGGGCAATAGCCCGTCAGAACGCCGGTGGCGATCGTTCGATGAAATATATTTCCTGCCGCGGCGATAAGGAGCCTCCCCGGAGGGCTGCTATTTCATCATGCCCTTGATCAGGCCGGCGTTCTTGACGATGTAGTCGATTCCCGAGACCAGGGTCAGGACCATGGAACCCAGCAGCAGTCCATTGAAGATGGTGACGGCCACCTCTGAAGGCACCGGTGAGTTGTGTCGCCCCAGCGCGGACCAGGTCATCTGCAGGTTGCTGAAGATCAGGATGATGACGATGACGACCATCTGGGTGGCTGTTTTCCATTTGGCCAGAATGCTGGACGGGATGACCACCCCGCGATAGGCCGCCATGGCTCTCAGCCCGGTGATGAAGATTTCCCGGACGATGATCGGCAAAACGATCCAGCTCTTGACATATCCCAGGGCCAGAAAAGCCACCAGGGCGGTGGACGTCAGCAGCTTGTCGGCCAGAGGATCCATGAACTTGCCGAAGCTGGTGACGACGCCGGTCTTTCTGGCCAGATGGCCATCATACAAATCGGTCAGGGCCGCTACCACGAAGATGAACAGGGCGAAATAGCGGGAATAGAGGTTGTCGACCAGGAAGGCGACCATGAAGATGGGACTGAGAATGATCCGCGTCACGGTGAGCTTGTTGGGCAGATTCATCTGGTCGTTGACACCTCCCGATCGACTCCGGGTGCCTCCTGGCGCTTAGAGGCGTTCGCTGCGGCCGATTCCCTTTACCGGGCTTTCTGGAGCAGCACCTCCCAGCGGCGGTCCACTTCGGCCTGAGCCTTTTCCAGGATGGGCTTGTTTTTCGGCTCGTACAGGTGGCTGAAGCGGCCCTGATGTTTGGTCCACTCGTCCAGCGGTTTCTTTTCCTTTGGCTTGACGGTGATTTTCCAGGTCCCGTTATCGACCTCGTACAGCGGC
>CAZOYL010000205.1:0-3441 GCA_964584035.1 uncultured Gemmatimonadota bacterium | reverse complement strand
GGTCAAGCGATGTTCCCATAATCCTCTTTCAGTTTTCCCGACAGATAAATGCAGTCGGTCAGCTTCACCTCTCCCCGGACGAAATCCTCCGCAAAGGCCATACAGGTGGGCGAACCGCAGCAGCCGCAATCGGTCTGGCGCAAATTCTTATAGACCCGCTCCCGCTCCCTCATACGTTTGATGGACGTCTCCAGATCGGTGTCGAAATAGGTGGTCGGACGAGGCAAAACAGGATTTTCCAGCAGATAATATCCGCTTTTAATCTTCTTTTCTATGTCGGCATCGTCCACCTCGACGGGCTTCTCGAATCGGCTTCGCTGTTTCATCGTGTTCGCTCTGGCCACGTAAGGATTTTCCACATTGAAGGACCCGCCCAGACAGCCCAGCATGCAGGCCATGGCTTCGACGAAATCGATGTTGCGCAGCCGGGAGTTCTCGATATCGTCCAGAATCTGCTGGACATGACTCAGACCGGATACCGCCAGCCAGTTCTCCATTCCGGCCTGCTGAGTAATGCTGCCCAGGGTGGACCAGCCGGTATGAAATGAGAAGCTTTCCGGGACTTCCTGCGGATCGAACCGCTTCTTGAGAGACACGATATGGGGCAACAGCACCGGGTAGATATCTTTGATGGCGATGACGACGTCGAACCAGGATCGGGTTTTCTCGGCCGGCTGTTTGATGGATACCGTCTTGGCCGGACAGGTGGCGGTATAGAAAACACCGATCTCCTCAGGTTTAAAACCAAGTTTTTCCGACAGCCGTTTTCGTATCTCACGCGCCGTGACCTCCCGGGGAGCATCCAGCGGCACGATCAGCTCGACCAGGTCGGGATATTTCACCTGGATCAGCCGGATGACACAGGGACAATGAGAGGCAATCAGGGGCAACCGACCCTTGTAGCTCGACATGTATTTCATCAGAGCCCGGGCCAGGGCAGCCGACGACGTGCTGACGTCCACCACCTCGTCGAATCCCAGTTCTTTGAAGGCCTGATGAATGATGTGGGGATGAATGTCGGGTTCGAACTGCGAATACAGCACCGGCGAGGGAACCACCACGCGGTATTTAAAATGGACATAGTCTCCGATGGTATCGGAGATGGGAACGATGGCCCCGGCGGGACAGACCGAAAGGCATACGCCGCAATCCACACACAGCTCTTCGGAGATGTCGGCCTTGCCGTTGCGGACTCGTATGGCCTGCGTGGGGCAAGCTCTCATGCAGGTCATGTGTCCCCGGCACCGTTCGGTATCGACCATATGGGCGTGATAGAATCGATCCACCGCCCTATTCCCCTTCGTTGAAAAACGTCTAAATCATGAACCTCATCTGCAGCCGGGTGCCTTTGCCTACCTGGCTTTCGATATTGATTTCGTCGGTATTTCGTCGCATGTTCGGCAGACCCATGCCCGAACCGAATCCCATGGCGCGTTGTTCCTCGGTGGCGGTGGAAAATCCGGCTTGCATGGCCTTGTCCACATCCGGGATACCTTTGCCCTCGTCGTCGATGACCACCTCGATAAGCTTGGGTGTGACGGTCAGGAACACTCTGGCCCTCTTGGCGTGCATGACCACGTTCATCTCTCCCTCATAAGTGGCGATGGCCACCCGCCGAATGAGCTTGGGATCGAATCCGATCTTCTTCAGAACGGACTTGATCTCGGTGGAGATCATCCCGGCGCTGGCGAAATCGCTGCCCTCGATAAACCGCTCCTGGCTGAGCAGCAGCTTCTCGGGTTCTTCAGCCCTCTTGCGGGCCGCCAGCTGATCGATCTTTCCTTTTACCAGGTCCTCGATACGCACGCAGGCTTCATACATATCCAGGTTGGAGTGCAGGATGACCATGTGGTTGTCCCGGGCGTATTTTTGGGCTCCGTCCTTGGAATATTTCCCGCGGATGAAGACGACACCTTTGAACTCGGCCATGTGCGCAGATATAACGGCCTGCTGGGTGGCCAGGCCGGTGAGCAGAATGGAGTCCGGTTGGCCAAAGGCCAGCACATCGCTCATCAGATCGGAGGCATAGATGTGATCCACCTGGACGCCGAGCTGATCCCGGCCCTCGATGATCTCAGCATCCAGGGCCTCTTTAATGGCTCTGATGTCCATACCGGGTATCCCAACGGGTCATACAGCAGGATCGCCGATGGAGATTCGAGGATTTTCATGGCAATCCATAGCGGCGGGCGCAGGGCGGGACATATCAGGAGCTACCCAATCCCAGCTGATAGAGTTTTCCCACCAGCTCGAAGGTGGGCAGATCGGAGGACAGCACGGCGATCTTGAACTTGCTGGCCAGTTCCACCGTCTCGGCGGGAACCTCCTTGTCACCGGTGATGATCACGGCGGAGACATCCACCAGGTTGGCGGCCGGAACGATGCTCTTATGTGTCTGTACCGTCAACCAGAGGTTGCCGGATTTGGCCCCGGCCATGACGTCGCTGACCATATCGGAGACGAAAACGCCGCTGACGGGGCGATCCTCAAAGGTGCTCAATGACTTCAATCCGATTTTCTCGGTCATCTCATTGACGGTCATATCGCTCCTCCTCTGCCTGGGGAAATATCAAGACAGTTTTGATAGGCTCACAACAGGGGTTTTCTCTCGGTAACCGGCTCCTGCGACAGCATGCCGATATCATGGATGAAGTCTCCCTTGCAGCGGGGCAGGTCCTCGATGAGGGCAAAAGGCAGAATCCTGATCTTCGATCGGGAGGTGTCTCGCCGGCTGTTGAAATAATCGGTCAGCAGAACCAGCTTTTGTTCCGGGATGGGTTTCTTCAGCGCCTGAGGCAAAAAACCGAAGGCCACCAGAACAAAGGTGCGGTCCTCTTCCAGTGCCAGGCGCCTGACGTTCACCGGACAGTCGGTCAGGCAGCCGGTGCAGTGCAGCAAACCCATGAGATCGCGGAACGGTTCGGTATGACCGCATTGCTGACACTTGAGATCGAACTGGAAGGTCTGCGCGGCCTCCATGCGGTTCCAGTAGTGGTCATCCTCACGATATCCCTCGCCCAAGTAAGGATGATCCTCCGCGGTGAAATAGGTTCGCAGTTCCTTGCAGTGAAAACATTTCTCGAAGACTACGAATCCGAAGGTGATTCCCGTCATCTCCCATATATGCTTGCAGTCGGCCATGGTTATCCACTCCCTATTCGATACGGGTCAGAAAGATGATCATGAAAATAAAAAAAGGGTGGATGAAGGGATTTGAACCCTCGACCCCCAGGGCCACAACCTGGTGCTCTAACCAACTGAGCTACATCCACCACGTGTTTCGAGATGGCACGCCTGGCTGGATTCGAACCAGCGGCCTACGGATTAGAAGTCCGTTGCTCTATCCAACTGAGCTACAGGCGCACAATGACTTATTCTGTCAAATCAAATATTTGCCCGGGAGAATATTCCCTCCCGGTACAGTCCAGACCTCCCTTTAGT
>CAZOYL010000204.1:0-3478 GCA_964584035.1 uncultured Gemmatimonadota bacterium | reverse complement strand
AGGGCGCCCACCAGGAAGGAGCCCTCCTCCTCCCGGAACTTCAGGGCCACCAGGTTATCCGGGATCTCCAGGCCCGGCTTGATATCGTAATCCACGGCGGCGAAATGGACCTCGGGAAAATCCCGGGCCACCTTGGTGATGGCATCGGTGAACAGAAATCCCACCCCGACGACCAGGTCGTAGCCCCCCCGGGCCAGCTTGCGCAGTCCGGACTCGCGATCGGCATCCTCTCCGGGCTCAAACTCTACGAACTCCACCGGATAATCCCGGGCGGCCTCGGTCAGACCGCGATAGGCAGCGTCATTGAAGGACTTATCCCCTTTTCCGCCGACATCGAAGACCAGCCCGACCTGGAGACGGGTTTCCCCGGTTTCTTTCTTCTTCTGGCCACAGCCAAAGAGGCACAGCAGCAGGAGAAGCAACAGCGTCCCGGCGATCAGCGGATGGCCATGAACCGACCGTTTGAAAAACGGACATCGATACATCGAACGCTTCATGAATTCCTCCTTTGACCGGGCGGCCTGTTCTCCCTGTCTGCAAGGGATCTTCTGGTATGCCACCACCACAACACCACCGCCACCGCCGTCACCCCGGCGGCATCGGCCAGGGCGTCCAGCACGCTGGCTTCCCGTCCGGTGACGAAGAGCTGGTGGAACTCGTCCAGGGCGCCCCAGAGGATGCCGCACAGGGCCGCCCAGAGGATGGCCGACCGCTGCCGGGCGGCTCCGGAGAGGTATTGCAGAGCCCGGATCAACAACAGGCCGAAGATGGCGAATTCTATGAAATGATAGACCTTATCCGACAACTTGAGACCCACCGGCGGCGGGCTCAGCCGGGGAAGGGAAGAGAGAGTGAAGATCAGGATGGCCCACAGAAGTGCGGGAAGATAATACCTGACAAATGGTTTCATAAAAAGTCCGGCACGGCGTTGGCCGTCAGGAAAGCAGTCGGCGGATGGTTTCCTTGAGCTCCTTCAGATCGGAGGATTTCATCACATAGGCGCTGGCCATCCAGGTGCTGAAGTCCATCTTATACTCGGCATAACCGGTATGCAGGATGACCGGCAGGGTCTTCTTCCGGCGGATCAGCTGCCGCAGGGTCTCGATGCCGTCCTGGCCCTGCATGCGAATGTCCAGGACCACCAGATCGATATCTTCCCGCTCCACCAGCTCCACAGCCCCCTCGCCCTCCGGGGCGGACAGAACCCGATACCCCTCCGCGGCCAGCTCCTTTTCCAGAAGCTTGCGAATATTGGTCTCGTCGTCCACGATCAGTATGGTCGACATCTCGGTGACCTCCCTTCCGGAAGTCCTCGTGCCGGAAGAACGTAATTTAACCTGCGGCGTTCTCCGAGGAATGCCCTGAGTCACCTGCCCGGGAAACGGGCAGGTGAACGCTGAAGGTGCTTCCCCGGCCCTCCCGGCTGTGCAGCTGGATCGACCCGCCGTGATGATGGACGGTCTGGTGGGCAATGACCAGACCCAGTCCCACCCCGGCTGTCTTGGTGGTGAAGAATTCATCGAACAGGCGATCCTGATGCTCGCGGGGGATCCCCGTGCCGGTGTCCTGGACCTCGATACGCACGCCGGTTTCGGAAGGGCCGGTCCGCAGCCGCAGCGTTCCGCCGGGGCTCATGGCCTCCAGGGCATTGCGCATCAGATTGACCAGCACCTGGCTGATCTGCAGCGGATCGACCTCTGCTGAAGGAAGCTTCCGATCCAGCTCCAGCTCCACGGCGATCCGTCCGGTCTCTATGGCCGGCTGCAGGCTGGCCACCACCCGCCGGACCAGCTCGTTGAGATCGGTCGGCCGGAAGGCGGGCTCCCTGGGCCGGACGAAGTCGAGCACCTCCGACATCATCGTCTCCACCCGGGTGATCTCATCGACGATGATTTTAAGGTGCTCCTGATTGGGGTCTTGCGCAGGAAGGTTCTTGGCGATAAGCCGGGCGAATCCCCCGATGGAGACGATCGGGTTGCGCAGCTCGTGGGACAGCCGGGTAGCCATCTTGCCCACGGCCGAGAGCCGCTCGGCCCGGAGAAGCTGATCATGGCTGTCCCGTAGATCGGCATAAGCCTTCTCCAGCTCCCGGACCTTTTCCACCAGCCGCTCATAGAGCCGGGCCCGCTCGATGGCGAAGCTGGCGTGGCTGGCCAGCGTCTCCAGCAATTCCACGTCGGCCTGCTCGATGGGCCGGGCGGTGAAGCGGTTGTCGGCGATGATGACGCCCATGGCTTTGCCCCGGGCCGCCAGGGGCACCACGGCGAAGGCCCCGGTTCCCAGCAGGTCCGGCAGCAGTGGATCGACGGCGATCTCTCCGCCGGTGCCGGCGATATTGAAACTGCGGGATTCCAGAATGGCGCGGGCCACCAGGCCCGACTCCGGGGAGAGATTGAACTCCATCTGTCGAGCGATGCGGTTGAGCTTGGGGTCGATCCGGCCGGAATCGTCGCGGTGCCGCTCGAGCAGCTCCCGGAGAGACTGGGGATGGTGGCTCATGTCCTCCCAGATCCTTCTGGCCTGCTCATCGTCGGCCGGCCCCACGGCCAGCATGCCGCGGACCTTTATGAGGTCCTGGTTTTTGGGGGCTTCGGCTTGAGGAACTTCGGCTTGAGGAACTTCAGCCTTAGAAATTTGATCTTTATAAACCTCTTCCCTGCCGCCCTCGTCGATCAGCAGTAAAAAGGCCCGATTGAATCCCAGGCCCTCCTCGGCCGTCACCCCGGTGAGGATGATACGCAGCATCTCGGACAGGTTCACGGTGGTCTGCAGGGTGTGAGCCACCTCCCTGATGACCGACAGCTCCCAGAACCGGCGGGTCAGCTCCAGGCTGGACTGACGCAGGCGGACCTGGACATCCTTGAGGTCCTCGACCAGCTCGTGACGATTACGCAGATCGACCAGCACCAGCAGGCAGCCGCTCTGGTTCCTATGATGGTACAGCTCGGTGGCCGTGACCGCCGCCGGGACCCTGGCCTCGGTGCGGTTCATGAAGACCAGCTGGCCGCGCCGACTGTGTTCTTCTCCGGGTACCAGGAGCGGCAGCGGTTCATCCCCGGGCCGGGACTCAGGTGCTAATAGATCGGCCAGCCGGCGGCCGACCAGATCCTCGGGGCCGTAACCCAGCAGCTCGGCCGTCTTGCCGTTGGCGAAGGTGATCTGTCCCTCGTCATCAACCATCATGATGCCGTCGTTGCCGGGCCGCCGGTGAATGAACAGCTCGTTGAACTGGCGGATGGTTTTCATTTTGCGGAGGACCTGCTGCGGATCGCTCCACAGTTGCGCAGGGGGCTGGTGCACGGCTCGCTCCCGGGTGGTTCGCGGCTGGCTGTCCGGTGTGAGCCTCACTCTCCATTCTCTGGACCACGACTCTCTGCCGGCCGCGAGAGATCTTAACGCATAGCAAGAATAAAGCAGTTTGGGGGCGTTGTCAAGGGGAAAAGGGCGGGCGGCCGGTCCCCTCCAGCTAAGGTGGTAA
>CAZOYL010000203.1:0-3505 GCA_964584035.1 uncultured Gemmatimonadota bacterium | reverse complement strand
CGCCTCGGTCCCCGCCTTGCACGCGAACTCGAGATCGGCGACGTGGACGTCGGGGCCGATGCCTAGGGCGTCGACGAGGACCGTCCCGCTCGGCTTGACGGCATAGGGATGGGATTCCGACCCGATGTAGATGGCACCGATATCGACCGGATCGATCCCGGCCCGCAGCAGAGCCTTCTTGGATGCCTCCACCGACATGGTGATGGTGTCCTGATCGGGGGCCGGAACCGATTTCTCCTCCAGCATCAGACCGCGCTTATAGCTCGGTGCATCGGCCCCCCAGACCTTGGCGATCTCCTCGACCTTGATCCGATACCGGGGCATATAGGCGCCGTAACCGACGATGCCGACCATGAAAACCTCCTTCGTTGTGAGTTGTTTTTTACGCCGTCTCCGTTTTCTCCGCCTCTAAGCCCAGTTCCCTGACGGACACCTCACGCATCTTGAATTTCTGTATCTTCCCGGTGACCGTCATGGGAAACTGGTCGATGAACTTGACATATCTGGGCACCTTGTAGTGGGCGATCTGCTGGCGGCAGAATTCCTGTATTTCCTCGGGAGTGGCCGACTGGCCCTCCTTCAGCTTGATCCAGACAGCCACCTCCTCGCCGTACTTCTTGCTGGGCACTCCGATCACCTGGGCATCGCTGATCTTGGGATGGGTGTACAGGAACTCCTCGATCTCCCGGGGATAGATATTCTCCCCGCCGCGGATGATCATATCCTTGATCCGGCCGGTGATCTTGAAATACCCCTTCTCGTCCATGAGGGCCATGTCGCCGGTGTGGATCCAGCCGGCCGGGTCGATGGCCTCCGCCGTGGCCTGGGGATTGTTGTAGTAGCCCGGCATGACCTGATACCCCCGGCAGCACAGCTCCCCGGCCTGGCCGATAGGCACGATCGTCCCGGCCTCGGGGTCCACAATCTTGACCTCGGTGTGGGGCAGGGGCGGGCCCACCGTGGAGGTGCGCAGCTCGATGGAGGCATTGTATGGGGTCTGGGTAATCACCGGAGAGGTCTCGGTCTGGCCGTAGGCAATGGTCATCTCCCGGGCGTGCATCAGATCGACCACCTTGCGCATGACTTCGATGGGACAGGGCGAGCCGGCCATGATGCCGGTTCGAAGGGTACTCAGATCGAACTGTCCGAAGTCGGGATGCTCCAGCTCGGCGATGAACATAGTCGGCACCCCGTGAATGGCGGTGCACTTCTCCTTTTCGACTGTCTCCAGGGTGGCGCGGGGATCGAAATATTCGCCGGGGATGACCATGGTGGAACCGTGGGTCAGGCAGGCCAGATTTCCCAGGACCATGCCGAAGCAGTGATAGAACGGCACCGGTATGCATAACCGGTCCTTGTGGGAAAACTTCATGGCCTCGCCGACGAAAAAGGCGTTGTTGAGAATGTTGTGATGCGTCAGGCCGGCGCCCTTGGGCAACCCGGTGGTGCCGGATGTGTACTGGATATTGATGATCTCATCGGCGTCCAGGTCCAGCTCCCGTTTGCTGAGCTCCTCGGCGGAGATCTCCCCGCCCAGCTTCATGAAGGCCTTCCAGGTCCACATGGCGCCGGCGGCTTTTTCGCTCAGCAGGATAACATTCTTGAGATGGGGCAGCTTGGGGCTATCGATCCGGCCGGGCTTGGCCTTCTTGACCTCGGGGCAGACTTCCTGGAGCATCTTGACGTAATCGGAGCTTCTGAATTTGTCGAGCAGCACCAGAGTCTGTACCTGGGAGGTCTTCAGTCCGTATTCCAGCTCGTGGCTGCGGTAGGCCGGATTGACCGTGACCAGTATGGCACCGATCATGGCGGTGGCGAACTGGGTGATGACCCACTCGGGGTGATTTGTGGACCAGACAGCCACCCGGTCGCCCTTCTGCACTCCCAGGGCCAGAAAACTTCTGGCCGCCTGGCTGCAGACGTCCAGCAGCTGGCGGTAGGTCAGACGGACATCCCAGAACGGGGCCACCAGGGCCTCGTTGTCGGGGTATTTCTCGGCCATCTCGCGGAGCATCTCCCCGATGGTAAGGCCCACCAGGGGCGCTTCGGATCCGACGAAGGCATAGCTGGGCCGCCGCTTGGTCTCCTTGGCCCATTCCTGCTTCTTCAGCTGGCCGCGGCGGATTTTTCCGCTGATGGTCTTGGGCAGATCGGTGACGTACTCTACCACCCGGGGGTATTTATACGGGGCGGTCACCTCGCGGACGTGCTGCTGGAGCTGCTTGGTGAGTTCCTCGGAGGGCTCCTGGCCGGGGCGCAGGACCACGAAGGCCTTGACCACCTCGCCGCGCACCGGATCGGGGCTGGCCACCACGGCCGATTCGGCCACCGCACGATGCTCCAGCAGGGCGCTTTCCACCTCGAAGGGGCCGATGCGGTAACCGGAGGAGATGATCACGTCGTCGGCCCGGCCCACGAACCAGAAATAGCCATCCTCATCTTTATAGGCCTTGTCTCCGGTGAAATACCAGTCGCCGGAGAAGACCCGGCCCATCTCCTCGGGATCCTTCCAGTACTCTTTGAACAGGCCCACCGGCCGCTCCGGTTTGACACGAACGGCGATATATCCCTCCTCGTTGGGCCCCAGGATCTTGCCGTCTTCATTGACGATCTGCACATCGAAGCCGGGCGTGGGCTTGCCCATCGAGCCCGTCTTGATCGGCAGACAGCGGTAATTGGCCACCAGATTGACCGTCTCGGTCTGGCCGTAACCGTCGTAGATCTTCAGGCCGGTGCCTTCCTCCCAGATCTTGATCACCTCCGGATTGAGGGGTTCGCCGGCGCTGAGGCAGTGACGCAGGTTGCTGAGGTCGTACTTCTTGAGGTCCTCCTTGATCATCATGCGGTACCCGGTGGGCGGAGCGCAGAAGGTCGTGATGCCGTACCGTTCCAGGATGCGCAGCGTCTTGGCGGCATCGAACTTCCCCCGGCTGTTGTGATGAAAGACCGCGGCGCCCAGGGTCCACTGGCCGAATAAACTGCCCCAGGCGGCTTTAGCCCAGCCGGTGTCCGTCAGGGTCCAGTGCAGATCGGTGGGCTTGAGATCTTGCCAGAAGGTCGCGGTGATGGTGTGACCGATGGCATAGGAAGCCTGGGTATGAAGGACCATCTTGGGGTAGGCCACCGTACCGGAGGTGAAATAAAGCAGCAGGGTGTCGTCGCTCCGGGTCTGGGCCGTTCGCTTCAGCGTGGCCGGCGCCTCATCGACCTGCTCCCAGAAATTCAACCACGCCTTGCGCTGCGGGCCCACGATGATAAGGGTTTTCAGACAGGGACAGCGCTCCTGAACCGCTTCCACCTTGGCGGCCCCTTCCTCGTCGGTGATCACGGCCACCGCGCCGGCGCGGTTGACGCGGTATTCGATATCCCGGATGGTGCACAGCGTCGTCGCCGGCATGGCCACCACGCCTAATTTGAACATGGCCACCAGACTGATGTACCACTCCGGCACCCGGCCGAGCATGAGAAACACCCGGTCGCCCTTCTTCACTCCGCATTTTTTCAG
>CAZOYL010000202.1:0-3515 GCA_964584035.1 uncultured Gemmatimonadota bacterium | reverse complement strand
CACGCATGGTAGGTGCATTCGACAAGTCCATCATCAACGTGAAGTAGCACCGAAACTGCCTCTTACGGGGAAGAGAGAGGGCAGGGCGATGACTGCGTCCTGCCCTCATATCTTTTTTACGGGAGTTCGGATATCATGGTGAAAAATCCGGATCACCGGAAGCCGTCCATAACCGGCAGAATTCTGCCGTCGGCCGTCTTCGCCTGTCTGGCGGCCCTGTTCCTGACCATAGGAACGGCGGCCGCCTTTCTGCCGAACGGTTTCGAGGTTTTTTTCACCGACCCGCAGCAATCCTGCGGCGATCCCAACGCCCTGGACAGCAAGTTCATGGAGTTCCTCAACGGGGCTCAGGACAGCGTCAATGCCTGTTACTTCGAGATCCGCTGGGTGACCCGTGACTGCCATCCCAATCCGGTAGAAACCTTCTGCGCCATCAGCGAATCGGTCCAGGTGCAGATCATCTCGGACCACCAGTTCGCCGGCGGCAACGGTGACTATGACACCCTAACGGCCTGCGGCATCGAGGTCGTCTACGACAGCATGGGCGTCTGTCCCGGCGACAAGAATTACTCGATGCACAATAAAATGTGCATCGTGGACGGCCGGAAGGTCTGGACCGGCTCGACCAATAATACCTATTCCGGCTGCTGGTGGAACAATAATGCCTCCATCGTCATCGACTGCCCCGATCTGGCCCAGGCCTATGAGCAGGAGTTCCACGAGATGTGGGGCACCATCCTGCCCAACCATAACGACGCCCGCTTTCACACCTGCAAATTCGGCCATACGCCCGTTTCCGACACGGCGGACTGCAACGGCGTGGCCGTGGAGTATTATTTCTCCCCGCCTTCCTATATAGAAAACCGCATCGTGACGGCCATCAACAATGCCCAGGAGAATATCTGTTTCTGTGTCTACGTCTTCACCAGCGACGACATCCGCACCGCTCTGATCAACGCCCATAATCGCGGCGTCCGGGTGGAGGGCGTGGTCGATACCACCTGCCTGACGACCTCCGGGCATGAATACAATAATCTCGTATCGGCCGGCGTGCCGGTCTGCTACGTGGCCTATGACTGGGGCTACATGCATCATAAGTTCATGGTAGTGGACCACAACACCGATCACGATCCGAAGGTCCTGCTTGGCTCCGGAAACTATACATATTCCGCCGATACATGGAATGACGAGAACTTATTGGTGGTCCACGATCAAAATGTGGCCGCCCTGTATTATAACGAGTTTCGCAGTATCCGAGACATCTGCGCTTCCCTGGCCGGCGGCGTGAGCGGGACGGTGACTCTGGATGATAATATCTACATCGGTCCCGACACCACCGCCGTGATCACCGTGACCGACGGCGACAGCCTGGTCAACAAGGATCCCACGGCGGTCGATACGACCGTGGTCACCGTCCAGAGTCAAAACACCGACACCGTCGGCGAGCTGATTGCGCTGGTCGAGACCGGCATCAACAGCGGAGAGTTCACCGGGACGGTAGGCTTCGAGACCACGGCCGTTCCCGATAACGGCCAGGTGGCCGTGATCAACGGCGAGACGATCACCGTCACCTACAACGACGCCCTGGACTTCGCCGGCACCGGCGTACTGGTCACCGATCAGGCCGTCTGGTACGCCTCGCCCGACTCCTTTCCGAAAGTATTCGTCAACGAGGTGTACCCGGATCCGGCCACCTCGGATGACGCCTCCGAGTTCATCGAGATTTACAATCCCGGGCCCCGGACGATCGATCTGAGCGGCTGGCGCATCCAGGACAAGCCCTATTACGGCGCCGACATCTGGGAGTTCCCGGAGGGCACGATTCTTGCTGTAAATGAATACCTGGTGGCAGCCAAAGACGGCTCCTCTCCGCCCGGCGACGGTTTCCTGGAGGAGTTCGGCTTTCACGCCGATTTCGAGTACTACGAGAGTCCCGAGGAGACCACCGAGGTGGATGACTCGCTGGCCGTCAACATGATCCAGGTCACCTTTACCACCGGTGACAACGAGATCAGCCTGCGTGACACCAGCGACGGGGTGTACATCTTCATCGGCAGCTACTACACCACCGGGATCGTCGTGGACAGCCTGGTCTATTATGCCGGCCCAGGAACGGACAACTCCATCGGACGGTGCCCCGACGGCGGAGATTCGATCAGAGTCTTTGCGGCGCCCACGCCCGGGGGCTCCAACTGCATCGGCCCGGTGGACGACCTCACCGCGGTCCTGTCCGACACCAGCGTGGTGCTGCTGTGGCCACACGTGGCCGGCGGCGGCGGAGCCGACCATTATGTGGTCTACCGCGATACCCTGCCGGACTTCGACCCGCAGGCAGGCGACTCCATCGGCTCAACTATGGATACCATCTATACCGACGACTCGCCGGGCATTACCAAAAACACCGTTAGGAATTATTTTTACGCCGTCAAGGCAGTGGACACCGGGGGATATATGAGTGAGGCATCCAATGTCGTGGGAGAATTTGATAAAGGCTTGTTGAATACAAGCAGATAGTGAGCGCTTCCACCCTTGTATCGACCGATCGCCTTCGTTATATTATTTGAAGAACTGGCATCACCAGGAAGCACTCTCACCAAACTCTGAGCGGACCGAACAGGAAGGAAAGATAACCATGAACCGATGGCGAGTACCACCGTGCTGGAAATGGACCCTGCTGCTGTTGCTGGCCGGGATCCTGGCCGCCCCTTCCCCGGGCTCCGCTCTGCGCATCTGCACCTACAACGTGCTCAATTTCCCCGGCACCACCGGCTCGGCCCGGGAGGATGACTTTCGAGCCGTGATCAACGAGATCGATCCCGACGTGCTGGTCGTTCAGGAGATGCTCAGCTCCTCGGGACAGAGCCAGTTCCTCAACAACGTGATGAACTACGGCCAGCCGGGGACCTACGCGGCGGCACCCTTCATAGACGGCTACGACACCGATAACTCCCTGTACTACAAGGTGGCCACGGTCGACTTCCTGTCCCAGACGGCCATCTCCACGGCCCTGCGGGACATCAACGAGTACATCCTGCGGCCCGACGGCTACAGCTCCTCCGGCGCTGAGATCCGGGTCTACTCCGCTCACCTCAAGGCGGGAAGCACCTCGGATGACCAGAATCAGCGCCTGGCCGAGTGCACCATCCTGCGCAACCACACCAACGCCCTGCCATCGGGCTCCCATTTCTTTCTGGGGTCGGATCTGAACATCCGGGCCAGCACCGAGACTGCCTATCAAAAGCTGGTCGGCAGCGAGGCCGACAACGACGGCCGGTTCAAGGACCCCATCGATCGCCCGGGCAACTGGCACGACGTCGCGGCCATGGTAGACATCATTACCCAGTCGCCGCGTACGCTCTCCTTCGGCGGCGGAGCCACCGGGGGAATGGACGATCGGTTCGATCAATTGCTGATCTCCTACGCCGCAGACGACGGCGAGGGCATCGACTACATCGCCGGAAGCTACGATTGTTACGGGAACGACGGGGATGTCTATCCGGCTCGATTGAATAAAT
>CAZOYL010000201.1:0-3553 GCA_964584035.1 uncultured Gemmatimonadota bacterium | reverse complement strand
GGGCAAATTCCGGCACGCTGACCATGGAGCTTTCGATATGAACGTGTCCGTCGATAAAACCGGGGACCAGGTATTTGCCCTTGAGATCCAATGTCTGTTTACCCTGGTAGTCACCCAGGCCGGCAATCCGGCCCTGGTCGACGGCCACATCGCTGCGGTAGATCTCGCCGGAAAAAACATTCACCACCCGGGCATTTTTGATGACCAGCTGGGCTTCCATTCGCCCGCCGGCAACCGCGATCAACCTCTCCAGATCCATATCCGGCTCCTTCCGTATTCCCTACCGCCAGTCTCCCAATGCTGCGGTCGAGAAGGTCCCGATGATCAGATCCACCTGTCTCAGATACGGCTCTTTCTCGGTGCCGGCGGCATGCACGGCGGCATCGACCATGTATCGCCGGCCGGCCTCCTGATCGTAAAAAAAATACGTCCGGAACGGCCCGCCCACCAGCAGGTTTCTGTTCTCCCAGATACCGGACAGCTTCAATGCCCGGCGTCCGGCGAAGGCCACATCCTCCGAGATAACGCGGTCCGGCACGATCCGATCGCCCTCATAGAACGTTTCTCCCACCTGGTCGCGCCACTGGATACAGCCCTCGGTCGTGAAGGCCACATCCTGGCTTTCCTCCCAGTGAACGAAGATCCACCGCTGGGGCTGCTGGCGGCGGATCCAGACGAAGCGCTCCTGAGGCAATTCCTTGATGATGGTATATCCCTCGGGAATCCTCATCGTCCAGCCATAGTCATCGAACAGCCTTCGCTCCAGCTCCGGCTGCCGCCCCTGCTGGTAGATGATCTCGGCGATCTTGGCGTTCAGGGCGGCTTCCATCAGCTCGAACAACTGGGCAGAGTTTTCCCCAAGCCGTTCCGTCAGAAGCGACTCCGACTCGGCGGCCAGGAAAAAAACCTCCTGGTCCCGGGCCCAGACGTTCTGACGGGTAAACAGATAGGCCTCTCCGCCGGCGATTTTTTCTCTGGCCCCGGTTGAGAGAAACTTTTCCAACAACTCTGCGGTCGCTCCCGGCTGGTCGAAGGTGGCCAGGAGGATCAAGTTCTTCCATTTCTTGTAAAAGTCGAATTCCTCCGGACGGGCCCGCCGGACGACGAAGACCTTCTCCTCCTGGGCGGTGAATACCTTCTGTTCGAAGACCTGACGAAGAACGCCCTCGAAACGCGGCCACTGGTCTTCATCGATCAGGACCATGATCTCGTGATTGGAGCCGATGCCCTCGGGCAACTGTCCGCAGGCCACCAGCACCAGCAGCAGCAGCCATCCACAGGATCCAAGGCGATTGATCATCTCTTTTACCCTTATTCGATGGAAGACGACACCGGGCTTCTCTGCCATCAGAGACGCTCAGGAGTGATCCCCTCCCCTTACCCGGCCTCAGCTGCGGTCAGTTCCCTGCCTCTCCCCTCTGTTTCTTGGCCGCCTCGATGTTCATCTCCAGCTGCTGCGCCAATCCCTTCTCCGGTTTCTGCCGGAGAGCTCGTTTCCAGACCTCGACGGCCTCGTCGAAGCGGCCCATGCTGACATACACCACGCCCAGATTGTTCAGAGCATTGATATCGTCGGGCGACACCTCCAGAATGTGATCCAGCTCCTTGAGGGCCAGGTCGAAATCGCCTCTTTTCAGATAGGCGTTGGCCAGGCCGAAATGAGCCTGGACGTTGTCCGGCATCCGCTCCACCAGCTCCTGATACTGTTCGATGGCCTCGTCGGTGCGATCCAGATCGAAGAGCAAATTGGCCAGATTGTTTCGAGCCGCCAGATGCTCGGGATTTCGCGACAGAGCCTCCCGGTAGATCGCCTCGGCCTGGTCATAGCTCTTCAGGCGCTCGTAGACGTTGGCCAGATTATTATGAGCCTCCGCATAGGAGGGATCGATTTCCAGGGCTGCGCGGTACGCGGCGATGGCCTGATCGTTGAACCAATCGCTGTAATAGACGTTCCCCAGATTGAAGTGGGCCACGGCGAACCTCGGATTGGACTCAATCACGCGCCGGTAGAGGGTGATGCTGGAATCCGGATCGACGCGCTCCATGCGAATGGCCTCCTGGAAAAGATCGTAGTCGGACCGGGCCAATCGCCCCTCCAGGATGGCCCGGGCGACCTCGATATTGCTGCGCGCGAAGGGAAGTGCGGGATCGATGTCCAAAGCCCGCTGGTACTGTGACAGCGCTTTTTCATAGAGACCCTGGCGGAAATAGAGATAGCCCAGATTATTATAGACCTGGGCGAACTGCGGATCGATCTCGATGGCCTTGCTGTATTCCATCTCGGCCTGATCCAGCTCCCCCCGATCACGGTGGATGATGCCCAGGCTGAAATGAGCCCGGGCATGCTGCGGATCCAGCTCCACCACCCGGCGGTACTGGGCCTCCTCCTCCTCGGGATCTCCCTGCAAGCCCTTCACGTAACCGAGGTAATAATGGGCCTCCGCGAATTCGGGCATCTTTTCGATGGCCTTGAGAAAATGGCTCTCGGCCTGGGCATAGTCCTTTTCCTCTAGGAATTGCAGGCCCAGCTGGAGATGTTCGTTGGGCGTCTTTGAGCATCCGCCGCAGAAGACCAGAGCCAGGGATAACAGGACGACGGTCGAGAAAACAGATCTGCTCATGTGCGATATCCTCCTTTGATCGTTACATTCCGTTCTCGTTCCCAAAGATTAACAGATTTCTCCTTGGTTGTCAACCACAAAATGCCGCCGCATCCGGTCGGCGCAAATAAAAAGCCGCCGAAACCATCCGGTTTCGGCGGCTTTCCGCGCCAGTTGGCGCCCCTTTACCTCATGAAAACCATTTTCCTGGTGGCCGAGAAACCCTCGGTCTCCAGGCGGTAGAAATAAATGCCGCTGGCGTTGCCGGTGGCATCCCAGCTGACTGTGTGCTGCCCGGCCTCCCGCTGCCCCTCGACCAGAACGGCCAGCTCCTGTCCTAACAAATTGTATATCTTGAGCGTCACGTGGGTCTGCAGGGGCAGGTCGTACCTGATCTCGGTGATCGGATTGAACGGATTGGGATAATTCTGTGACAGTGAGTACGCTGCCGGCAAAGCCGTCGGCGTGACCGTGCAGATCACCGGATGAACCGTTTCGCGACCGCCGGCATCCACATCGCTGAGCTGGTAAGAATAGCTCCGTCCGTTGGTCACTCGGCGATCCACCCAGATATAATCGTGCGCCTGGCCATAGGCCGGCACGGTGGCGATCCTGTCTCCGTCCCGATCGATGTGAAAACTGTGGCTGTTGATCTCCGCCGCCGTCCGCCAGGTGAGGGTGACCTGACCGTCGCCGGCGACGGCCTCGAAGGAGGTCAGCTCGACGGCCGTGGGCGGGATCAGGACCAGCTCGAAACAGGCGTTGTCGGCCGTGGCCCCGGAGGCGGTAAAGTTCTTGAAGGCCGGCCAGATCGGTCCGGTGAAGTACTTCGAATGAGGCTCGTCGTCGCCCAGATCGGCGGTGTTGGCGATCGAGCCGGAGGCCGTCAGTGAAACCGGGTCACCGCCGGCGTTCAACTGAAAAAGCATCACCTCGAAAGCGGCCGAGACGGA
>CAZOYL010000200.1:3141-3593 GCA_964584035.1 uncultured Gemmatimonadota bacterium | reverse complement strand
GCCCCGGTGGCCGCCCAGGAGCCATTGGCCCAGTGGGCGGCGGCGGCATAGACGTTGGTGTTCTTGATGTGGGCCGAGTGCTGGTGCTCCCAGCCGGCGATCTCGCCGCCGTCGTGCCAGCCTAATTCGTAGAGCATGCTCAGGAAGACGTACCAGCCGGCCTGGGAGATGTTGTTGTTGGGCGCGGCCGATAGCGAACTATAGGCATCCTGCCAGACCTGGCCGTAACTCCACTGGGGGGAATGAAAGTCGGAGTGGGATTTGGTGGTGTCCCAGTCGGCGTACCAGGAGTTGGATGGGTGGCTGGGAATATAGCCGCCCCCGTAGCCGTACCACTTGCCCAGCATGTCGTAGGTGCCGTTCTGCAGGGTGATCCGCGGCGGGCTGTCGTAGAAGCTGCCGATGACGTCGTCCAACTTCCACAATTTGACGGTGGGATCAGCGTGGCACTG
>CAZOYL010000200.1:0-3131 GCA_964584035.1 uncultured Gemmatimonadota bacterium | reverse complement strand
TATAGGTATTTAGCGAGCCTTCCCAGCCCTGTCCGGCCACCTCGGCGGTCACCTCCCAGTCGTTGCCGTACACCAGGATTTCGTCGGCGGTGGTGCCGAGGACATGGTTGAAGGCGTCGGTACCGGATCCCCAGTTGACATCGCCGATGAAGGGACCGTTCATCGGGATGACATTCAGCGAGCCGGCGCTGGCCCAGATGGTGTAGATGTGCTTGTCGTGATCCCAGGTGTCCCGGTACTGGCAGTGCACGTGCTGATCGAGCATCACGGCGTAAACATCGTGGGGCAGCCAGTTATCCTTGATGGTGTTGTCCACGATGGCGTAGGAGGCATCGATGCCGTTGCCGTCCACGTCGGGATTCTCTACCCAGACCCGCTCCGGGACCCAGGCCGTATGGGCATCATAGTTGAAAAAGTTCGCGATCAGAGAGTTCTCTTTGGCCACGGCGGTGTCGTTGATGGCATCATAGACGAAGGGCATCATGTGCTGCGCAAAGGCCGAAGTGATCATCCCGCACCAGCCCTCGGTGACCCCGCGGGCCATCCACTCGTTGAAGCCCTCCAGGGTTCCGGTGGGATAGTACCAGGCGGCGGCCGTCTGCAGCGTGGAGGAAAAATGGATGTTGACCGGCTCATCGAGCTCGTCGTGCAGGCCCAGCACCTCGTCGAAGCCGTTGTTGGGATTGGCATCGCTGGTGTAGGTGCCCCAGTGAAAATCCCACCCCAGGGCATCGTTGCCCCAGATCACATCGGTCCAGGTGAGGCTCTGATTGCCGTGATGCATCAGGGCCACATTGTGAGCCTCTTTAGAGGAAACGTTGTCCGTCTCGATCACATCCAGGATGCGATTTCCGGCGGCGGTAAAAACGTAAAAATTCACCGGGGTGCGGTCTTCGGCGGCCATCTCGCCGGCCACCCGGCCGTAATCGCCGTCTTTTTCTCCGGCGGCCCGCACGGTGGCCGCTTCGAACCCGTCGGGCAGCCACAGGGAGGCCTCCACCATGTACCATTTCGGCGTGATGCGCAGGTTCTTGACGCGCTCGGATTCGGTGGTCCCGAAACCGGCATCATAGAGCAGAGCCCGTGCCGAACCATCGCTCCACAGAACCAGGCAGCGATCCCACGGAAAGATCGCCGTGCCGGGCAGGCCATCGGGCAGCTGGTCCGTCCCTCCGGGCTGATAATCCATGCAGATATAGATCCGCACACCATCCCGCTCCAGCAGGTTGACCGTTCCGGTCTGATCCAGGATGCGGCTCATCTGTACCCGAAAGGCCAACCGGTCGACATTCTGATCATAGTAGAAGCCGATCATGTCGCCGGACAGGTCGGCGTCGCCGGCCGGGTCCGAAGACTTTTTGTGGATTCGCTCATAGGCCCGGGGCTCCCCCCGGGCATCGATGCCCGGAGCCGCGCTGCCGGGCGGCTGCCATCCGAAGGCCATCCCGGCGCCCAGGATGGTCACTATAATCAATGACAGCAAGAAGATAGACAGAGTCCTGCGATTCATGAATAAACCTCCTTATGATAGGTGGACGGATATGGTCTGAATCGAAAGGATATGATTACCTAATACACTATTATATCACAGATAGAGTTTTCCTGTCAAGATTATTTTTGAGCAAGGATACCTCATCCCCATTGCCATTTCTTTCCGGGCACGGCATGCCGTCCCCAGCTTACTGATTCGTACCACTACTTCGCTTTCGGCGATGAAGCGATATTGTCGATGGAACGGTCGAACTCCCCGGCGGTCCCGGACGGATCCGACTTCTGGCCGCCGCTGCTCAGGGCGATCACCCGGTAGTAGTGCTGAACCGCCGTGTCCCCCACGGCCGCGGAGGGATCCAGATAACCCGTCTGGCCGGTGGTGAACAGCGAGTTGGCCGCGCTGGGCACGAAATCGTGGGTCGTATCCCGGTAGATGGCATACCCCGAAACGGTCTTGGGGTTAGCCAGCGTATCGGTGGTCACGGCCGACCAAACCAGCATGACGGCCGAGTTCGCCAGATGGGCGCTGAGATCGCTGACCGGCGCCGGCGGGACATCGTCTGTCGGAACGATGACGCCCTGATAGGGCCGGCCGTTATGGGCCGTCACCGTCACCAGGATGGTGTCGGTCGTGGCCGGCGAAATATAGAGCACCGCCTGCCCTGAGGCGTCGCTGTATGCGGCCTGCTGAAAACCGCCCTCCTGCAACAGACAGACCAGGGCATCCTCGAGGCCGGACCCGCCCCGGGTCACGGTCACGATCACCTTGGTGGTCACCCCCACCGGCAGCGTGGACGGATGGCTCACCGTCAGGGCCGCCGGAATGGCCGTGGGCAGCTCCAGAGAGGGATCGCCCAGCAGGATGTAGCACTCGTAATAGTATCGGCTCATCCCCCCGCCGCTGTATTCCTGATAAAGATAATACTTGGCTTGGTCGGTGAACCCGCCCAGGGTATACAGCTCATCATCGAAGATGGCCCGATACATCCGTTTCTCCAGGATGTCGTCCTCACCCCAGTATGTGAGGTTGGACGACCCCCAGTAGGCGACGGCACCCTTGGCGGCCACGTTGACCCAGTGCTCGCCGAAGCATTCGCTGTAGCCAATGTCATTGGTCAGGCAGGCATTGCCGATGACGAAGGGGTATTTATCGGCGTTAGTCAGGGCATCGATGTTGGAGGTGCTGAAGGCCGGCCCGGCCCAGGAGGTGCTGCTGCCGTGGCCGGAGTAATTGGCGATGGCCCGCCCGTCATTGAGGTTGGAGGTGATGTCGGAGGTTTCACCCCCGAGGCGCTGGTAGATCTTGAAGCAGGTGTACCCATCGGGCGTCATGTATGTATTGATGACGTAATTATGCGTCCCCTCGGGGATCTGATAATTATCATAGGAGGCCATGAAGACGGCGTCGTCAAACCAGTCCAGGGTGGCCAGGTCGGTCCGCTCGTAGTCCAGGGTCTTGTCCACGGCGGCGGCCGCCTCAGCCGTGCTGCTGACCGAGAAGCGGCCCACTCGCAGCTCGGGAAAATAGGTTCCCGACATATCGCCGTAAGACAGGTCGGTCTCGGTGCTGCTGGAGGAGCCGGTGAAGGCCGGAATGTCTGCCACATCCCCGACCAGCAGGACATAGAGCGGTGGCACCG
>CAZOYL010000199.1:0-3699 GCA_964584035.1 uncultured Gemmatimonadota bacterium | reverse complement strand
GACTCGCCGGCCGAGGCGATGGTCTGGACGATGTTGTTCTCCAGAATGGTGCCCCGGCGCAACAGACCTTTGAGGATGCCCATGGAGAGGACGGCGGCCGGGATGCTGGCCGAGACCGTCATGCCGGCGTACAGACCCACGTAGGCGTTGGCGGCGCTCATCACCAGGGTCAGGACCACCCCCAGGAGCACGGCCTTGAGGGTGAACTCGGCGATCGATTGTTCGGCCGGAACATACGGTTTGAATGGAGCTTGTTGTGAAGATGAAGCCGGCGAAGCCTTTTCAGCCATGTTTGCCTCCCGGATGAACGTTGGCAATCGGAATCCAATCACAAGACTAACATTTTCTCTGTGCCGTGTCAAGAGCAAAATCGCCTGTCGGAGGAAAAACATCGATACTTTCGAGACCCATCGGGAATTCGATCATGGCCCATTTTCCCGCTGCTTCAGAGCCGGAATTCGAGGGTCGAGGGGAACACCGAAGGAAGGCCGCCGCCGATCGATGGTAAATTTTTGTTCACATCGAAAAAAAAGACTTGACAAAAATGGCCATTTCTGGTAGAATGGTAGTGTAGGCCAATATGCAGGCACAGGTCTATTCATGAGACGTTTGATGGGTATCTGTCCGGGCCGGCATCAGGCCGGGAATATGTCTGTCAAGCCCTACCGGTTCTCTCTTCATTGGTTATCAGAGGATCGAAACCTTAAACGAATGGAGGAGGTGATAGCGGTCGAGAAAACGGTCAACGTTTTTGTTGTCCATTCGTCAATTTGAAATCCTTGAGAGGAGGGGATTTTTAATGAGAAAAGCATTTGGATTGATCGTGGTGCTGGCCTGCACGCTGGGTCTGACCGGTCTGGCGATGGGACAGAATCTGCTGGCCAACCCGGGATTCGAGACCTGGACGGCCGGCCCCGGCGGCCCGCCGGATAGCTGGCTGCCATCGGCTGGAACCATCACCGGGACCCAGGAGGCGACCATCGTTCACGGCGGCACCTATAGCTGCAATATCACCTGGACGACGAGCTCCACGGTCCAGCTGGAGCAGTACGTGCCCGTCACCGAGGGTGTGGATTACAACCTCAGCGCCTGGTTTTATGATAACGACGCATACGGCCGCGGCCGATTGACCATTCGTTTCTATGACGCTGCTGATGCATTCATCAGCGGCTATTATGACGGTGACTACACCGAGGACGGTACCGCGTGGCAGTGGGACGAGACCGGGCCGCAGACGGCTCCGGCCGGTGCCGTGACCGCCCATATCGAGCTCCGGGCCTATGATGTCAGCGGTTTCCCCGGAACGGCCACCATCTACGCCGACGATGTGGTCTTCGAGGAAGCGACCGCTCCCGAGCCCGACACCGTGACCATCTATGACATCCAGTACACCACCGATGTCGGCGCCGGCTGCTATGATTCGCCCTACGACGGACAGGTGATCGTGACCAAGGGCATCGTCGGCTTCGTTTTCCCGGGCACCTATCCTGACTTTTACATGGCCGAAGGCGTCGGCCCGTTCCAGGGCGTTTTGGTGTATGATACCACCATCATTCCCTCGGTGGGCGATGAGGTCCGGATGACGTGCGAGGTGGACGAGTACAACGGCATGTCCGTGCTGAAGAACGTCAGCGACTTCGAAATTCTGTCCACCGGCTACACGCCCTATGGTCCCACGATCATCTTCAGCGGCGATCTGGCCGGCGGATGCAATCCCAACGGCGAGCAGTGGGAAGGCATGCTGGTCAGGGTGGAGAATGCCGCCTGTACCCAGGATGTCAGCACCTACGGCGAGTGGTACGCGGACGACGGCACCGGCGAATGCCAGATGGACGATGACTTTTACTATTACGATCCTTACGTGGGCGAGCCGTTCGACTTCATCCAGGGATTTGTGGATTTCAGTTACAGCGAGTTCGAGATCCTGCCCAGGGATGAGTACGATATCGGCGTGCCGGTGGCCATCGAGCTGGCCAGCTTCGAGGCTGCAGCCGGCAACGGTTACGTCACCCTGACCTGGAGAACGGCCGCCGAGGTCGAGACCCACTCCTTCAACATCTACCGTAACGATGAGATCATCGCCGCGGTGGACGCCTTCGGCGATGCTCACGATTACATCTACGTGGATCGCCAGGTGACCAACGGCCAGACCTACACCTATCAGCTCAGCGATGTGGATCTGAGCGGCCACGAGACGGTGCATCCGGTGGTCTGCAGCGTGACCCCGACCAGCGTGCCCGCCACCTATGCCCTGTCGCAGAACTATCCCAACCCGTTCAATCCCAGCACCGAGATCCGCTACGCGGTTCCGGCCGAGGCTCACGTGACCCTGAAGATTTACAACCTGCTGGGTCAGGAAGTGGCCTCTCTGGTGGACGAGGTGAAGGAAGCCGGGCATCACACGGTCAGCTGGAATGCCGCCGATCAGGCCAGCGGAGTCTATTTCTACAGCCTGCAGACGGACGATTTCTCCGCCACCAAGAAGATGGTGTTCATGAAGTAAGTTGACTGTCGATTGTGTCCGAGACCGCCGGGGCTCTTTGGGGCTCCGGCGGTTTTTTTGTTATCATCGATGATCGTAACAGGCCCGGCAGGCACCGGCCGGTCCTGACCGCAATACGATCACCGATGAGCGCTGACCGAGCACTGTTTCCAGTAGAAATCTATTGACTTAAACAGGACCGGGAGTTAATATATAATGCTCAGTTTGAGTTCGTCTTCACGGGCAAAGGACTTGTCAACTTGCAGCCTCGATGTGCCGAAGTCCGTTTCTTCAATTCCCGATCCCCAAAAATTCCACAGGGAGCCGCGATGTTCACAGATACCAAGGCCGTTCTCGACTTCGTCCGGAAGAACGACGTTCGCATGGTGGATCTGAAATTCTCCGATCTGTTCGGGCGCTGGCATCACGTGACCATTCCCCGAACCGGTTTTGGTCAGGAGATCTTCACCCAGGGAGTGGGCTTCGATGCCTCCCGAACCCCCGGGTTCAAGACACTGGAGAGCGGCGACATGGTCCTGATCCCGGATATCCGGACCGGTTTCGTGGATCCTTTCTGGGAAGACCATACGCTGAGCTTCATCTGCAATGCCCACGAGGCCGATACTCAGAAACCCTTTTCCCGGGACCCGCGTTACGTGGCTCAGAAGGCCGAGGATTACCTGCGCCGCACCGGGATCGCCGACCGCAGCCTGTGGGGACCGGAATTCGAATGGTACATATTCGATCACGTCCACTACCAGAACGACATCAACCTGTCCTCCTACATCATCGACTCCGAGGAGGCCGACTGGAACACCGGGCTTCAGGAGAGTGCCAACCTGGGGCACAAGATCCCCCGCCAGGGAGGCTACCATGCCATTCCGCCGCTGGACGGCCTCTACGACGTCCGTTCCAAAATGGTTCGCAGCATCGAGGCCTGCGGCATCGCCGTCCGCTATCACCACCATGAGGTGGGAGGGCCGGGGCAGTCGGAGATCGAGATCCTGATGGATTCGCTGCTCAACGCCGGGGATAAAACGCAGATCATCAAGTACATGGTCAAGATGACGGCCCGCCAGAGCGACCGCACGGTGACCTTCATGCCCAAGCCGCTCTATAATGAGGCTGGAAGCGGCATGCACTTTCATCAACACCTGTTTCTGGGGAAGAAGCCGCTGTTTTACAGCGCCAAGGGTTATGCCGGGTTGAGCAAGCTG
>CAZOYL010000198.1:0-3710 GCA_964584035.1 uncultured Gemmatimonadota bacterium | reverse complement strand
CCGACGAACGGCTGACCATCGACGGCGTGCCGATCGTCAACCGTCTCGATGAGGTCCACGACCACCGGGGGCACATCGGGGCATCGCTGTGAAACGACCATCGCCCGGCGTACATCTTCCACCGTCTGCTGTCCCCGCTCACGATCGCCGGCCAGAACCTCCGCCACAACCTCATCCCGGGAAACGGGATCCCCCACCTTCTTCTGCAACAGCACACCCACGGCGTGGTCCACTCGATCGCTCAGATGCATCCGCCCAGCCCCCAGGCGTACCGCGGCCCGCCCGACCGCCAGAGCGTCTACCCTGCTGACATATCCATCCCCTGAACTCCTAACCTCAAAACGCAGCGGCGCCTGGGGCAGCCGGGTGAGGTTCTCCACCACACCCTGATCACCTCCCTGACGGTGGATCATCTCTCTGAAGCATTCCAATCCGTCCCCTGAGCGCAGAACCTCCTGCAGCTTTCCACGGGCCTCCTTCACATCTCCGGCCGCACCTCCCAGAAGAAGCATCTGCGCACCCAGGGCCAGGGTCACCTCGAGGAGATCCTCGGGCCCCTCGCCTTTCAGGCAGCCGACAGCCTCGGCCACCTCCACGGCGTTGCCCACGGCCCGGCCCAGAGGCTGATCCATCCGGGTCAGCAGTGCCGTCGTTTTAAGATTCGCCGCTTTGCCGATACGATTGAGAAGCCCGGCCAGCCGGCGGACAGAAGCCTCCGCCGGGAGAACGGCTCCTCGACCCACCTTGATGTCAAAGACCAGCGCGTCCGGTCCGGCGGCCAGCTTCTTGCTCATGATGCTGCTGGCGATCAATGGCAGACTGCCCACCGTACCGGTGACATCCCGGAGGGCGTATAGCTTGCCGTCGGCGGGAGCGATCTGACGGCTTTGGCCCATAATGGCCAGTCCCGTCTCCCCGACCTGGCGGATAAATACATCGGGGGTCAGATCGGTGCGAAAGCCGGGAATAGCTTCCAGCTTATCCAGGGTGCCGCCGGTGTGGCCCAGACCCCGGCCCGAGACCATGGGCACGGGAACGCCGGCGGCCGCCACCAGAGGGGCCACCACCAGGGAAACCTTGTCGCCCACGCCCCCGGTGCTGTGCTTGTCCACGGTCACCGCTTTCACCGGGCTGAGATCCAGGACCTCCCCGGAATCCCGCATCGCCATCGTCAGGTGATAAACCTCATTCCAGGTCATTCCGTTTAGATATATGCCCATCAGCAGAGCCGCCAGATGATAGTCGGCGATGGTGCCGCAAACAGATTCCCGGACGAAATACTCGATCTGTTCTTCGGACAGCTGCCGGCCGTCACGCTTGGCGATGATGATATCTCTGATATCCATAATCTTCCCGTTCAGCTCTCCTGCAAAAAAGGGCCACGTTCACCCTTGAGGCGGTCACATGGCTCCTGCAACTCGACAGCTCCCCTGCGGCTCGATGATCTCTCGGTAACCTTCCGACCTCCCCCATTCCTATGATGGACAGCCGATCTGACCGGTCCGCCACGGCTCGAGGATCGGTCAGCGATCGTCCTGACCCGCAATCCGGGTCCAGAAGCTCCGTCCCTGACCGGTCCCCTTGAGCCCAAAACGTTCGGCCACGGTGGCGCCCAGATCGGCAAAGCTTTTCCGAATGCCCAGATCGACTCCTCTTGTCAGCCCGGGACCGAAGGCCAGCAGGGGGACATATTCCCTGGAATGGTCCGTGCTGGATGTGGTCGGATCGTTGCCGTGATCGGCGGAGATGACGACCAGATCGCCCCTTCTTAGAAGGGGAAGGATTCTCTCCAGGGAGCGGTCGAATTCCTCCAGACCGCGGGCATAGTTCCGCGGGTCGTTCCGATGGCCCCAGAGCATATCGAAATCGACCAGGTTGACCAGCAGGGCGCCGCGATCGACGAGGCCCATCTGTTCCTGCAGCCGCAGCATGCCCTCAGTATTATTCCGCGTATGAACGGCCTCGGTGAGTCCCCGCCCGTTGAACAGATCCTCGATCTTACCGATCCCCACCACCGGCCAGCCGTCCGCCTTGAGCTGGTCGAGAACGGTTTCGCCCTGAGGCGGCAGGGAAAAATCCTTACGGTCCGGCGTCCGCACGAACCGACCCGCCGGCCCCGTGAACGGCCTGGCAATGACTCGCCCGACGGCATGCCGGCCATGAAGCTGTTTCCGGGCGATGCCGCACAGACGGTAAAGTTCCTCGAGAGGAATGACATCGACGTGGGCGGCAATCTGGAAAACGCTGTCCGCCGAGGTGTAGACGATAGGCTGCCCGGTTCTCAGATGCTCTTCGCCCAGCTCCTCGATGATGACCGTTCCGGAGGCGGCCCTGTTGCCCAGGATTTTTCGTCCGATGGCCTTCTGGAAGGGCTCGATGATGTCCGCAGGAAACCCCTCCGGATAGGTCGGCAAGGGCTTTTCGGTGACCAGCCCCATGAGCTCCCAGTGCCCCGAGGTGCTGTCCTTCCCGGCCGACCGCTCGGCCATCTTGCCGTAGTTCGCATCCGGATCCGCCGCCGGAGGCACACCGGCGATCGAGGTGATGTTTCCCAGTCCCAGTGCCGCCATATGGGGCATCCGGAGGCCGCCCACCGCTCGGGCCGTGTTGACCAGAGTATTGCTACCGGCATCGCCGTATTGGCCGGCATCGGGCAGCTCGCCGATACCCACACTGTCGATAACGATCAGGATGAAACGTTTCTTCACTTCTCTCCCTTGCCCTGCTGGGTTTTTGACTGTAGCAACTTCTGAAAGGGTTCGAACAGATCGATGGGCACCGGGAAAACAATGGTGGAATTGTTTTCGGCGGCCACCTCGGAAAGGGTTTGCAGATAGCGCAGCTGCAGAGCCATGGGGTGATCCCCAATGATAGCGGCCGCTTCAGCCAGCTTTGCTGAAGCCTGGAATTCTCCCAGGGCGTTGATCACCTTGGCCCTCCGGTCCCGTTCTGCCTCGGCCTGCCCGGCCATCGACCGCTGCATCTCCTGGGGCAGATCGACGTGCTTGATCTCCACGGTGCCCACCTTGATGCCCCAGGGATCGGTCAGTCGGTCGAGGATGCTCTGCAGTTCCTTATTGATCTTATCCCGGGCGGCCAATAGCTCATCCAGCTCGGCCTGTCCCAGGATGCTGCGCAGAGTCGTCTGGGCCAGCTGCGAGGTGGCGAACAGGTAGTTCTCCACCTCGACGATGGCCTTCTCCGGCTCCATCACCCGGAAATAAATCACGGCGTTGACCTTCACCGAGACGTTGTCCTTGGTGATGACGTCCTGAGGCGGCACATCCATGGCCACGGTTCGCAGGCTGACCTTGACCATTTTATCCACGATGGGGATGAGCAGAATCAGGCCGGGACCCTTGGCGCCGACCAGGCGCCCCAGACGAAAAACAACGCCGCGTTCATATTCCTTGAGCACACGGACGGCGCTGGCCAGGATGAAAATGGCCACCAGAATCAGCGGGTAAAGAAAAGAGATGCCCATATTACTCCTCCTCCCTGAATAGTTCTACATGCAGCAGAAGGTGTTCCACCGCCACCACCCGGACTTTCTCTCCTTTCCTGATGATCTCGGGACAGCGGGCGTTCCACAGCTCGCCGTGAAGAAAGATCTTTCCGTCAGGATTCAGCTTGCTCTCGACCACGCCGATCTCGCCGATCAGTCCCTTTTTCCCGGTGGTGGGTTTGCGCAGGCGGGTCCGCAGGGCCAT
>CAZOYL010000197.1:0-3722 GCA_964584035.1 uncultured Gemmatimonadota bacterium | reverse complement strand
GAAGGCTTTCGGCGCCTCCGCGCCGGGCAGCAAGGACATCCGCCTGATCTGGTCGGCCGTCACTGCCGACACCACCGGGGCTCCCATGACGGTCGATGCCTACGTGGTCTACCGCGACACCCTGCCGGGCTTTGTGCCCGGGCCCGCTCTGGAATTGGGCACTACGGCCGACACCACTTATCTGGATACCGGCGCGGCAGGAGATGCCGGAAGCGCCTATTTCTATTTCGTGAGCGCCCGATATAATACCCTGGAGTCGGTCCTCTCGCAGTGCGTCGGCGAGTTCGACACGAATCTTGCCAATGAGGTGGGTTCGAGATAGAGCTTGACGAGACCATAGAGAATGTCGAACGAAAAGGAATTTGGAAAGAGAGAGTCATTCGTTGCGGAGACATCTTCGCAGCTCGAAGATATCTCCGTCCACTCTGGGAACTCCACTTATCTGGGGGTGATGGAAAATGAAATATAGAACATTGTCCGTTTTGACCTGCGTTCTATCCGTTGTGCTGTTGGCCGCCACCGGTGTGGTTCAGGCCGGCGCCGTCTTTGAGGATTTCGAATCCGGGTATACCCTGGGGCAGGTGGTGGGCAATCACGCCGACTGGTACGATGGCGGCAGCGGTCCGGCGGTCAATTCCGGCCTTGGAGTGGCCGGCTCTGTGGGCCTGGCTCCAGCCAGCGCCATCTTCACCTGGACGGCCCATCCGTTCGACTGGAACGCGGCCGATTTTACCGGCGTCATGGTGCAGATGGACTTTCAGACCGACGGCAGCGGGCACCTGGATGACGACCGCATGGGCTGGATGATCACCAACAGCAGCACCAGCTCCGCGAATATCTTCGGTTTACAGTGCGATCCCGGCGGCAGCGGCTACTGCATCGAGGGCTACTGGGATGGGGTTTCCGCCGATGACAAAACGCCGCACATCGTCGATCTGCCGGCTCTGTCGGCCAACGCCTGGTACCGTTTCCGGGCCGTGATCACCAAGCTGACGGCCACCTCGGCCAGCATCGACGTCATTCTGATCACGCTGAATGCCAGCGGCGACTCGGTGGGTGTGGCCGCCTCCGGCTCCATCGCCAACACCGCCGCATTGGGCGACGATGAGCCCAATGCCAAGTATTTCACAGGACCCATCTGGCCGGCCTTCAAGAACTACACCGCCGCCGGAGCCAACGCCGACAACGCCTGCTATGAGGTCTTCACCGTGCCGCCGGTGGAGAACTGGCTGGCCTACAACGACTGTGTTTATGATGCCGGCACGAATACTTATATCGGTGCCAACGTCACGGAATATGGAATCGGGTCCGGATTTGGCGGGCTAACCTCCGGAGAGCTCAGGGATCAACCTACCGCCGGCCGGACCGGGGCCACGGCCACCCTGACCGAGAGCGGCGGTGTGATCTGGCAATCAAGCACCGACGGCGGTGGACATGATACCGATCCCGGCACCGATGCTTATAATACTTTCCACGGGCTGACCGACATGACCGGGGTCATCTACTATGGTCCCTCAGCGGGATGGTATGTCGATCTCACCATCACCGGTCTGGATCCCGGTAAAGTATACACCTTCGCGACCTCTGCCGCCCGGTGCGGGAGCGACAGTGATTACGATCAGCGAAAGACGATCTACACGATCAGCGGCATCGACGCATCCATCAATTCCAGCTCCAGCGGCGTGGATGTGCTCTCGCCCACGTCCGTGGCTTTCATTACAGGCACCAATGAGGCCGAGGGCTATATCGCCCAGTGGACCGATATTCAACCTGGAGCCGATGGGAGCTTTATGGTTCGCGCCGAGCCGCACTCGAGCAGCCCCAGCTCCGGTCGAAAGGCCTATGCCTTCGACGTCTTCATGCTTCAGGAGCACGACGCCGGCCCTTCGCAGTATGCCCTGACGGTGAACACGGTGGGCAACGGCACTGTGACGCTGGATCCCCCCGGCGGCCTCTACCTGACAGGCACCGATGTGGAACTGATGGCCGATGCCGATCCCGGCTGGGTCTTCGCCGGCTGGTCGGGCGATCTGACCGGCGGGGCCAATCCCGACACCGTCACCATGGACGATAACAAGACCGTGACGGCCACCTTCACAGAACTGCAGGTTCTGTCTCCAGGCGATGTGATCATCTCCGCATTTCAGAGCTGGAACAGCGTCACCGGCCAGGATCCGGCCGAGTTTATCGAGCTGTTCAACACCACCGACGGCACCATCTCCCTGGCCAATATGGAGCTGATCTCGCGGACCGACAACGATGCCAGCGGCTCGCTGGACATCGACTGGCAGCTTGCCGACGAGCCCGTGGATCTGACCGGAAAGACCATCGCACCCTACAGTTTCTTCCTCATCGCCGAGTCCGGCGTGGCTGCGCCAAGCAGCGTGCACGATGTCGACACGGACATGGACCTGGCCACCGGCGAGGGCGGGTTTGAGGAGCGGGCCATAGGGATTGAGCTGGTCATCGACGAGCAGCACATGGACCACGTTCTATACGGCCGTCACGATGGGTCCGACACCGGGGCTAACCCCGACGGTGATGTCGCCTGGAGCGCTTTCCCCCGCCTCGAGGTGATTCGAAATACTCTCAGCACGAGCAGTTTTCAGGAGGGCCTGATCAGCCGTGAGACGGCCGAGGATCTTCATGCCGGCCACGATGTTCTCGGCTATTACAGCGATGAGGATCTTCTCGGAGACGGCTATCCCAACGGCGTCTGGACCTGTCCGCATGATAACACCGATGGCAGCTACCAGGCCCGTAACTCTCTATCCGGCTCCGTGCCGCCGCCCTTGCCGCAGCACACCGTGACGGTCAATGTGATCGGCAGCGGCCAGGTCTTCCTGGATCCGCCCGGCGGAACGTATGACCAGGGCAGCGAGGTGACCCTGACGGCCGTCCCCGACCTGGGCTCGGTCTTCGACGCCTGGTCCGGAGACCTGACCGGCAGCGATAATCCGGAGACGATCCAGATGGGAGGCGACAAGAACGTCACCGCTACATTCCCGGTGAATGTCAGCACCATCATCTTAGACTGCGAATCGTTCGAGTCCGGTTTCACCACCGGATCGACGGTGGGCACACACACGGACTGGTTCGACGACGACGGAGGCCCGGTGGTTACCGCGGGCATCGGCCTGGCCGGCTCCATCGGCCTGGCTCCGGCAAGCAACATCTTCACCTGGACGGCGCAGCGCTTCTGGTGGACGGCCGGCGGCCTGCAGAGCGTTACCTTCCAGATGGACTTCCAGACCGACGGCAGCGGCCAGCTGGACGATGACCGCATCGGCTGGATGATCGTCGACGATGACGTCGGTTCGTCCAACATCTTCGGCATCCAGTGCGACCCCGGCGAAAGTGGGTACAACATCGAGGGCTCCGGGGACGGCGTGACCTCCGATGACCGCCGGATCGCATTGGCCTCCGCCCCCGCCTCGATGCAGCGCACGACCGCATCCTCATCCTTCAGTCCCGATATCATGACGACCGGCATTTCGCGCCACCGTTCGTCCCCCTTCAGGCGAGCAAGAAGTTCGATGCCGTTCATGTCGGGCATCAGGATATCGGCAAGCGTGAGGTCGAATTCCTCACGGTCAAGGATCTCAAGCGCGGCTTTCGCGGAACTCACGGTCACGACCGTGTGGCCATCGCGGGAAAGCCGTCTTTCGAGAAGCTGCTGCCGAACACGATCTCGGGCGCGCAGTTCCTCGACGAGTACGGCG
>CAZOYL010000196.1:0-3736 GCA_964584035.1 uncultured Gemmatimonadota bacterium | reverse complement strand
GGGCGAATTTGCGGATAACATAATTGTTGCCCCGGACCCACCGGACCCGCTGGCGGATCCAGGTGCTCAGTTTCTCGGGCTCCTGCTCCCAGGTGACGCTGAGGGGCACGAACTTGATGTGATAGCCGCTCTCGTAGATGCGGACGCTCAGCTCGGAGTCCTCGGTGATGGCCTTCTCATCCCACCCGCCGCAGTTCTCCAGCACCGATCGCCTGATGACGTAATTGGTGCCCGGCAGCAGGGCCACCCGGGACATGTGGTACCGCCCCGCCTGCAGGATCCATTGAAAGGCCAGGGTCTCGATGTTGATGATATTCAGCGGCAGACGGTTAATGGTAATCTGGCGGTTGACCGTCCGGAACTTGCCGATCACGGCGGCGATGCGGTCATCTTTCAATAGATGGGGAACCAGGATCTTCAGGGAGTCCGGCTGGGGCCTGTTGTCGGCATCGTAGATGGCGATGATGTCGTGCGAACACTGTCTCAGCCCGGCGTTGAGGGCGTAGGCCTTGCCATGTCCGGTGTCGCCGGCCGGCAGGCTGACCAGTCTGATGCGATCGTCCTCGCGGGCCATCTGTGACACGATGGCGGCCGTCTGGTCGGTCGATCCGTCATCGATGATGACCACCTCGAGCAGGTCCCGGGGATACTCCATGGCGGTCACTCTGCGGATGGTCTGCTCGATGACCAGGGCCTCATTTCGGGCCGGTATCATCACCGACACCGGCCTGAGCTCCTGATCGCCGGCCTCCATCTGTTCCTGCTCGGCGGTGATCTTGTGGCGATAGCGGTAACCGGCAAAGGTCAGGATGAGCTGATAGACGATCATCAGCCAGATGACGGCCACGCTGATCAGAAACATCAGGTCCAGAAATGAATGCTGCAGCGGCAAGGTTCTCTCTCCTCTCCTCACTCCCCGGGAGCGGTCAGGCCCGCTTTCTTCTCAGAGAGCTCTTGACGTAGATGAACGACAAAGACATGCCCGCCGAAGCGCCGATGATGACGATCAGGCCGGACAGGCAGACGCTGGCGTGCTTCATGAACTGGTTGCTTCTCGTCTGGGTGTACAGGGTGGCCACGTGTTTGCCGGCTGGAAGCCGGATGGCGCAGCCCAGCTCGCTGGCCAGGACCTGCGGTTCAACCGGCCGGCCGTCGATGAACACCTCCCGGGGCCGTTCGCTCAGCAGAACGATATTGGGCGACAGCGATTCATACTGAAAGCGCACCCCCCGCGGGATGGCGCCGGCCCACAGCAGCTCTCCCGACAGGTCGATCAGCCGGGCCTCGGACCGGAACCAGCCGGTCAGGTGCTTCATCCGGGAGACCGGCCGGATGGTGTGCCGGCCGGCCGGAAGGATGACCCGGCCGCGGTAATAGGCCGGCCAGACCTGGCCATCGACCAGCACGTCGCCGTGGGCCTCGGCATCCATGGTGACGCTGACCGTATAGGGGGCTTCGATGATCCAGGTCTCGTCGGAGATCTGCTCGGTCGCCTCGGCGGCCATAACGAAGGGGAGCATGGGAAAATCGACCTCGTACAGGCTGGCCTCCGAATAGAAGGCCACCCGGGTCTGTTCGCTGCCGGCCGCCCGGGCCAGTTGATAGAGCTCCAGGCCGGAGGGCTGCACGGTGGGCGCCTGTGACTGGGTCATGTCACGGTAGGGAACGACGTTGATGTCCAGCACCAGCGGCATCCGCTTGGTGACCCCGGCGTAGGCCTCCAGGATCCGGGTGTAGCGCTCCGGGCCCAGGGGCCACAGGGCCTGGGGGTCCTCGATCTGCAGGGTGAAGGGATACTCCCGCTCCAGCTCGGCCAGACGCAGGGTGTTGATGGCCGTGGCCCGGCCCACGTCGGGTGAGAGAATATGATCGACCGTTGTGACGATGATCTCCCAGTCGAGCCGATGGGACCGCTTCAGCCGGTAGAGGTAGTCCAGAAATTGCCGGTGCAGCTCCACGATCTGATCCTCGCGGAACCGGTCGAAGGCGGCCGCCGCATCGGGATTGCTCTTCCAATAGTAGCTCGATTGGGAATCGAACAGCCGCGCCGGATCGAACCCTTCCAGCCGGGCAAAGTCGGCCCGGATCTGGTCGTTCATCGGGGTGAACATCTCCGGCCAGCGGTAGCCCAGGGGCGACTCATAGTACAGCTCGGCCAGGTTGACGCCGTCCCAATCATAGTCGGTCAGCGCCGCGCGCAGCTCGCCGAAGACGGCCTGGCGGCAGGCCTCCACATTGAGGGCCATGTGCCGGCGCCAGTCGACGACGGCCTCGCGGCCGGTGGCCGTTTTCTCGCGCCACTGGGGATGCCGGTCCCAGAATTTCTGGCTGACATGGGGCAGCTCCAGCCAGGCATAGACGAGCATGGCGTTCTGATGGGCCAGGTCGATGAGCCGTTCATAATCGTAGGTATATTCTTCATAGAAATGCCAGGCGGACACGTAGATCCGGCGAACACCGTTGCTCCGCCAGACCTTGATCAGGTCCTCGATGGCAATGTCCTCGCGGTCGCCGGGCTCGAAATAGACCTCCACGGTGTGCCGGCGAACGGCGGGGACGAGCATGAACTGCCGCTCGAGGAGATCGATGAAATAGGGAAACCGGCCGTAGCCGCCGTCGGTGTGGGGATCGAACAGGGTCCCGAAATAGAGATATTTGCCCTGCCCGTACTCGCCGCCGACCACCACCGGCCACTCGGAATCCTTGTCGGTATAATACGACACGTACTCCAGGTCGATATCGAAGGCCCGCAGGGAGTCGGGCCGGAGCCAGGTGATGCCCACCTGGGGATAGTACTCGTCGGTCACGCTGCGCACCTCGACCGTTCCCTCCCCGGGATAGATGCCGATGCTCTGCGTCAGGGCGCTGCCCTTCTCGAAGATCAGGTTCATGCCGGCCTGCAGGGCATGGATGAGGAAGAGCTGCTGCTGTTCATTGAGCTGCCTGGCGGCCGCTTGAGGGATGATGATCAGGTTGACGTTCTCCGGCACCTCGAGGAAGGCCGAGACGTCCAGCCGGCTGACATCCACCCCGACGCTGCCCAGGGCCTGGACGAGGTTGGCCTGGCTCTTGGCCAGGTCGCCGCGGGCCCGGCCATGCCACAGAACGAGCGGCTTGAGGGGCATGACGTCGGCATCCTGGAGCGGCTTGCCGGTGCCGACCAGAGCGCTGGTCAGCTTTGGAGCCGCCGGGGTGATGGCATCCAGGGCCCGGGCCAGAAAGCTCCCCGGCTTTTCGGCGACGCCCTCGGCGACGTACATCCAGCCTTCCGGCACGGTTAGGCGCCGGCGGATCGTCCCGGTGACGGCCGAATCGGAATAGGCCTCCTGTTTGCGGCGCCCGCGGCCGTCGATGAAGAACTCGTGGAGAATCTCGCCGGACAGGTCCAGCTCGGTCTGGCCGGCTCCGGACAGGGCCGTATACCCCGGGGCGCACACCGAGCTGGCCGTCAGGCGGGGCGAGCTGAAGCGGTAGCCCATCTCTTTGAGGCCGGAGACGAGATCCTCGAGGACCCGGTGATCGACGAAGGGATGAAAGAAGAAGCTGGCGTATCCGTCGCGCAGGGCCAGATTGTTCCGGGCCGCGGCCAGCATCGGGGCCGCCTCGGGCCGGTCCAGGGGGATATAGCCGAGGTTCTCCGGAAGGATCTTGCCCCCGGAGGTGTGCTGCCGGACGAGGTAGGGCACCAGCTGGTCGGAGCCGTGCAGGTCGATCGTCTGGCGGCGCTCGTAGGCGG
>CAZOYL010000195.1:0-3828 GCA_964584035.1 uncultured Gemmatimonadota bacterium | reverse complement strand
GACCCGGTTGTATCGGCTGGCCTCCACGGCCGAGCCATAGATGTTGCCCAGGTAGAAGAACAAACCCGTGGCCCCGAACAGGCCGGCCCGGGTCCACTTCTCGTCGCGGCCGTAGGAGGCCGCCACCAGCGCCGATGATCCCGTCACCAGCAGGGAGTAAAGCCCATCGGCCGGCCGGCCGGCATAGACCTTACCAGAGCCGGGCAGCGCGGAGGAAAACAGAGCGGCCAGCAGGGGGCTGCGGTGGGGGAGGTGCGGCCTGTTCGGAGCGGACGTTTTCTTTTTTCCTGCCGGCGCTGACAGCTCTGCAGGGGAAGCTGGATCCATCTGCGCGGGACGAGCTTTGTCGCTTTGCGTCTTTCCCCAGAGGGCATGATCATCGACCGGATCGTGCGCCGCGCCCGCGGCTGTTGTTCGATACCGTCCGGCGGCGCAGGTATGGCATCGCTGCAGCCGGTCGGACGTCATCAGCCCGCCCTGGAAAAGACCGTAGCTTTGCAGGGCCTGCTGCGCGAAATGGGAACAGGTCGGCTGGAAGGCGCAGACGTCTCCCTGCTGCAGGGAGATAACGGCCTGATAAAGGGAAATGGCGGCGATCAACGGCCGGGCCACAATGGAGCCGCTGGAATTCAGTTCTGTGCTGTCAGCGGAGCCGCCGGCAGGACAGTCGGCGGTGTATATGGCAGGATAATCGGCAGAGCAACCGGTGGAGCCGCCGGCAGAGCAACCGGTGGAGCCGCCGGCAGAGCAACCGGCCCGGTGGTCGATTTCCCCGCCGAGAGTCGGAGGTGATATCGCCGCCGGGAAGACCACCAGGATGATAAAGAGGCCTCGAAACCAGCTTCGGGGCCTCTTGCTTGTGATTCGATAGGGGATCATAATTCAACGAGCCATCATCGTTAGAAATTGAATATACAGCAGCCGCGAGATCCCTTGTCGCCTCCCCTCGGGCTGGTGATGCCGAAGGTCAGGCTGACGCCCTGGTGGGTGTCCTGGCCACCCAGATCGGCCAGCACCACGCTGTATCTCAGGTCCACGACGATGCGAAAGTCATAGGTCCGAAAGCCCATCAGCCCGCCGCCCAGGTTCAGGGCCAGGCCGTTGTTGGTCCAGCGCTCGTCCTCTCCGTCCGCAGGGTCGCCGTTCTCGTCCCACCGCTTGGCCGCGATCCAATGGATGCCCAGCCCGCCCCCGACGTAGGGGCTGAAATCGGACTTGCTGGGAACATAGAAGATGGAGAACTCGATCGGAACGTCGAAGGCCCCATTGTCTTCGTTCAACTGGTAGCGATAACCGACCAGGGATTCCACGAAGAACGAGGTCGTCTCGTAGCGTGTCACCCAGTCCAGGCACAGCAGGCGGTCGGCCTGACCCCAGGAGTCGCCGGTGGGGAACAGGTAGCCGATCTTGCCGCCCACGGTGAAGAAGTTCTTTCGCCTCAGCGGCTCCCTGGCCTCCTCCTGAACGATCAGTCCCACTTCGGCCGTTTTTTCGACCGGTTTCCCGCTGGCCACGGATTTGGCCATGCGTTGAATGACCGTGTCCAGATCCTCCACCGTGGTTGAGGCCATGCGGTCGCTGTATTCCACCCTGGCGGTCGATACGTCCACCAGGCGGAGCTCCACGATGATCTTCTCGCCCAGGCGGCTGAGGCTGCCCACCAGGGCCTTTTCGGCTCCCAACTGGCGGCCATACTCGGCGGCGCACTGGGAATCAAAGCATTGGACCATCTGTCCGAGGACGCGTTGCGCCTCACCCTCTTCTACCACGGAGAACCGTCCGGTGCCGGCCAGATCGTTTCGCAGGAGTTGCACGGTGGCCTGCGCGGTGGCCGGGTCAACGCCGATCGGCTGGAGATCGAAGACGATCAAACGGGTGGTCTCCTGTGACAGAGCTTTCCCGAAGGTGAGCAACAACAAGGAAAGAACCATCAACGCGACCAGAACGAACACCTGTCTCATTGATCTCATGGTCTTCCTCCTTTTCGTGGATGAGCGCTTGAGCAGCGCTGAGGGATTGGCGTGAGAGTACGTTATGGGATCAGCCTTGTCAAGCCTTTTTTGTTTTCCCTTGCCTTTTCCTGAGTCGTGTCTTAATTTAATGCCACCAGCGAAGAGATCACAGGCCCTGTCAGGAAGAAAGATGGAACCTTTGTCGGCTTTGATATTGGGATTCATACAGGGATTGACCGAGTTCCTGCCGATCAGCAGTTCCGGCCATCTGGTTCTGGCCGAACGCCTGCTCGGCATCGAGAGTCAGGATCTGGCCTTTGTCGTCTTCGTTCACTTCGGCACCCTGCTGGCCACGGTCACCGCCTTCCGGCGGGAAGTGGGAGAGGTTTTGCTGGCCGGCGGCCGGTTCGCGGTTGGAAAGACCACCCGGTCTGATCCGCATCTCAGAATGCTTGGCTATATCCTGCTGGGGACCGTTCCGGCCGCTGCCGTCGGTCTGCTGTTCGAGGCACGTATCGAGGAAGTCTTTTCCAGTCCTCTGTTCGTCTCCTGTATGCTGCTGCTCACCGGTCTGATCCTGTGGTTTACCCGGTATGTCAGCGCCGGGGAGAGGTCCATCGGCTGGCGGGAAGCGATCGCGGTCGGCTGTGCTCAAGCCCTGGCGATTCTGCCGGGCATCTCCCGCTCCGGAACGACCATCTGTACCGCTCTCTATGGGAAGGTGAATAAGGCCAGGGCGGTCGAGTTCTCATTTCTTTTAGCACTGCCGGCCATTTTAGGTGCGACGATCCTGAAGGTGTTCGATCTGATCGAAAGCCCGCCCTCTGCCGGGGACTGCCTGCCCCTGGTGATCGGCACGCTGACCGCCTACCTTTCCGGTTACGCAGCGATTCTTTTTTTGTTGCGCGCCGTCCGGCGGGGAAAACTGCATCTCTTTTCCTATTACTGCTGGGCCGTGGGCCTATCGGGAGTGCTGTTGTTCCTCTGGCGCTGAGCCGTTGTTTTGACGCCGCGATGTGATCGGAGGTTTAATTGAAGGTTCCGGAGGACGATCTGATTCGGACCGATTTTCTGGTCATCGGGAGCGGGATTGCCGGCCTCTGTTTCGCCCTCAAGGTCTGCGATCTGGGTACCGTAGCGATCATCACCAAAAAGGATCAAGCCGAGTCCAACACGAATTACGCCCAGGGAGGTATTGCTTCGGTCCTTTCATCTCAGGACACCTTCGATCTGCATATCCGGGACACGATCAAGGGCGGCTTGAATTTGAATCGCCGTGAGGCTGTCGAGGCGGTAGTCCGGGAGGGGCCTGAACGGATCCGGGAACTGATGTCCTGGGGAGTTTCTTTCACCAAGCGTCAGGGTGATGCGGATGGGGATGCGCTGGATCTCGGAAAAGAGGGCGGTCATTCCCGAAATCGCATCGTCCACTGCTCCGATATGACCGGGCGGGAGCTGGAGAAGGTCCTCCTGGATCGCATCCGGGAGTGTCCCAATATACAAATGTTCGAAGACCACCTGGCTGTGGATCTGATCACCGAACACCATGTTTCAGGAAAAAGACCGCCGTCCGGCGGCCCGTTCAATTGCTGGGGGGCCTATGTTCTGGACAAAGATGCACAGCGGATCAAGCGGTTTCTGTCGCGTTCGACCCTGCTGGCTTCCGGCGGAGTCGGGCAGCTGTATTCCCATACCACCAATCCCGAAATAGCCACCGGCGACGGATTGGCCATGGCCTATCGAGCCGGGGCCGAGATCGCCAATCTGGAATTTATGCAGTTTCATCCCACCAGCCTGTATGCGCCGGGGACGATGGCCTTCCTCATCTCCGAAGCGGTCCGGGGAGAGGGCGGTATTCTCAAGCTGAAAGACGGTA
>CAZOYL010000194.1:0-3878 GCA_964584035.1 uncultured Gemmatimonadota bacterium | reverse complement strand
GCGCCCAGAAGGCCATCCAGATCGCCGGGCAGCGGGATCTGGACCACCGGGTGGCGGAGATCACCGCCGACCACCTGGAGGTGGTCCGCCATCCCAAGCATGGCTACGGACGGAACATGAACCCCTGCATCGATTGCCACGCCCTGATGTTCCGCAAAGCCGGCGAGGTCATGGTGCGCGAGCGGGCCGATTTTCTCTTCTCCGGCGAGGTCCTGGGGGAGCGGCCCATGTCCCAGAACAAGGGCTCGCTCATCCGGGTGGCGCGTGAATCCGGCTTCGAGGAGTTCATTCTGCGCCCCCTCTCGGCCCGGCGGCTGCCCATGACCCGCCCGGAGCGGGAGGGCCTGGTCGATCGGTCGGGCTTGCTGGATCTCCATGGGCGGGGACGAAAACGGCAGATAGAGCTGGCCGATCACTACGGCATTGCCGATTATCCGTCGCCGGCGGGCGGCTGTCTGCTGACCGATCCCATTTTCTCGCGGCGTCTCCGGGACCTGCTGGAAACGGGCGGTGCCGTTTCCCGCGAACACCTGGAGCTGCTCAAGATCGGCCGCCATCTGCGTCTCGACGAACACTTCAAGCTGATCGTGGGCCGCCACCAGGAAGATAATGAACAGATCAGGAAGCTGTATGCCGGAGAAGATCTGCTGCTGGATGTCAAAGAACATCCCAGCCCCCTGGGCCTTCTCTCGGCGGGGGCGCCCGAGAGCCTGGTCCGGCTGGCCGCCTCGGTAGTGCTGCGATACAGCGATGCCCCCGGGGACGGGACCTGGGAGGTGGAGGTTTTCGATGGACGCCGCCGGTGGGACATCCGGGCCCGGGCCTGTTCCCCCGAGATCACCGCAGGACTGATCATCTAAGCGATGAAGACCAGCGCCGACATTCACGATCAGGTGCGCCGGACCATCGCCGCCCACGGCATGATGAGCCGGGGAGACCGCGTGGTGGTGGCCGTCTCCGGCGGGCCCGATTCGGTGGCCCTGCTCGTTCTGCTCTGCGAGCTTCGCCGCCGCCTGGGCATTCGACTCCACGCGGCTCATCTCGACCACGGGCTGCGCGGAGCCGATTCCCGAGGCGACGCCCGTTATGTCCGCCGCCTGGCCCGTCGTTTGGATCTTCCGGTCACAGTGGAGAGGGTCCGCATCCCGCCGCATCCGGACGGCGGGCTTGAGCAGGCTGCCAGAGCGGTGCGCTACGATTTTCTGGACAGGGTGGCGGCCGGGTGCCGGGCCGACCGCATCGCCACCGGTCATACCGCCGATGATCAGGCCGAGACGGTGCTGATGCGCCTCATTCGGGGAGCCGGTTCCGAGGGCCTGGCCGGCATTCCCGCGGTCCGTGGTCATATCGTCCGTCCGCTCATCGAGGTTCGCCGGACCCGGATCGAGCGTTATCTCCGGCAGCACCGGCTGCGCCCCCGCCAGGATCGGACCAACCGGCAGCTCGATCGACTCCGCAATCGGGTGCGATGGAAGCTCATTCCGCTGCTGGAACGCCACTATCAGCCCAACATCGTCGAGATCCTCAACCGCATCGCCCGCCTGGAGGGCGAGGAGAGGGACTATTTTCGGAGCCTGGCCGGAGAGTGGCTGGAAGGCAGCGCCCGGAGGGTCTCCAAAGGGAAAATTATCCTTGATTTAAGTGGTTTTGGTAATTATTTTAACATCGGTCAAAAATACCTCTTGCGTGAGCTGATCGGTCGTCTGAAGGGAGATCTGCGGGGCATCGAGAGCCAGCACCTGGAGCAGCTGATCGATCTGGCCCGGAAAGAGTCGGTCGGGTCCCGGCTCTCCCTGCCCGATGCCATCGTGGTGGAAAGGGCCCGGGACGGACTCATTTTCATTCGGGAGCGGTCGAGACCTTTCTGCCAGGCGGTGGAACTGCCCGGCACCGCAATCTTAGATCAGCCGGGCTGGATCTTCAGGTCCAGACTGCTCGATAAACGCAGCGGTTTCCGCTTGCCGGCCAAAAAGGATGAGCATCGAGCCTTTTTCGACTGGTCGCGGCTGCAGGGTCCTTTTGTCTTGCGCAGCCGACGGCCCGGTGATCGCTTCCGCCCGCTGGGCATGCGGGGCAGTTGCAAGCTCTCGGATTATTTCATCGATCGGAAAATTCCCCGCGCGCTCCGGGATGATATCCCCCTCCTGGCCGGTCGGGACGGCATCATCTGGGTGGTGGGGGGCGGTATCGGCGAACCCTTCAAGGTCTCGGAGAGCACCACAACGGTGCTCTCGGCGCGGTGTTCACGGAGAGACGAAGCATGATCGCGAACGTCAGGATTCTCATATCGGAACAGCGGATTCGGGACCGGATTCAGGAACTGGGCGCCCAGCTTTCCAGGGATTATCAGGGCACGGAGCCCATCCTGGTGAGCATTCTGCGGGGCAGTTTTCTCTTCCTGGCCGATCTCAGCAGAGCCCTGGACGTTCCCCATGAGGTGGACTTCATGGCCGTATCCAGTTATGGGAATGCCCAGGAATCCACCGGTGTGGTGCGCCTGCTGCAGGACCTCAGTTCGGATGTGTCGGGACGTCACGTCCTGGTGGTGGAGGACATCGTGGACACCGGGCTGACCTGGGAGTATATCCGGGCCAACCTGATGACCCGCCGGCCGGCCTCATTGAAGATCGTCACCCTCCTGAACAAGGAGGAACGCCGCCGGGTCGATGTGCCGGTGGATTACGCCGGATTCGTGATCGAGGATGCCTTCGTGGTGGGGTACGGTCTGGACTATCAGCAGAAACTACGAAACTTACCTTATATTGGAGTGTTACAAGAGTGAAGCGGTTAACCAGAAGACATGACGAATGGACCAGCGCCCGGGAGCGGAAGGATAAGGGCGATGGCGGCCGGCGATCTCCCTCGCCGAACCGTGATCAAAGGTCCCCCGGGAGACCGCCCGAGGCTTCCGGATGGCGAAGAGCTTCTCGATCACTGCTGTTCTGGCTCTTTCTGGTGCTCCTGTCTATTTCCATCTTTCAGTTTTTTAACCGTTCCAGACGTCAGGAAGTGGTCATCACCTATTCCGAGTTTCGGCAGCAGCTGGAGGACGGAAATGTCAGCCAGGTGACCATCATCGAAAAGGACATTCGCGGCGAGCTGAAAAGCGCCGCCTCGAAGCTGACGGATGGCGATCTCCAGGAATACCAGACGTTCGTCGTCCATATCCCCTTCGAGATGCCCGAGCTCATCTCGGATCTGGAGGCCCAGGAAGTGGTCATCGACGCTCAGCCGAAGCAGCTCAATTGGTTCAGTTTTCTGCTGTCCATACTGCCCTGGGTGCTGCTGTTCGGCATCTGGCTGATCATCTTTCGCCAGATGCAGGCCGGCGGCGGCAAGGGCATTTTTTCCTTTGGCAAAAGCAAGGCCCGGCTGTTGACTCAGGATCGCCCCAAGGTGACCTTCGCCGATGTGGCCGGTGCCGACGAGGCCAAACAGGAGCTTCAGGAGATCATCGAGTTTCTCAAAGATCCGGGGCGCTTTCAGAAGCTGGGTGGAAGGATCCCCAAAGGGGCCCTTCTGCTGGGACCTCCCGGAACCGGCAAGACACTGCTGGCCAGGGCGATCGCCGGTGAGGCCGGCGTTCCCTTCTTCAGCATGAGCGGTTCCGATTTTGTGGAGATGTTCGTCGGCGTGGGAGCCTCCCGGGTGCGGGATCTGTTCGAACAGGGCAAACGCAGCGCGCCCTGCATCATCTTCATCGACGAGATCGATGCCGTCGGGCGGCACCGCGGGGCCGGCCTGGGCGGCGGGCACGATGAGCGGGAGCAGACTCTGAACCAGCTGCTCGTGGAGATGGATGGTTTCGAATCCAACGAAGGCGTTATCCTCCTGGCCGCCACCAACCGTCCCGATGTCCTCGACCCCGCGCTGCTGCG
>CAZOYL010000193.1:0-3948 GCA_964584035.1 uncultured Gemmatimonadota bacterium | reverse complement strand
TCATCGCCGGGGTCCTGGCTGCGGCCATGTCCAGCACCGATTCGGCCCTGGGAGCGCTGTCCTCCCGCGCCGTGGTGGATATCTACAAGCCGTATATCAAAAAACAGGCCTCTGAAAGCCACTACCTGAAGGCTTCCCGCTGGTTCGTGGTCCTGTTCGCCGCCTTCCTGATGGCCATCGCCATCGCCTCCCGGAACACCAAAGGGGTCCTCTGGCTGGGCCTCAAGATCGGCTCCTTCACCTACGGAGGCCTGTTAGGCATCTTCCTGCTGGGCACACTGGTCAGGCGCGGCTCGAACCTGGGCAACATCATCGCCATGCTGACCAGCGTGCCGGTGACCTTAGCTGTTTTCTTTCTGGAACCCTATCTGAATATCAGCTGGCCCTGGATCATCGTCATCGGCTCGGCCTGGACGTTTGTGCTGGGATATGTGCTGGACGGAATGGGGAAACCAGGAGGCAGTAAACAGTGAGCAGTAAGCAGCCGGGGCACAGCGTGCTATGCCCCGGGATCAAGGGCAAAGGCTATAGTTATCACACGATCATATCAGCGTAAGGGCGAGCGACGAAAGCCGAGAGACCTATTTCCTAATCTCTCCATTCATCAAAACGATGTCAAATTCACCGATTTTATTCGATTCCTCTGACCTGTTACCGGCTGTGTCCACAGCTTTCACCACGTAGAAGTAATGGGTGATCGCATCTCCAGCAGCACTTGTATCGATGTAAACGGTATCAATAGTGCTCGCCAGGGAATCCCCCAAAGAGTCAACATTGATGCTTCGATACATCACGTAATAGGACACCCCCACATCATCGTGTGGCTCCGTCCAGCGAAGATGAATATCTCTGTTCTCGAGTTGAACCCTAAGATCATCGATCGCCTCCGGTGCTTCATCAATAACCCAGAGATCACTCCACACGGTTCGACTTCCTCCCGGAAGATCAATATCTGCTCTGAGGATATAATGACCCAGGGGAGTTCCATATTCATCTACGTTATCTAAAAAACGGACGGCATCAAGGGCATAGCAACCCGAAGAGAGGTCCCGCCAAGTTTCATCAGGCCATTGTGCCCATATATCCACATCACAAATGATCTCACCCTGTTGATAACCCAACACCTCTGCGGACACTCGGCAAACAATATAGTCAGAGTCCGCCTGGGCGAAATATCCATCTGCATTCGCATAGAATTCAAAAGGATTCCAGCCATGTTCGGTCCTGTAGTTGTAACCCACCTGTAGTGTATCCTGGGACCAGGAAGGTTGTACAAGCAGTGCGGCCATTCCAAGCACTATGAATAAGGGTTTCACGGTACCTCCTCTGCTGACGATCATTCGATTATCTTCTATCAATTTTCATCACAAAGAATACCATTCCCCGGCATCATGATCTCAATACGTTTTTTCTCCATCTCTTCAAACGATATAAAACGTTAAAAATATAATAATTGAAATGGCTTTTAACAATGTATTTTTAGGATATTTCCCACCATCATATATCTAATATGGTGATGATCTCTTGAAGGTCCGAAACCTTTAGAAGACGACGACCTGCTGACGACCCAATGTCGAATAATCAACCGGATGAAAAATCCCTTGACAACATCTACCATAATATGTTAGAATTGTTTTGATGCAGTTTATCGACACATCATTCATTTTCATCATGTTGAAGGAGGCATCGTGAGAAATCTTTTCGTCTGGACATTGGGCATCGTCCTGGCACTGGCCTTGGCCGCCGGGCCGGCCCTGGCCGCCTACGAGGTCATCGTGGACGATCAAGACGGTGCACCAGGCTTCACCCTGGTGGGCAGCTGGCCAACCAGCACCTATGGCGACAACCACAACGGAGCGAAACATTACCACACGAGCCCTGGAAATGGCTCAGAAAAGGCTACCTGGACCGCTACCCTGGACTATGACGGCGATTATGAAGTCTCTTTTTGGGTAAACAGCGCCACGTATGCCAACGAGGCCCAGTATATCATTCAGCATAGTGGGGGTTCTGATACCTTATCAGCCAGTCAGTACATGGTGGGTACTGACTGGCACTCTCTGGGCACATGGAACTTTGTCTCCTCGGCTACAATCTCTGTTACCGATGATTCCAGCACTTGGGTATCGGGCAACTACGTCGCCGCCGACGCCATCCGCTGGGTCTATCTGACCCCCACTCACACCATCAGCGGCACGGTCGGCTTCAGCGACGCCTCGCCGATCGACATCGCATCGGTCAAGGCTTACGAGCATGGGACGTCCAATCTGGTCGGCCAGGACGAGACCGCGCCGGGCGGGGGCAGCTATTCCATTCCCGATCTGTTCGACGGCTCCTACGATCTGGAGTTCACCTCGGTGCGCTACGACACCGCCACCCTGGACAGCGTGGTCATCTCCGGGGGGGACGTCACCGGCCAGGATGTCACTCTGCAGCGCTCGGCCGGGCCGTTCTACACCATCTCCGGGTCGGTCTCCTTCAGCGACAGCTCGCCCACCGCGGTGGCCGAGATCAGCGCCTATGAGAACGACACCCAGCACCTCCTGGACAGCACCAGCACGGCCGCCGGGGGCGGCGCTTACACGCTGGTCGACTTCCCCGACGGCACCTACGATATCATCGTCCGGGCCACGGGCTATGCCACCGACGCCGCCACCCTGGCCAACACGGTCGTTTCGGGGACAAACGTCACCGGGGCTGACGTCACCCTCAACAAGACCTTCAAGTTTGTCTTCTGGGCCGACACTCACGTGGGTGACGCCGGGGGAACCTCCGGAACCACCACCGCCAGGAATGACATCAACACCTTAACGGACATCGATTTCGTCATCAACGGAGGCGACCTGACCGAGTTCGGCGACAATGCGATGTACGACTCCTACAAGACCATCGCCGACGGATTGATCTTTCCTCACTACGAGGTGCCGGGCAACCACGACACCAAGTGGCCCGAGGCCGGTCTGGAGAAGTTCCGGGACCTGCTCGGTGATCCTTACTGGTCCTTCGATCACAAGGGATATCACTTCATCGGCCTCAACGTCGGCACCTGGATGCGCGGAGAGGGCAGCATCGATGTGACCCAGCTGGAGTGGCTCAAGTCCGATCTGTCCGCACTGCCTCCGGAGACCCCCATCTTCGTTTTCTGGCATCATCCGGCCAAGAGCGACTTCTTCGCCTCGGCCAACGAGTCGGCTCTGCTCGACGCCCTCAAGCCTTACCGGGTGGTGCTGTGCCTGACCGGCCACGTCCATTCCAACCATCTGTATGATTTCGAGAGCATCGTGGGCATAGCCGGGGAGTCCCCATTCGGGGACGGTGCCGGATACAGTATCGTCGAGGTGACCGAAAGCCAGGTGACCGTCTCCTACCGGCCCAACGGCGGGCCCACCCAGTCGCCCTGGATCAGCGTGAATTTGCCGGTGCAAGCCTATCCGGCCATCACCTTCGACCAGCCGATCGAGGACGCCGTCGTGTCCGGCTCGGTGGGTATCGACGTGACCATCTCCGGCCATCCCGAGACGATCACCGCGGCCGAGTTCCAGTTCGATGATGAAGGCTGGCAGCTGATGAGCGGCCTGGGCTCCAACTGGAGCGGCTCGGGCTCCACGGCCGGGCTGATGAACGGGGCTCATCAGGTACAGGTGCGGCTCATGTCGGCCTCCTACACCTGGTACCGGAGCACCAACATCTACGTGGAGAACGGCTATCCCAAGGCCCTGTGGCGCTACCAGGCCGGCGGCACGATCCAGTCATCCCCGGCGGCCGACGACCAGCGGGTCTATTTCGGCTCCCTGGACGGCAAGGTCTATTGCCTGGATCTGTATTCCGGGACCAAGCTGTGGGACTTCCAGACCGGCAAAGAGGTGGTCTCCTCCCCGGCGGTGGCCGGCGATCTGGTCGTGGTCGGCTCCTGCGACAGCACGCTGTATGCTCTCAACGTGGACGACG
>CAZOYL010000192.1:419-4001 GCA_964584035.1 uncultured Gemmatimonadota bacterium | reverse complement strand
CGGGATCTCTTGGGCTTCTGACGCCTTAGCACTCCAGTCCCGTCTCCTGGGTGGGACTGTTATCGTCATCATGATCGGCCACGTGCAGGTAATCGGTGATAAAGGTATTCGGATCGTTATCGTACAGCAGATCCTGGCTGGACAGGAACAGATTGCCGCCGTTATCCAGGTAGTCCTGGAGATTGGCTTGATCCGTCGCTGTCAGCGTGGAAGGGGAACCGCTGTAGCCATAGTCGTCGCCGGTGGTCCACAAAACGATGCGGTACTGGCTCAGGCTGTCGGCTGGCGGCGAACCCTTGGAGGCCAGGTTCCAGACCTCGTAAGAATAACCGCCGCCGTCCAGAGCGGAGATCCAGTAGCTCTCGTAGCCGTTGCCATCGTCATCATCCACCAGCAGGATGGGTCGCTGGCCGATGGAGATCTGAAAGGTGTCGGCCGCGGCGTAACCGCCGGTCGCGGTGATGCTGAGATACAGGGGGGCCGTATGGCCGGATGGGCATCCGGGATCCGCCACCAGGGTGTAATCGGTGACCGAGCCGGCCGTCCCATCAGACGGGATGTCGCCGTAGGCGGCGGTGTTGACCGCCACGGCCAGGTAGGGGCTGCCCGAACTCAGCTGCGCCGAAACCCCTGCGGCCGCTCCCGAGCCCCGGTTCTTCAGGGTCACGGTCAGGTCGAAGGTCTCGTCCGGATCGGGTTGGCCGTTGCCGTTGCCGGCGCTGTCGTCGATAAGATGACCCAGGTAGGCCAGATCCGGAGCGGCCACGGCGATATTGGGTGCAAAGGTGGTCCAGGTGGTCTCGGCAGAGGTGATGTCCAGCCGGAAGCCCAGCACGTACCCGTCGGGGCAGTCTCCGGTGACCGTAAAGTCATAATCCTCATAGGAGACGGCCGTGGACTCGGCCGGCACGTCGCCGTAATCCTCGCTGTTATCGGTGATGGTCACGTAGGGATCGTCCAGCTTGAGAATGGCCGACACGGTAGTGGCCGGATCGGAGCCGGCGTTACGCAGGATAACCGGCATTTCAATCGTCTCACCGGGATTGACCACCCCATCGCCGTTGCCGCCGGCCGCATCATCGATGCCGTGATCATGATAGACCATGTAGGGCCCGGAGGGAAAGGCCACATCCAGGGTGGCCACATAGGGCACCTTGTTGCAGCCGGTGACCGTCAGGGTCACCTGGCCGGGGCCGGGAAAGGACTCGGCCAGAGCGATGGTGGCATTCCCGGAGGCGTTGGTCAGGGCTGAACCATACAGGGTACCGTTGTCATAAAGGGCCGCCAGGGCGCCTTCCACGCCGGGAACCTGAATGTCGAAGGAGACGGCGTCGACGAAGATGACGGCATCGTGGGTCACCGCCATGGCGGCCGGCACATCGGTGCGTATCTGGGCAGAGCAGTCGCCGAAGATATGGTACTGCTCCATCAGCTTGGTGCCCTCATAGCCCGGATTTTCATCCATGCCCTTCATGACCCCGTTGAAGCACAGGCCGCCGAAGGTATTGCGCACCTCGTCGACCAGCAGATCAACCACCTCGGCCTGCATGACGCAGGGCGGTACCCACGATGCGTTGGTGGAAGCGGCATAATGGGCCACGCCGCCCTTGGGGCTGCCGGCGGTGCCGGCCTTGAGCCAGGCCTCGGCGAAGCAGTCGCCGCCCAGGGTGAAGTCGCCGTTCATACAGGAGACATCGCAGACGAAGGGCAGCATGTGGCCGTTACTCAGGGCGTTGACGTTAGAGGTGGAGAATCCGGTAGTGCTCCATGAGGTGCCGCTGCCATGGCCGATGTAGTTGATGATGCTGCGTCCGTCGTTGACGGCCGTGGTCACCTGGGAAGCTGTAGCGCCGGGATCGTAGATCTGATCTATCAGCGTATAGGTATAGGCCAGCAGGTCGGTCCGCAGCAGATCCATGCGCTCATAATCGGTCATGCCGGTGCCGCCGTCCTCAGCGCTGGCGATGCCGCAGCCCTTATGATACCAGGCGGCGGCTCCGCCGGTGTCCGGATTGAGCTCATAGTTGATGAACTTCTCCACCTGGTTCTGGACCTGCGCGCCGGTGGTGGCCGACAGCCGCGAGATAAAGGCATCGGGATAATGATCGCCGCCCTCCAGCTTGACATAGCAGGGATCGGAAGGGGCGCCCTCGGCGGTGCCCGAGTTGGTCGGAATCTGACCCACGTCGCCGATCAGCATGACGTAGGTCACGCCCTCGGGTGAATCGTACTCATTCTGGATGTAGGCCCCCAGGGCTGCAGCTCCGCTGCCGGTGCTGTCGGGATAGAGGACCAGCTTGGTGTCGATACCCTTCTGCAGTTTCCATTCATACAGGGGTTGTATATCGCTGACGAACCCGTTGTAACAAACGATCAGCATGCGGCCCTGCTCCAGGACGGGCGTGTACTTGGCCGTCGAGTAATTGAGGAACATCCGCCGGTAGGTGAGGTCGAAATCGGCATCGATGCGTTCACTGGACTTGGTCCGCGTCTTGATGTTGATCCGGCCGGGACCGTCGGCGGAGACCTCGACCACGATGCGGCGATAGATCCGCAATTGTTCTTTCAGTGGATGATACTGTATGGGATTGATCTGCAGGGAAATGCCCCGGAAATCTCTCACGATGAAGGGCTCATCCAGCCGGGCCGTCTGGAGCGGATACCAGGCGTCCGACGTATAAACCGGATTGAACTCGTAGGGCACCCGGGAGGGATCTATGTTTCGGGTCAGGTGCCCCTTGGAAGGAGCTACCGGCAGGGTCTCGACCTCCACCTGCTCGGATTCCAGGACGCGAACGGTCATATGGGCGTCATCGGGGATCGCCAGCTGCTCGCGGATCCTGGGCAGATCCGGAAAATCCTTTTCCATGAGAGTGGTCCGGCCGGGCAGGCCGATGACCGCATGGGCCACGCCCTCGATCTCCACCTCATCCAGCCAGTATCCGCCCAAACGGAACTCCACCACGGTCCGGGCCGGCTGGGACCCCAGAATATTCACCTGAACGCCGTTTTCAGGACCCTGGCCCAGACCCGCGCCCAGATCGATCCAGCGGGGCTCGGCCAGCGCGGCCGTCCCGAAAAAGAGGAGCACCATCAGCATGACGGCCATAAGAACACTATATCGTATCGACAAGATACCTCGACCTCCTTCCAACTCCGGTGTGTGAAATGAATGATGATTCATCATATTCCCACTAATTTAATCGGTTAAATACCCATCAATCCGGGCTGTCGAAACTCCTTCGGGCGGCACGGACGGCCGCCCGAAGGAGAGAACTGCAAGTTTCAGGCCAACATCATTCCGTCTACGGAGTGACCTGAAGCTGATGATCGAACTCGCCCACGCAGTTGGATGGCTCGGACCGGTATCCGCTGCCGCTAACCGCTTCCACGACATAGTAGTGATTGACCGCCGTCTGGCCCACGGCCGCGTCGGTGTCGACAAAGGCGGTGTCGCCGGTCACGCCGATGGAGTCACTGTGGCCGGGCACGAAATCGTGGCTGGTTCCGCGGTAAATGACGTAATGATCCACCGAGCCGGCATCCGCCCCGGCCGCCGCACCTTCCTCGCCTCCCTAAGCC
>CAZOYL010000192.1:0-409 GCA_964584035.1 uncultured Gemmatimonadota bacterium | reverse complement strand
CTGATGGCGCCCAACGTGCGCTATCCGGACCACCGGCATCCGCCGGAGGAGACCAGCTGAGGTGCACGTCCTCCTCCATCAGCTGTGCCACCAGGCTCTGGGCCGATCCGGGAACGTCCGCCGGAGCGATGACCATGATATCGTCGATGTACCAGCCCGGGTAGGCCACCGAGCCGTCGCTGCCGGCATGGAACCGGAGAAAGACCTTATGTCCGACGTGCGGCGTCAGGTCGAAGGTCTCCTGATGCCAGAAGCTGCCCGCCGTGGTGGTGGCGAAGCCCTGTTCACCGGGGATGGCGGCATTGGAGGTGGAGATGGTGCCGTCGTAGCCGTCCACCGGCGTGATCACGCTGTAGGGTCCGGCATCCAGGGAAATTTTCAGGTTGCCGCCGTCATAGAGCGTGCTGCT
>CAZOYL010000191.1:0-4008 GCA_964584035.1 uncultured Gemmatimonadota bacterium | reverse complement strand
AGCAGCTCCCGCATCAGCAGGATCTGGCCCATCATGGCCGTCAGGCCGATCAGGGAGAGGGCGAATGTGAGGGGTTTGCGCATCGCCTTAGGAGTATGAGGTTGAAAGCTGCCGTTTCAGTACAGGACAAGAGGTCAACTCAGATCCTGCAGAAAGGAGGTCAGATTGGTCTGGCTTCCCACCAGACCCATCTTCTTGCGGATCAGTTCACGGTATTTCAGGATGGTGGCGGGGGAGAGATGTAAAGTCTCGGCGATCTCCTTGGAGGTCAGACCCTGTTTGATCAGTCGGCAGACCTCCAGCTCCCGGGGGGTGAGTTTGGAAAATCGAGTCTGCAGATGGTCCAGAAAGGGTGAGACGATCTCCCGCAGATCGGTCTCCAGGATCCGGAAATTGCGCGATTGAGGAGTGTCCGCAGATTCACTCAATCGGGAGAGCAGCGGTAGGATGGACCGCTCCACATTGGTCAGGATCTGCCGCTTGATGTCATCCTTCTCGGATTCGATCTGATTCAGAATCTCGCGCAGGGCGATATTCTTTCGCTCCAGGGCTTCCCGCTCGATCTCGAGCTGCCGGGTGGCCGTCCGAAGATCCCCCTCCATCCGCTTACGAAGGGTCACATCCCTGGCCAGGACCGAGACCCCGCGATCGGAAGGGTAGATGATGAACTCGAAAGATCTCGTCTGATCATCGACCGGGTGATCCCAGTCGAATTCCCGGGGCTGACCTTTTTTCAGAGCATCTCGGAAAGAGGACTCGATCTCTGCAGTTCTTAGGTCCGGGAGAATATCGAACAGATTCCTCCCCGTGACCTGCGGAGATGTCAGCCCCAGGAACTTCTCGCTGGCTGAATTGAGAAATCGAAAACACAGTGTTTTATCCACTGCAAAGAAGACATCAGCGATGCTGTTGGCCAGGTGGCGGTAATTCTCCTCGCTGGCCCGAAGATTCTCTATCGCCTGGCGCCGCTCGGCTCGCATTCGAGCCTCGACCAGCTCCCGCCGCACCGAGGGAACCAGACGGGCCATCTCGTCCTTCATGATGTAGTCGTGGGCTCCGGATTTCATGGCTTCCACAGCCGTCTCATGGCCGATCTTTCCGGAGATGATCAGAAAGGGAAGATCCAGGCCGTTCTCCTTGACGATCTCCAGCGCTTCCAGGCCATCGAAGCCGGGCATGATATAGTCGCTGATGACCAGATCCCAGGATTTTTTCTTCAACTCCGATCGAAGTTGAGAGGCAGTGCAGACCCGTTTGACAGAGAGATCAAATCCTCCTCGTTTCAGAGAACGCTCCATCAGGAGGGCGTCATCCTCGGAATCCTCCACGATCAGAAGGCGAAGCGGAATCTTCGTTCCGCTGACCGGTCGAGCCTTTGGTTCGGAAGTAGCCATTAGAGATCCGCCTTCAGAGGAATACGTTCCTGTCCGGGATCGTGCTATTCTTCGTCTTGCTGGGCATCCCCAACGGTGAAATAGAAGATCGCGCCCCGGCCCACCTTTCCCTCAGCCCACATCCAGCCGTTATGACGTTTGATGATGCGGTTGGCGATCGCCAGCCCCAGGCCGGTTCCGGGATAATCCTTGCTGGTATGCAGCTGCTGGAAGGGTAAAAAGAGCCTGTCCAGATACCGCATGCTGAAGCCCACCCCGTTATCCCGCACATAGCAGGCTGATTGTCCATCCTTTGTTATTGTCCCCAGCTCGATCTTTGCGCGCAGTCTCTTTTTGGTGAACTTCCAGGCGTTGCTGAGCAGGTTCTCCAGCACGACACCGAGAAGAATTCGGTCGCCGTTGATCATCAGCTTATCCGGCATGGTCAGGGTGACCTGCCGCCGGGCCTCCTGGGAGCGCAGGTTTTCGAAGATCTCACGGGCCAGGGGACAGAGATCGAACTGCTCACTTCGGATCTTCTGCCGAATAGTTCGGGACAAAGTCAACAGGTCATCCATGAGATCGGACATGTCGCCGACCGCCCGACGAATCCGGTTGATGTAGTCCTGCGCCTTCGGATTCAGCTGGTCGGCGCAATCTTCCAGCAGGGCCTGAGTGAAGCCGCCGATTCTCCTCATCGGGGCGCGGAAATCGTGAGATACCGAATAGACGAAGGTTTCCAGTTCCTGGTTGGCGTCCGCCAGCTGGTTCGTCTGATTCAGGAGCTTTTGGTTCAGGGCGATATTCTCCTCCTCGATTCGCTTGCGTTCGGTGACATCCAAACCGGTAAACAGAAACCCGCCGGTTTCACCTTCCCGGTGTATCGCCGTATACTTTGGGCTGAACATGATGGTCCGCAGAGAGCCGTCCCGGGCTCGAAGCAGAAGATCGGTCTCCGGAATGGGCAGGCCGGCGAGAGCCCTGTTGACCAGATTGGCCGCCATCTTCCGATGCTGGGGGGCGATGAAATCGATAAACGGCTTGCCCACGATGTCCCGTTTTTTATATCCCAAACTTCTCACCGCCGTGCGGCCGGCATCCAGGATGGTGCCGTCCTGGCCGATGATCGTTTTGAAGGCGGGACTGTCCTCATACAGCATGCGATATAGTTTTTCTGAGGCCTCAAGTTTACGTTCCCACTCGCGCCGTTCGGTCATATCATGGGCGAAGCTCAGCATCTTGATCAGCTGGCCCTGATCGTTCAGCATGGGCACAAAGCTGTACTGCAGCCTTCGGGTGCCGCCGGGGAAGGTCATCGTGTGCTCAGCCGTGACTCTTCTCTTTTCCCGGAATGCTTTCTTCTGCAATGGCAGAAAGAGATCAAGCAGCTCGGGGGGGTGCAGTTCCTCGGACAGACGTCCCACCAGCTCCTCTGGCCGGCGTTTGAGTAGTTTCTGTGTATAAGTGTTGGTGAAACGAATACGCCGGTCCGGATCATAGATGATGAACGTATATGGATACGTGTCCAGCGCCAGCTTGAACAATGCTTCACTCTGGCGAAGCTCCTCGGTGGCAATCTCTCGCCTGGTGACATCCTCCATGCCCAAAAGAATGAACCGCTCCTCACCATCTCCGATCGGGAGGGTGCGGGCGTCGAGCATAATGATTCGCTGTCCGATGCCGGGAAAGTCGTGCTTCACCCGGAAGCCTTCGATCGTCGTTCGTTGCGGCAAAACTGTGAGCAGCAGCTTTCTCAACACAGGTATGTCCCACTGGCGATTGGCCAGTTGAAACAGGGATTTGCCCAGGGTCTCCTGGGGGGAGATCTGGAAGGTCTCGTAAAACAGGGGGCTGGCGCCCAGGACGGTCATCTCCGAGGACAGAATCAGAAAGATCTCACGCAGGGTCTGAAGGAGATGATCAGCGAAATCGAGGACCTCCTTGGGCCCGCGAAAAGGCAGTCCCTGACTTTTTGAGCTGATCGTTTCCAGAAGAGAAGGGGGAGCATTCTTCAGGCCGGCGGTGGCTTGCCCGGTATTCTTGGCTTGAGAGATGTGTTTTCGGACGGTCCCTTTTTGGTTATGTGCCTTTTTTACGTCGGACCTCTTCTTGGTGCCCGTCGGTCGAGCTGATGTCCTGTGGCCGCTCCTCGTATTCCGGGCCACCGTCCCGCGGCCGGTCGTTCCTTTTCCGCCTCTTCTTCTTCCGGCGGTTTTTTCCGATCGCATCTCTTTCGATTTGACGGACTTTCGTGATGTCTTGGTGGACATCGGAGTGCTCCTGACAGGAAAGGAAAAAAAGATCTCTTTACTGGAGAAATTCAGCAGATCTCCACAGTTCAACGATCGCGGTGCATAAAAATTATATTACGCCGCAGATTCGATGTCAAGAAGAAAATCCAAACCAGTGCGCGGGTTCTCGAATTGATCGTCAGTCCGACTTCGCGAAGAATCTAATGTATGATATTATATTACAGACTGTTAAACAGATAAAAAATCCATCTAAGAAGATGTTTCCGCTGCGTATTATTTATACGTAATAAATAAGTGATTATCTCGTATTGACAGAATGAGTCAAATGGCTATCATTATATGCATCGGTGCAGAGAACGAGATTTTCATCTATACGTCTTCCA
>CAZOYL010000190.1:0-4061 GCA_964584035.1 uncultured Gemmatimonadota bacterium | reverse complement strand
GAGAAGTTCGATTACCGCAAGGGCTATAAATACAGCACCTATGCGACCTGGTGTATTCGCCAGGCGATGACCCGGGCGATCGCCGAGCAGGCCAGAACCATTCGGGTTCCGGTGCACATCATCGAGGCCATCAATAAGGTCATCGGCATCCGCAGTAAATTGATCCAGCAGTATGGGCGGGAACCCTTCCCCGAGGAGATCGCCCAGATGATCGATCTCCCCCTGGACAAGGTGAAGAGCGTTCTCAAACTGGCCCAGAGTCCCATTTCTCTGGACAAGCCTTTGACCGAGGATGAGGACACCCAGGTCAGCGATTTCATCGAGGACACCAAGTTCACCTCACCGGCTCAGTCGGCCGCATTCGGCATGCTTCAGGGCCATCTGGAAAAGATATTGGGAACCTTGAGTCAACGGGAAGAGCGGGTCATTCGCCTGCGCTTCGGCATCGGCGATGGCTGCCCCCGGACGCTCGAGGAAGTGGGCGCCATATTCAATGTCACCCGTGAACGTATCCGCCAGATCGAGGCCAAGGCTCTGCGAAAACTGCGGCATCCCAGCCGCAGCAAAAAACTGCGCGGATATGTTAATCTGCCATGAGATCGATCGCTTGGCCCGATGGCAGCTTCCTTCGCGGCCGGCCGGTACCCCTTGCGGGGGCCCGGCCCTTTTTATATTTATTTATTCCGTTATGGGACCGAAGAAATAATGTAAATACTATATAATATTACAATTTCACAAAAAAAAGCTTGACAGGAAATGCTTTTCTGTGATAAACTAGTAGCAGTCGATTTGTGGAGAGAAATATCTTTTATCCCTGAGAAAGGAGCTCAGCGATGAATCGTTCTGCGATCGGAGTCTGTCTGATCATGGTATTGTTCGGTGCGATCTGGGGAGCGGCCTCGGCCGCCACCATCGTCCAGCGCTATGAGTTTTCGGAACCCCTGCTGGAGGAACACGCTCCCTACGTCAGTGTTCACATGGAGGGAACGCGGCCGGCAGGAGTGCTTGGAGAGCCCTTGCTGCCGAGCAGAGGCGTCACCCTGCTGCTCCCCCCCGGAGAGAGCATTTCCGGAATTCAGGTGATCACCGGGAATCGTGTCGTTTTGGATGGCACCTATCTGATCCAGCCGGCTGACCGTGAATACCCCCTCAGTTACGACGGTCCCTATCTGCCCGTAGAGCCGGATGCCGATGTCTATGCCTCAACGCGTCCCTATCCCGAGGTACTCTATGAGGGCCCGGGAACGCAGTTTCTGTGCGGACACTCCATCGGCACGCTGATCATCTATCCGGTGACCTATACGCCGGCCACCGGCCAGATCGCCTGGTATCGGAGTCTCGAGGTGGTCCTGGAGACCAAACCGGCGGTGGACGCCCAGCGATCCGCCAGCCGGTTTTTGCGTTCTACGCCCCTGGTGCGGTCCCGTGTGGCTGATCTGGTGGACAATGCCGCTCAGCTTCGGACGTATCGTCCGGCGGCGGAGTCCAAAGACACCGAGTATGATTATGTGATTATCACCAACGAGGCCATGGAAACGGCCTTTCAGACCCTGGCCGACCACAAGACTCGCCGGGGCATCAAAACCGCCATCAAAACGGTGGAGGATATATATACCGAGTTCTCCGGCGTCGACAATCCCGACAAGATCCGCAATTTTATCATCGACGCCTATCAGACCTGGGGCATCGAATACGTCCTGCTGGGCGGCGACGGCGACGGCACCGCTCCCGTCATCCCCCATCGCGGGCTGTACAACATGACGAATTTCGGGAGCTACGAGGAGACCGATACGGACATCGCCGCCGACCTCTATTACGGCGGCCTGGACCGGGTGGGTTCCGGAGCGGGGCCCGACTGGAATCCGGATAACGATGCCTATTGGGGCGAGCGGGACCCGGAGGAGGCCGACCTGATCGCCGATGTCTTCGTCGGACGGCTGGCTGTGGACAACGCCGCCGAGGCCCAGAATTTTATAGACAAGATCATCGCCTATGAAGAAAGCCCGGTGACGGCGGAGTGCACCGAGGGCCTGATGGTTGGAGAACTCTTATGGAGCGACCCGACATACGGCGGCGATTACAAGGACGAGATCAAGAACGGAGCCAGCACCTACGGATATACCACCGTGGGCTTCCCCGGCCATTTCGACGTGCCCACCCTGTATGACCGCGACGGCCCCACCTGGTCGGCGACGGGCGATCTGCTGCCCCTGCTCAACGGCGGCGTTCACCTGATCAATCACCTGGGACACGCCGACGTCACCTATGCTCTGCGGTTTTACAGCTCCGACGTGACCGATGCCAACTTCACCAATAATGGAGTCAACCACAGCTTCTACATCATCTACACGCAGGGGTGCTACTGCAACGCCTTCGATAACCGGACCACCAGCGGGAGTTACACCAGCGACGCCATCTCCGAGGAATTCACCACCATAGAGAACTCCGCCGTGGCCTTCGTGGGCAATACCCGTTACGGCTGGGGTCAGCACCTGAGTACCGATGGATCCTCACAGTACTACGACCGGCAGTTTTTCGATGCTCTCTTCGGGGAGGATATCTACAATATCGGCCAGGTCAATGAGGATTCCCGGGTGGACAATGTTCCCTATGTGAACGCCAACAAGGATGCCAACCGCTGGTGTCATTTCGAGATCTGTCTGCTGGGCGACCCCGAGATGCCCATCTGGACCGATGTTCCCGTCGCCCTGGACGCGGTCTCCTATCCGCCGACCGTGCCCATCGGCAGCAGCGATTTTACCGTCACCGTCAGTCACGGAGGCAGTCCCGTAGAGGATGCCCTGGTCTGCGTCCGCAAGTCCACCGAGGTCTATCAGCGTGACCGGACGAACAGCAGCGGGCAGGTCACTCTGAGCATCGCCCCGGCCACCGAGGATACGCTGTACATCAGCGTCAAAGCCCACGACTTTCTGCCCTATGACGGCGCCGCCCTGGTCATCGCCAGCGGAACGTACATCACCTACCACGACCATCAGATCGACGACGCCGCCGGCGGCAACGGGGACGGCGTGGTCAATGCCGGAGAGGCCATCGAGATGCCGGTGACGGTGAAGAACTACGGCACCGAGACGGCTTACGATGTCTCGGCCGTCCTGCGGACCTCCGATGCCTACGTGACCATCATCGACTCGATGGAGAGCTTCGGCGATGTCGCCGCCGACAGCCTGGCGGACAGCGCCGAAGATTACGATTTCTCGGTCGATCTGACCTGCCCCGACGGGCACCTGATCGTCTTCGACCTGGAGGCTAAGGACGATCTGGACAGCACCTGGACCTCGCAAATTCAGGTGGCCGTGGCCGCAGCCGATCTGGCCTATCAGAGCCATTCCGTGGTCGACACCGCCGGCGGCAACGGCAACGGCCTTTTCGAGCCCGGGGAGACGGTGGATGTGACGGTGCAGCTGGCCAACGGCGGCGGAGCCGATGCTTTTGGCGTCAGCGCCGCCATCGGCGAGAGCGATCCGTACATCACGGTGGGCAGCGGCGCGGCCGGCTACGGCGACATCCCGGCTGGCAGCGCATCGAGCTCCTCGCCGCCCTATACGTTAACGGCCGATCTGATCTGCCCCACGCCGCACTATACCGAGCTGGTCCTGAACATCACCGCCGCCGGCGGTTTCGCTTACAGCGACACCTTCGTGGTGGCCGTGGGGACGACCGGATTCGACGACGATGTCGAGAGCGGCCAGGGAGAATGGACTCATGGGATCGTCACCGGCGGTTACGGCGACCAATGGCATATCTCTGCCTCCCGCAGCAACAGCCCGTCTGATGCCTGGAAATGCGGCGACAGCGGCGGAGGGAACTACGGCGATCTGCTGGATGCCGGACTGGTCACGCCGACCATTTTTCTGGCCCCGGGAAGCGTATTGAAATTCTGGCACTGGATCGACGCGGAGACCTATAATTCCACGCGGGCCTGGGACGCGGGCATCGTGGAGATTTCCACAGACGGGGGCGGCTCCTGGGATCAGATCGCGCCCCAGGGAGGCTATCCTTACACCATCTGGGATGAGGCGGCCAGCGCCCAGAGCCCCTTC
>CAZOYL010000189.1:0-4078 GCA_964584035.1 uncultured Gemmatimonadota bacterium | reverse complement strand
ATGTCTGACCCTTCGCTCTAGTTGGGAACGGCCGCCGAGTCCACCGCGGTCACCCGGAAGTACAGGGCCTGGTCGTTCTGGAAGTAGTCGGCCCCCAGGAAGGTGACGGTGTCGGGCAGGTCGTTCTCATCGTGGTTGTTGAACCAGGTCTCTCCATCGTAGCTGTGATAGAGACGATAGCCCTTGAGGTCCTCGTCCCGGCCCTGTCGCCAGTTCACGGCCAGGGAGTTCTCCCGGGTCCCGACCGCCGAGGTCATCGTCGGCACGGCAGGAGGCGTGACGTCCTGTTCGGTTACCTCCACCCACACGCTGGTGGTGTCCCAGTTGTCACGCGTGTCGCAGCAGGAGACCGATACTTTATAAAATCCGGGATCCACCTGTCGGGTATCCCAGTAGCCGTCATGAGTGATCTGGTTGGTGACGATGTAATAATAGGTGGAGGTGTTGGAGCCCTGAAAGTAAACGTTCCTGACATAAGAATTCGAGGGGATCGTGTCGAAGGTGTAGGGAAAAAAGGGCCCCAGGACGGAGGTGGTCTCGTCCTCGGCGAAAACCTTATAGCCGATCGAGTAGACGCCGTTGTTCCCCCCGTAGGTGCTGTTATCGGTCTTGTCGAAGGACCGGGAGACGATGTCGACCAGCCCGGAAATTTTCGCCGTGGGGAAGGGGCTGCTGCCGCCGTTGGGATAGAACCGGATGGTCTGGACCGTGGGCTTGTAGGGATCCACGAAGGGCTCCAGCCCGCCGGGTCGGAGGGCGTTGATGACGGTGGTCCCGGAGGCCCCGCCGCCGTCCTTGAAGTGGATGTGGTTCTGATCGTTGGTTGTGCCGACGATGTCGCCCTTGTGAACGTAATCGCTGACATGCAGATCAGGATTGGGATCGACATGTAAATAGCAATAACGGCCCACACGGATATAGGAGCTGCTCCCGGCCGGGTCGATGGTCAGGACCGTTCCGTCGGCCACGGCCAGGACGGCGCCGCCCTGCCCCAGGGGGATGTCGGTGCCGTCGTGGAAATGATCCCGCTCCGCGCGGCACTCGCCGAAGGTGGCCGAGATGTGGTGCTGCGCGTCCATCGGTGCCAGGGGCCAGTCATAGGCGCCGGCCGCCGCGGCGACGGCCAGGATGAACAGCGCGCCGGCCCCGAGGGCCTGCCGAAAGGTTTTATTCTTCAGGTCCATAGATCAGATACCTGCCGGTAAAGGCCAAGAAGATGCGGCCGCCGTTCTCCAGGAAACCGGCCGTGGGCCGGAGAAAGGAATCTTCCGGGAACTCGCCCTGCCAGATCTGGTGGCCGCTTTGATCGTGGAGAGAGACCCGGGGATGGGTATAGATGAAGCGGTCATCCCGGTAATTCCCGGCGGCCTGCAGCGCCAGGGCCAGACCCCCATCGGGCGCCAGGGCCAGAGTGCGCAGCGGCCCCGCCTCCTCGGGCAGAGACCTCGTCCACAGCCGCTTCCCGGAGGCCGTTCGGACCAGGTGGAGATCGTTCTTCCAGCCCAGCAGGAGGAGCTGTCCGTCGGAGGAGAAATCGGCAAAACGAAAGGGCATGTCCAGGGTTGCCGTTAATTCTCCCCGGCCATCGTAAAGAAAGGTCGACTGCTCGATCACATCCATCCCTTTGACCGCATAACCCCCGGCGGCGATGAACTCTCCCCGGTCGGAGATGGCCACCCGGGCGGACAGCTCGCTGCTCAGCTCGCGCCGCCAGAGTTCCGTTCCACGGGCATCGAGCAGGATCAGAAAGCTCCGTCCCGGCTCGCGGGGGGACATCTCGTCGCCCGGCCGGGGGGGGTGATCGAGGGCGTTGACGGCCAGGCGTTCTCCGTCGGCCGAGAAAGCATAAGCCAGGGAGCGTTCGTTCGACCAGAGGGCGTCGGTGAACAGCTGAACCCGGCGATCGACCGATCCCTTCTGATCATAAAAGGAAAGGATGCTCTCCGGGGATTCCGCCATGACCACCCTTCCCGCGCTGGAAATGATGAATCCCGGCAGCGGATCGTCGTAATCCAAGGAATGATGAGTCGTCCAGAGTTTTTGCCCATCGCGGCTGTACAGCGAGAAGGTCAGCGTCCTGGGTGCCCTGGGATCTTTGAGCGGGGCGGCTAACTCTCTCTGGCCGATGTACGCTCCGCCTTTTGAAAAGATGACGTCTGAATACGGGGGGCGCTGGAGGCGCTTCAGCTCCTGCCCCGAGGTTCCCAAAAACCGTACCGATTCCTCGGTGGCGACGACGGTCGGTCCTCCATCCGCAGGATGCAGAGTCGTCCAGATATTGGGGAGAGGCCATTCTCTTTCCAGACAATAATCGACCGGACTGAGCTCGACGTTCCGCCTCCCCATGCTCTCCGCCGGGTTGGCGAAGGCGGTGAGCGCAGCGAGAAGGAATAATGACAGGATGGTTTTTTTCACGACGATCTCCTGGGCAATCTTCTGGACGACCTCTTGGGCGATCTTTTTGACAATCCGTCGGGCGATCTTTTTAGACCGTCTTTTCAGACGATCTTTTCAGACGATCTCGTGGCACCTATACCGGTCTTGAACGACTTTGATGTATCTCGGTAGCGACCCGGCCGCCGGAGCCTGTGGCACTGCTCTGTATTAAATTAATCTTTTACCGCGGCCTTGTCAACCGATTCCGATAAAAAGGGAGGAGAACGTTCGTTCTCCTCCCTTCAGGTAAAGATCCTGCCGAAGGCGGTCCGATCAACGCAAAAACGACATCTTGATGCTCTCGGCGTACGACCCGGATTCCATGCGGCAGAAATAGACGCCGCTGGCCAATTCCCGGTTGGCCTCATCGCGGCCGTTCCAGACCACCGAGTGACTGCCGGCGGGCATGTTCTCAGCCACCAGCGTTCGAATCAGCTGTCCGGTGACGTTATATATGCGCAGAGAGACAGGTCCCGCTTCCGGGATGGCGAACCGGATGCGTGTTTCCGCATTGAAGGGATTGGGATAGTTCTGGGACAGCTCATATCGCGAAGGTAGCTCGGGTTCATGGGAGAGCGGCTCAACCGCCGTGGCCTCGGCCTTCTTGATCTGAAAGCTGTCTAAAGAAACCATAGGGCCATCTAAAACTCCATTTCCGTTCACCCAGCCAATGACTGGGTCGACGGCGAGATCAAAGCTGACCAGTTGCCAGCCCGTCCAGTCGATGGGGATCCAGGGGCTACCCTCCATTCCGTCAGAGTCGTCTATCATGAAGCGGAACTGATCCAAGCTATTATTCCCGTAGATCCATACCTCCAACTTGTCGTTGACGGACCATTGGGGGGAACCCTGATAACTCGCAGCGTATTCCCTGATGAAACCCGCAGAGTCGGGATGCGCCCACTGGTACTGCAGGCGTGCCGAGACCCGTCCGTCGTAAACAGTTGTGGTGTCGCCAGTGAAGACCGTGGAGTTGGTGGACCAGTCCTCGCCGGGGCCGTAATAGGTTCCGTAGGTGCTGCCGCTCCCGTCGGGATCCCACCAGTTGTTGGTTCCCAGCTCGAAATCGTCGATTACCGTTGCTGTCCCGAACGCCGGCACCATCAGAAGGTTGTCGAGGTAAATCGTGGTCAGGGGCATCTGGCCCCAGCACAGGCCGGCGGAGAACAACAGGAGAAGTGCTGCAACGAGCGCTTTTCTCATGATGTTTCACTCTCCTCCATAAAGACGTGAAAGGGGCGGGACGTTCACGCCCGCCCCTTCGGTATGTTTACTTCAACAGAGACATCTTTTTGCTCTCGGCGAATTCGGCCGTCTTGAGCTGGTAGAAATAGATGCCGCTGGCTACGGGCCGGCCGCCCTGGTCGGTCCCGTCCCAGGTGACCGCATAGCGGTTTATGGAGCGGTGGTCGTCCACCAGGGTTCTGACCAGCTGTCCGGTGGTGTTGAAGACCTTCAGGCTGACGTGTCCCGGCCTGGAGACGGTGTACTCGATGGTGGTTTGAGCGTTGAACGGGTTGGGGTAGTTCTGAGCCAGCTTGAACTCCCGGGGCACGTCCACGGCGATGGTGTATTCCTCCACCTCGGTTTCGCCGGTCCACTCGAAGACGCGGAACCATTTCCCGTCCGGTGGCACGGCCTC
>CAZOYL010000188.1:0-4121 GCA_964584035.1 uncultured Gemmatimonadota bacterium | reverse complement strand
CAGATCACCGCAGGGTGAGGTCCAGGCGCGCCACGCCTCCGGGGTTGAGCGTGACGGTATCGCTGACGATGGCATAACCGGTCTTGCTGGCCGAGACGATAAAGCGATCGGTTAGCATCCACTCGATCTCCATATAGGGCCAGTTGCTGGGATAGACCCATTCTTCCAGCGGCGCAAATATGGTCGTCTGCAGCAGCCGGATATCGAGAGGCACATCGTCGATGATGTACTTGCCGTCCGAACCGGCCGTGACCGTGTAGGATTCGAGACCGCCCTGGTCTGAGATATTGACGTCCTTGGCCAGGGCGATGCGCAGGCTGTCCGTTCCGCTGGTGCTCTGGGTGATGATCTCGCAGGGCATCAGGCCCCCGGGCAAGGATTCATCCTGATCATCCAGGCCGTCGAAATAAAACAGATGAGCCCCCCCGGTCCCCGGGATCCCGTCAAAGCGCCGCAGGAGGTTGTGCTGGAGGTCGTACACCCTGATGGTGACGGTATGCTCGTCCGATCCGGAGAGATAATAGGTGAAGTGCGTGTCCGTGGTAAAGGGATTGGGATAGTTGATGAAACTGGACAGCGCCGCCGAAGAGGACAGATCGCCCAGGCGTGCGGTCGGGACCGGGGAGATGGATACTCGGACGTTGGAGAGATCGATTCCGTCCGAGCCGCTGATGTATCCGGCCACCAGGCCGCAATATTCGTTATCGTTGGTGACATCGAAGGTCTCTTCCGGCTGGGTGGTTTTTTTATCGCAGGCGGCCGAAAAGAGCGCGATCACAAGCACCAGGATGATACCGGCCGGCCAGATATTCGTTCTCATAAGTGAACTCCTGTCACACGGGCTCGCTGGAAATGAATCGGGCTCAGGTGAACGCTCCATTGAACGCCCCGATAAAAGTATAGCACGGCGGCGGTCGTTTGTCAACCGGATTTCTTCGACGAAATGTCTCCGGCCGGATTTCCTGAAGCCATATCTTTTAGGTCGTTATCATTCCCGGCTGCTATCTTTTCAGTCATCATTTCCGGCCATCATCATTTGGTGAACGGTTTCCTTTTCTTTGATGGATGCTTTCTTTATCAGCGTTGTCGCTGCGAGCGTTATTTTTTAACAACGCCGGTCTCTTTTCGCCGCAGGACCAGCAGCAGGGGGTAGCCCAGGCCGTAGCAGGCGACGGCCTGACCGGCCCCCACGGCGATGAAGGTGGATAGGTAGGGGATCCCCCCTAACAGGGGAATTCCCGTCATGGTGGGAAGATAGAGTGAAAGCCCGGCGGCGTTGATGAGAATGGGCGGCAGAGGAGCCATCCAGGGGCGCGGCATTCGGGCGGTCAGCAGCGCCGCCATCAAGGTCAACAGGCTGCCGACGATGACGTCAACCATTCCGAAGGGGCCGAACAGATTGGCGATGGCGCAGCCGATCGTCAGCCCGGGCACGGCGGCCGGGAAAAGAAATGGCAGAACGGTCAGGGCTTCCGAAAAACGCACCTGCAAAGGTCCGTAGCTGATGAAACCGAATGCGGCCGTCAGGCTGAAATACAGCCCGGCGATGATGCCCATCTGGGCCAAATATCGGCTGCTGGATCTTTTCGTCACCTTCTTACCTGCCGTCAGATGTTCAGATGTCCATCCTTCATGATGGTCCGGCGATCGATGATCAGAGTGGGCTTCAGAAGAATGGCATCCAGGTGGCTGGCCACCGAGATTCTTCCGCCCATGGAAGCATTGTCGCCAATGGCAATATGAACTGTTCCTAGAACTTTCTCGTCCTCCAGAGAGCTGCCTACCACCCGGGCTTTATCGTTGGTGCCGATGCCCAGCTCGGCGATATTGCGGGCCTTTTTCCCCAGCCCTTGTATGGCCCGGCGCAGTATCTTGACCTGAGCTCCGCCGGAGATAGCGGTCACATATCCGTCCCGGACGGTCATGGTGATGGGTTTTCGCAACACACCCGTCTCGCCGATGCAGCCGTCGATGACGATGGTTCCCTGAGCGGTGCCCTCGATCGGGGCCAGATAGGCCTCGCCGGCCGGGAGGTTGCTGAAGTCCCCCCGTTTGTGCACCAAACCGGTATCCGGATGCCCTTTGCGGCCCTTGATCGACATCCGGATATTGGTGCCCGCCGGTGTGGTCACCTGCGCGGTCGATCCCCGGGTCAGGATCCGGGCCAGCCGGATGCTCAATTTGGCGATCTTCTGGTAGTCGGCATTCAGGGTCCGGCGCATGGTGTCGGGCGTGATCCCAGGCAGGGTGGCGCAGCGGGCTCCCAGTCGGCAGGCGTCCCGACGGGCTTTGGTGTGGGACAAAGATTTACTGGTGGGAATGACCAGCACATCGATCTTTTTCATGCATTCGGCCAGAGCTTTTGGAGGCTCCTCTCCCGATGTCTTCCGGGGAATGATCTCCGCTAACATGGCCTCGGCGCCCACCTGGCGGCAGGCATCCCAGAGCAGGCGGCCGATCTTTTTGAGCGGCTCATCGGTGATGACCAGAACCGTCTCGCCCTTTTTCACCGCCAGGCATTTCCGTACGGCCGTTCGAGCCGCCTTTTCCAGAGCGTTCATGACCGGCTCCTTGATTTGACAGGATTTGAAAAGACCGATATGAGCTTTCGATCACGGCTGATCGAATTTTGTCGTTATCTTTCTACCCCGCAGGGAAAACCAGCCCAGCAGGAAAATCAATAGGACAAAGATGCCGACGGACAGCAGATCGCTCTCCAGTACGTGAATGGGCAGCTCAACGCCTTTCCAGGCCCAGGCGAGAATGGCCACCCCGATACCCATGATGGCCTCGCCGGCGATCAGGCCGGAGCTCAACAGGGTGCCGCGGTGCTGGGCCTCCCTGGCGGCCTCGGCGCTTTTCCGCGCGGCCAGCCGGGCCACCAATAGACTCACCAGGCCGCCCGCCAGGATGGGCACGGACAGGCTCAGGGGGAGATAAATGCCCACCGCCACCGGCATCACATGGGCACGAAAATGAGAGCCCCGGGCTCGCAGGGCTTCATCGATGATGATCAAAGAGATCCCCACCACGGCTCCGATGCCGATCATCAGCCAGGGCAGCGGCTGCCCCGAGAAGATCGGCCGGACGATGTTGGCGAACAGGGTGGCCTGAGCGGCCTGCAGGGCGCCCGGCTCGCCGGTTCCGATGCCGTAGTGGTTGTTCAGCAGGGTCAGGGTGGGGGCCATGATGAAGGCCGCCGCTGCCACGCCCACCAGCTGGGCCAGCTGCTGTTTCCGGGGGGTGGCCCCGAGCAGTTGTCCGGTCTTGAGGTCCTGAGAGACGTCCCCGGCGGTGCACAGGGCGCAGCAGACTACGCCGGCCACGCCCAGGGCGGCCAGGATGCCGTTGTTCCCCGACATGCCGAACAGCAGCAAGAGCACTGAGGTGAACAGGATGGTGCAGATGGTCATGCCGGAGACGGGATTGTTGGAGCTGCCCACCAGCCCGACGATGTAACTGGACACGGCCACGAAGAAAAAGGCACTGATGACCATGGTGATGGTGGAGACCAATCCGATACCGGCCGAGCCGATCAGGTGGCTGTAGAGAAAGAAAATGGGGACGACGGCGATGATCAGCAGCACCAGGATGAGCCGGCGGGAGATGTTTTGTTCGGTCCGCACCAGCAATTTCCCGCCGCTTTCGCTGCGGTAGCCGAACAGCGCTTCCCGCACGCCGGTGCTGATCCCGTGGCGGATCTTGATAATCGACCACAGACCGCCCACCACCATGGCCCCGATGCCCATGTAGCGGATCTCTGAGCCCCATATTCCCCAGGCGCTGTCCAGCGCCAGGGAGCCGGGCTCGATGGCCCGGAAGGAGCTCAGGATGGGCAGCCCGATCAGCCAGGACAGGGCTCCGCCGATGAAGACCAGCAGGGAGATGTTGAATCCGACGATAAAGCCGACGCCGATCAGGACCACGGCTATGTCGCTGCCGAAATAGAGAACGGTTTTTCCAGCCCGGACGGCGCCCTCCACCGTCTCCTTGATGATCGAGACGCCGTTGACGAAAAATTTAAAGATGAATCCAACGCCCATGGCCGTCAGGATGTATACGAAGCCGGTGCCGCCCTCCTCGCCGACCTCCAGGACCTCGGCGCAGGCGACCCCCTCGGG
>CAZOYL010000187.1:0-4146 GCA_964584035.1 uncultured Gemmatimonadota bacterium | reverse complement strand
AAGGACGACACCGGCTTCGGCCCGATCAGGGCCAACTATGACCTCAAGTACCTCATCTGGGCCGCCGAGCAGAGCCTGAAACGCTTGAACCTGGAAACCATCGACATCATCCAGCTGCACAGCCCGACCACCGAGCTGGCCCGGCGGGACGAGCCCTGGGAGGCGCTCATTCGGCTCAAGGAGCAGGGCAAGATCCGCCACGCCGGGATCAGCATCATCTCCTTCGCCGAGACGGAGCAGGCCTTCCTGCTGGACGAGCATTACGATCTGCTGGATGTCATCCAGGTGCGCTACAACCTGCTGGAGCGGGAGGCGGAGAAGGTCCTGTTTCCCAAGGCTCAGGAGCACGGCATCGGCGTGATCGTGCGCATCCCTATTCTATTCGGCCTCCTGGCCGGCAAGTTCACCCGCGAGTCCCGGTTCGGCGAGGATGACCATCGCCGTCACACCCTCTCCCCAGAGAAACTGGACGAATATCTGAACAAGCTTGAGAACACACAGCCGCTCTATGACCGTTACCCCGACCAGACCATGGCCCAGGTCAGCTTGCGGTTCTGCATCTCCCATCCGGCCTGTCACCTGGCCATCCCCGGGGCCAAGACGCCCGAGCAGGTCCGTGACAACTGCGCCGCCTCGGACCTGGGGCCGATACCGGATACAGAGATAGCGAAAATGGATGAGGAGAGATAGCGACTCGAAACAGATCGTTACAGATTTCGATGGTTCGAAAGAACGGCCGTTCCCGTTTTCGGATGAAGAAAAGAATCGTCGTTCTGGAGCGATCATTGCTTTTTTAGAAAGATCAAACCGGAACTACCAACAGAGAACCTGAAGAAGGAGCACAGATGAGAATAACGATCAGGTTTGCTCTTGGTTTGATGCTCTTGTCCCTGCTGATGTTCTCGGTCGGGATCCCGTCCGTCCCGGCGGGGGAGCCGGCCACGATCGAGGGTCGGGTCACCGATGCGGGCAGCGGAGAGGGCCTCTGGAATGTGAACATCACCGTTGAAGGGACCCGGCTGGGCGCCGCGTCGGATCCGGCGGGGAATTTCAACATCGATCAGGTTCCGGCGGGCGTGTATACGCTGCGGTTCAGCGCCATCGGCTATCGGGAATCGGTTCTGACCGGGATCAGGGCCGAGCCCGGCGGTTCCTCTCCCGTTCACGCTTCTCTCCAGGCGACGGTCTTCGAGCTGCAGGAGATCGTGGTCACGGGCACGCGCAGCGTTCATTCGCTCAAAGACGTGCCCATCGAGACGAACGTGATCTCCGCGAAAGAGATCGGCGGCATTGGCCTGCAGACGCTGACCGACGCCATCCGCTGGGTGCCCGGCGTGACCATCTCCGGGGGGGCGCCCAATGGAGCAGCCCGCAGGTTCACCGGGATGATCCACGGCCTGCCGGCCCAGTACAGCATGATCCTGGTGGACGGAGAGCGGGCCAAGAGCGAGCACATCCACACCGGCGTCAATCTCAATCTGATTCCCCTGGGGATGATCGAGCGGATCGAGGTTGTCAAGGGGCCGATGTCGGCCCTCTACGGCAGCGAGGCCTTCGGCGGTATCGTCAACATCATCACCCGGCCGTTTCCGGAACGGCCCGTGATCGGCGCGGAGATCTCCTACGGGGAGTATCGCACCCGGAATGTCAATGTCAGCCATGGCTCGACTATCGGCCGGCTGGGATACTATCTCAACGGGAACGTGATCGGGACCGACGGCGTACCCGACGCCAACGATGTCAAGTTCGGCTACGACCAGCTCAATCTGTTGGGCAAATTCTCCTTCATGACGGGTGAGAAGCAGCGGTTCAACCTGAGCAGCCGATACTATCACAATGCCTATCTGCGAAACGCATCCCTGCCGAAGGTCAAGGACAGCTGGATCGATCTGTCCGGCCGCTGGCAGCGAGGCCTGGGCGAGCGGTCGGACCTGGCCTCCGGCCTGTCCTATTCGCATTTCCGGGGCGAATACCGCGACGATGACAACCGCACGCTCAAAGGGGATGTCGTTTTCAACCTCGCCTTTGCGGACAGAAACGCCCTCACCGCGGGCGCCGAGATGCGCCGGGAACGGTTCAGCCGGGATGCCACGCCGCAGAAAGAGGAGACCATCCTGGGCGCCTTCGTCAAGGATGAGGTCAGGGTGAGCTCTCGCCTGACCTATATCACCGCCCTCCGGGTGGATCATCACCCGGATGTGGGCACCGAGCTGACGCCCAAGATCGGGACCCTGTTCCGGATTAACGCCGATACCGATGTGCGGGCCTCCATCGGCCGGGGATTCAGGGCACCCTCCCTACAGGATCTTTATGAGGTGGAGTTCAATCATAAAGCTTACTACCGCAACGGGAATCCGGATCTGAAACCGGAATACTCGCTGAGCTACCATCTGGGCCTGGAGCACCGCTTCAGCGACGCGGTTCTGGCCAGGGTTTCTGGATTCAGAAATGATTTCACAGACATGATCGTGGCCCTGGATACCGGTGATTCCCTTGCGGGACTGCCGATTTTCAGGCGGGAAAATGTCAAGGAAGCTGTGGCCCGGGGGGTAGAGGCGGAGCTCCGGCTGCAGATCGGCGGCCTGAGCGCCATGCTCAGCCATGCCTTTACCGAGACCGAGGACGATCAGGGAAATCCGCTGGCCTATTCGCCCAAATATACGACCAACTTGCGGCTGTATCACGAGCTGACCACCCTGGGCTGCGGCGGCATGCTGTCGGTGGAGGACGCCAGGGGCAGATATTACCAGGCATCGGGAGGTCAGGCCCGGCTGGACGATTACACCCTGGTGAATGTCAGCGTGAATAAAAAACTCCCCGGCGGCCTGATGGCGTTTATCAGAGTCGAGAACCTGTTGGATGAACAGTTCGAGATATACGAGGACGCCAAATCGGTCCTCGGATACGGCCGGTCATACCTCGTCGGATTGAAGTTTGATTATTAGATCATTCCTTACGATTTCTTTCCAGGAGACCGAACCATGACCAAACAGATCATCGCCACCGAGAAAGCCCCGAAAGCGATCGGGCCATACAGCCAGGCGGTCAGGGCCGGGGATCTCATCTTCTGTTCCGGCCAGATCCCGATGGATCCCGATACCGGGGAGCTGGTCGCCGGCGACATCGGAGCCCAGACCGAGCGGGTGCTGAAAAACCTCCGGGCGGTGATGATGGCCGCCGGTGCCGGATTGGACCGGGTGGTCAAGTGCACCGTGTTTCTGGCGAACATGGACGATTTCGCGGGAATGAACGAGGTATACGGGAGCTTCTTCCGGGAGGATGCCCCGGCCCGGGCGGCCGTGGAGGTCTCACGGCTGCCCAGGGGGGTGGGGGTGGAGATCGAGGCGGTGGCTTTCCTGGGTTAAAAGAGGCGCTCAGATCTTTTCGATGGTCCGTCGGAAATGAAAACCATAGATCGCCATCGTGATAGCCAGGGGAAATTTTTTCGGGTATTTCAAGAGGCTCAGGAAAAAGAGTTTCCAGTAGTATTTTCTTCCCCGCTCGAGGATGCCGAGGACCCAGAGTGAGCGGAAGAAAGCCTTTATCTCAGAGAACGTCGGCCTTCGGGAGGTTTTAATTACCGGACGGTATTCGCGAAGAAATGTCTTGACCCGTTCGTAATACGTTTTCTGTGAATAGATCCTCTCCAGGATCTGTTTGTAACCGGACATCAGCTTTTGATAATTCATCTTGGGAATGAAATTCATCGTTCCGTCCATATTATCGCCGCTGGTCGCGTTGATCAGGCGATTTTCCGATTTCAGACGCCGGAAAAGGCGCGTCCCAAAAGGCGCGTTCAGCAGCCCGACCATCGCCGTGACGATGCCGCTTTTCTGGATGAAATTGACCTGCCGTTCGAAGATATCGCTGGGATCATGATCGAACCCGACGATAAAACCTCCTGAGACCATCAGACCGTGACGCTGCAGTTTTTTAACGGAATCGACCAGGTTCCGCTGCTGATTCTGAGATTTTCCGCATTCGGCCAAACTCGCGTCGTGAGGCGTCTCGATGCCGACGAAGGTCTCGCGAAAGCCCGCCTGGACCATCGAGCGAATCAGATCTTCATCGTCGGCCAGATTGATCGAAGCCTCGGTGACCAATTTAAACGGAGAATCCCGGCTGCGCGACCACTCGATCATCGCC
>CAZOYL010000186.1:0-4152 GCA_964584035.1 uncultured Gemmatimonadota bacterium | reverse complement strand
TTCCCCGTCACGTCGGCTATCTGCCCGAGGAGCGCGGCCTGTACCGCAAGATGAAGGTGATCGATGTGCTCATCTTTCTGGGCGCCATCAAGGGCATGGCAAAGGCCCAGGCCCGCCGGGAGGCCGAGCGCTGGCTGGATCGCTTCGATCTCGCGGAGCGGTCGGGCAACAAGGTCGAGGAGCTTTCCAAGGGGCTGCAGCAGCAGGTACAGTTCATCGCCTGCGTCATCCATCGCCCGCCGCTGCTGATCCTGGACGAACCGTTCACAGGACTGGATCCCGTCAACGTGAACCGCATTAAAGATCTCATCCTGGAGCTCAACGGCGCCGGGACGACCATTATCCTCTCCACCCATCAGATGGAGCAGGTGGAGAAACTCTGCCAGCACATCTGTCTGATCAACCGGGGCCGCAAGATTCTCGACGGCCGGCTCAGTGATATCAAAGGACGATACGGACAAAACACCATCCGACTGGAATTCGACGGCCCCAAGAGCTTCCTGAACAACAATCCCCTGGTGGACCGGATGGACCTCTATGGTCAATATGTCGAGTTGCGATTGAAACCCTCCGCCGATCCTCAGGATCTCCTGAAAGCGGCCATGGAGTCGGTACGCATCCGCCGATACGAGATCGTGGAGCCCAGCCTGAACGATATCTTCATCGAGAAGGTCGGGGAAAGAGATGAATAAGATCATAGCGGTGATACACAGAGAATATATCGGACACGTCAGGAGCAAGGGATTTTTCATCGGCACACTGCTGGCCCCCGTGTTCATGAGCGCCATGATCCTGCTGCCCGGTCTGCTGGCCACTATGTCCACGGGAGAGCAATGGACCATCTCGGTGATCGACCGCTCCGGCCGGATCTTCCCGCCGCTGCAGGAGGCTCTCGACGACACCCTGAAAAACGGACAGCCGGCCTTTCTTCTGCGAAATATCCCCATCACCCCGGACCGCTGGGAAGGGATCAAAGCGTCTCTGAACGAACAGGTGACGCAGAGGGCCCTGTCGGCCTACCTGGTTATCGGGCCGGATATCCTGAACACGGGAGAGGCGCAGCTCTATGCCGCCAATGTGGGTGATTTCACGACGATAGGAAGGATTGAGGGCGCTCTGGACCGGATCGTGGTGGAGTTCAGGCTGAACAACGAGGGCCTGGATGCCGAGCGCATCGGACAGCTGACTCGCGGCATTGACATGAAGACCCTCAAGGTCGGCCGGGCCGGGGAGAAGGAAAGCGGTTTCAGCCAGATGTTCCAGACCACTTTTCTGTTCGTCTTCTTTCTCTACATGACCATTCTGCTGTATGGAGTGACCGTCATGCGGGGCGTCATCGGGGAGAAATCATCACGGATCGTGGAGATACTCCTGTCCTCGTTGAAACCCAGCCAGCTGATGGCCGGGAAAATACTGGGCGTGGGCTGTGTGGGATTAACCCAGTACCTCATCTGGGTCACCTTCGGTCTCCTCCTGACCACCGTCGGAGCGACCTATCTGGGTCTGGGAAGCATCGTCAGAATGATTCCCCCGGCGACCTTTTTCTATTTCATCCTCTTTTACCTTCTGGGATACTTTCTCTACGCCACCCTCTATGCCGGCATCGGGGCCATCTGCACCAGCGAGCAGGAGGCCCAGCAATCTCAATTTCCTGTCATCGCCCTGCTGATCGTGCCGCTGTTATTGATCAGCATGATCATCAAGAATCCCGACGGAATCCCATCCACGGTCCTCTCCCTGATCCCGTTCTTTGCGCCCATGCTGATGTTTCTGCGGATCAACGTGGCCGCTCCCCCGATGGCCCAGATATTGGTCTCGATCGCGCTGCTGCTGGCGACCATCGTGGTCATGATCTGGGTCGTGGCCAGGATCTTTCGGGTGGGTATTCTGATGTACGGGAAAAAACCCTCCCTGCCGGAGGTACTGCGCTGGGTCAGGGACCGGTGATCATCGGGGGATCTCCTGAGAATGATCACCTGGCAAAGATATTCACAGGTTGTCAAGATCATCCCCAAACCGTCGTCTCAGCGGACATTCCCAATCTCCTGGGAGATCGCCGCTTCTCGATGTGCGCCACAAAAGTGTCGGAAAACCAGACATTTCGGAAGCCGCCGCACCCCCCCCCGTATTCCCTGCTAATACTTTAACACTAATTAAAACAATAAGTTACAAGATGCCGGGGTTCACCACATGCGTCGGCACGGATGTTGCCCCCTTATTATGTGTTGGACTGTTTTTTCTCTATCCTCTTGGTATTAAAAGTCTTCACACGTAAAGGTGATGGCCCCGATGCTCTCTGCCTCTGGAACCATCGAGATAACGAACGACCAGGCCCTGCTGAAAAAGCTGCTCCTGGCCCTGTTGATCCTCAACATGGGCGATATGATCTCCACCATCTGGGGCATCGAGATGGGTCTCCTCATCGAGGCCAACCCATTGCTCCGCTGGTTCATGGAGCAGAGTTTGATCCTCTTCATCCTGGTCAAAACGGCCCTCTGCGTGCAATTCATCATCATGGCCCTGTTTCTGTCGAAAAAGATCAGGCAGTGCAGCAATCAGTTCATCGTCCTAACCCTCCTCATCGTAATAGTCTACAGCGCCATCGTGGTCCGCACCATCGGTCTGCTCATCTGACGCTCCCGCCATCGTTTTTCCCCAGGCCCGGTCCGCATCCACCCCCGGTTTTTCCCGGTCCGCTTTCCCCGATCCAGCTTACCAACGACCCCGGAGATATTTCTCCCGCCCGGTGAAGTTTTCTCTTGACAACTGAACAAAATTACAGTATCATAAAAATAGAGCCTGTAAAGATCGTGTTCATCAAGATAGAGCCCGCAGAATGTTTCTCATCTCATCGGGAGGCCGCGCCATGAAAGGTCCGCTCACCGCCAGACAGCGGCAGATCCTCAATTTCATCCTGGAACAGATCGACGAGCGGGGAATCCCGCCCACCATCCGGGAGATCGGAGCCCAGTTCGGCATTTCCTCCCCCAACGGCGTCCGCGATCATCTCCTGGCCCTGCAGCGCAAGGGATATCTGAACAGGACGCCCGAGAAATCCCGTTCCCTGGAGGTGGCCGAGGAGCTGCGCCGGGGCCGGGGCAGCCCCATTCTGGGACACATCGCCGCCGGAAAGCCCATCCTGGCCGAGGAGAACTTCCAGGGGCTGCTCAGCTTCGATCTGCTCTTCGGCCGCAACGGAGGCCTCTTCGCCCTGCGGGTAGAGGGAGACAGCATGAAGGGGGCCGGCATTTTCCCCGGCGATTTCGTGGTCGTCAAACATCAGCCCGACATCGCCAGCGGAGAGATCGGCGTCGTCTATGTCGACGACGAGGCCACGGTGAAAAGGATCTTCATCGAGGGAAGCCGGCTCCGCCTGCAGCCGGAGAACGATGCCATGGATCCCGCGTTCATCGACCGCGACGACGACCGGCTGCGGATCGGGGGAAAGGTCATCGGCGTGGTGCGAAAGATGTGAGAGATCGTGTTCGTAAAAAAAAACTTGCGAAAAAACAAAAATGGTCGATCGCCATGACGCGACAGATTCTTCATCTGGACCTGGACGCTTTCTTCGTTTCCGTGGAGCGCGTTCTGGACCCGCGGCTGAGGGACCGGCCCGTCATCGTGGGAGGAGATCCCCGGGGACGCGGCGTGGTGGCCTCGGCCTCCTATGAGGCCAGAGGATACGGGGTGCGCTCGGCCATGCCCCTGGCCCGGGCTCAGAGGCTGTGCCCCGACGCGGTCTTCGTCGTTTCCCGCCACGGCCGCTACCTGGAATTTTCCAGAGAGGTCCACAGCATACTGAGGACATACGCCCCCGCGGTGGAGACGGCCTCGATCGAGAACCATCTCTGCGCCCGCTGCCACAATCGGCGGACGATCCCCGACGCGACCTCTTCGCATGGCCTCGAGCCGCACGCCCCCGAGGCGGCGCTCTTGATCGGTGACGCGGGCTGGTTCCCGCCGGGATCGATCATCGAGGACGCGCAGATCCGCGGCACGCACGGCTCCGAAGCCAACGAGGGCCTGTGCGCGACCTGCCACGTGGCTTCCTACCAGGTGAACGACGCGGAGACGGGCGCGTTCCTGGTCACCGCGACGGGCCACCTGTTCGAAGCGATCCCTTGCGTGGACGCGCAGGGAATCCCCGTGGCC
>CAZOYL010000185.1:2831-4166 GCA_964584035.1 uncultured Gemmatimonadota bacterium | reverse complement strand
CGGATTTTTCGTTCATACCGAAAAATCATTTTGACAAGCTTGAATTTACTGAAACGAGGAAGGTGAAAGTCGATCGCGATGGGATGACCTCCCTTCCCGGAGTCTTTGCCGGCGGGGATATCGTCAACACCAATTTGGATGCCGTCACAGCACTCGCCGATGCGAAAATTGCCTCAGAAGGCATCGAGAGATATATTCACAAAAAAAATACTTGACAAAGCGTTAAGTATAGTATTATACTTTCATATTCTTACTTTGTGAAAAGTTTCTCAATGCCTGAAGGAGATGATGTGAGGGCTCTGTCAACTACGCCGGAGCAATTCGAGCTCTTCCTGGAAAAGATCGTCGGGGATGGCCTTATGTTTGAGAAGGTGGAGGATGAAGAGCGCCGGGTCCATTTTGAGAAATTGTCTTCGGACGAATTGACCAGGATCTTCCTGGGGAAGGCCAGGTCCGTCGAGACCATCAAGGCCTTTTTCTTTCCCCCGCGGTCCATCGTCGCTCAATACCCCCAGAACTCATCTGCCGGCTCCGAGAAGAAACCCGAAGCGCCCCAGACCGTTATCCTCGGGTTGAGAGCCTGCGGTCTGAAGGCCCTGGAGATCCTGGATCACGTTTTTCTAGACGACGTCCTCGATCCGCTGTACCAGTCCAGGCGGGAGAACAGCCTGATCATCAGCTGCGATTGCTCGCAGCCGTGGGAGACATGTTTTTGTACCGAGGTCGGCTATCTGCCCTACGCGTCATCCGGATTCGACCTGAATGTGTCACCCCTGAACGGAAAGTTGATCTTAGAGGTCGGCTCCCCGAAGGGGGAGAAAGCCGTCGCGAAACACGCCGACCTGTTCACCGAGGCTCCGGAGGATCTGCTCCAACGCCGAAAAGCCAATCGCCAGGCGGTGGTCGAACAGATCAAGAAGAACAATACATCCTATCATCTCTCCCCGCCGTATCAGCAAACCGTTCAGAAACAATTGACCAGCGAGGCCTGGGAAAAACAGGGACTGGCCTATTCGTGCGTGGAGTGCGGAGCCTGTACCCATGTCTGTCCCACCTGCCGCTGTTTTCTCCTGGTCGATCATGAAAAAGACGGCGGCTACGAACGTTCCATGGTCTGGGATGTCTGCTTCTATCCCGGCTACTGGCGCATGGCCGGGAATTCTTCTCCCAAACCTCGCCTGATGCGTCGCTTCCAGAACCGTTTCTCCTGTAAATTCAGTTATTTCCCAGACAACTACAATATCATCTCCTGCACCGGATGCGGTCGCTGCATCGAAGCCTGTCCAGGAAATATCGATATACGCCTCTGTCTCAGCGAGTTGCGCTCCACGGAAA
>CAZOYL010000185.1:0-2731 GCA_964584035.1 uncultured Gemmatimonadota bacterium | reverse complement strand
AGGTCACCAAAGAACGGTGATAAGGTCACCAAAGAACGGTGATAAGGTCACCAAAGAACGGTGATAAGGTCACCAAATAAAATAAAGGACGTTTCCTTTCATGGCTGAGAAACAAAATCCCTATCAACCCATCATGGCCGAACTGGTCGAGGTCATCGAAGAAACGCCCACCATCAAGACCTTCGTCCTCAAACCTGATCAGCCCATTGCTTTTCGCGCCGGCCAGTTCATGGAGCTGACCGTTCCGGGCCTGGGAGAGGCTCCGTTTACACCGTCCTCCTCTCCCTATGAGGCGGACAGGATGGAGATTACCATCCTGCGAACCGGCAAAGTCACCGATACCCTGCACCAGTTGAAAGCGGGGACCAGCCTGGGTCTCCGGGGACCCTTCGGCAAGGGTTATCCGGTGGATAAATTCAAGGGCCAGGAGGTTCTGGTGGTCGGTGGGGGCGTCGGCCTGGCACCCCTGCGCTCTCTGATCTATACGCTGCTTCACCAGATCGATGATTTTAAAAAGGTGTCCATCAAGTACGGCGCGAAAACGCCCCAGGAGCTGTGTTTCCGCCGTCAGCATGAAGACTGGGGCAAAACGGGAACCGTGGATATGTCAGTGACCATCGATCTGCCCGCTCCCGGCTGGGATGGCAAGGTTGGACTGGTCACCACCCTGCTCGACGATCTGGACATCGATCGGGACAACGCTTCGGTCGTCTCCTGCGGTCCCGAGGTGATGTTGAAATTCGTCACCCTGAAGCTATTGGAAGAAGGATTCAAGCCGGAGCAGATCTACCTTTCGATGAATAGAAATATGAGTTGCGGCATCGGCAAGTGCGGACACTGCATCGTGGGCCGGTACTTCCTGTGTAAGGACGGACCGGACATGAACTATGCCGACGTCATGGATGTCCCTGACCTGTTCGGATAAGAAAGCAACTTCATGGCCTCCCCGAAATCAAAGGATACAACGGCGGCACAGCGGCAAAAAGCCATCTGTCCGTTCTGCTCGCTGCAGGATGGATTTATCCTGCAGTGGAGCAAGCCCACCGCCCTGTTCGCCAAGAGTTCTCTTTGCGCCGTGGACTATGACCAAGAGAATCCGATCAACGAGGGTTCCCTCTGCCCGCGGGGAAATTCGGTGGCCGAGCTGGTGGATCACCCCCGGCGGCTCGACTGCCCTCAGGTAGACGGCCAGGCGGCGGACTGGCCCGAGGCGATTTCCCGAGTGGCCGCCGGGCTGCAGAAGGTCATCAAAGCGCACGGTCCCGAGGCGGTCGCCATTTTGACCGGAGGATCCTTGGGCCTGGAGGAGGCTCTCGGGATCGGCCGGCTGGCCCGCGATGTTCTGAAAACGCCCCATGTGGCGCCGCTATTCCCGGATGACGGCCCGGCATTTTCCCGGCTGGCCAGCGTGGGCTGGGATGGGGATTTCACCATGGCCGATCTCCAGAAGCGTCAGGCGATCCTTCTGATCGGCGACGTCTTCTCGGAGCATCCGGTGATCTCCAAAAGGGTTTTGAGGGCCAGATATCAGGACCGCGCTCACCGGCTTTTCGTTCTGGATTCGGTGACCACGCAGACCACCTGGTTCGCCCACCAGCATCTGCAGCCGGCGGCGGGCACCGAGGCGCTGGTTCTGGCGGCTCTGGCTCAGCTGGTATCAGGACACAAGGGAGCGCCGGACGGGTTTCCCCTGAAACTCGATCTGGAGGCCGTGGCCAAACGAACGGGAGTGACCGCCAAGCAGATGGAAATGATCGCCGCGGCCCTGAGCAGCGCTTCGGACGGGGCCATCGTGCAGTCCAGCCTTTATGGACGCCAGGGACATCCCGGAATTTGTGCTCTGCTGGGCCATGCGCTGTCCCGGCTGCTGGCCGGCAAGTTCGTGTTCCTGCATCTGCCGGTCTACGGAAACGGCAGGGGGGTCTATCAGATGCTGGTTCCAGACGGTCAGAAAACGACCACCGGGCCGGCCATTCTGGAGCACATAAAACAGGGCAAGATCAAAGCGGCCCTGCTGTTCGGCGTCGACCCTCTGTCCGCTATGCCTGACGAAGGGCTGCCGGATGCCCTGGGCCGGCTGGACCTGCTCTGCGATATCGAGCCTCTGCCAACCCTGACCACGCCTCTGGCCCATGTGTTGCTCCCCGGTATCATCGGGCCGGAGAAAGCCTGCCGCTGGCTGTATCTCAACGGTGATATTCAGGACAATCCCCAGGCCATCCCTCCGCCCGGCCTGGCCCGTCCGGAAGGCTGGATCGTCGGACAGCTGGCCGAACAACTGTCCAAAGGAAAGGGTTTCACCGTCGATTCCGCCGAGGTGGACAAAAAGTTGATGTCAAAACAGGGCGGTTCCTGGTCAGAGATGCTCTCAGCGGAGAAGGACCTGCTTCAGAAAGAGCTCACCGCGAAAGAAGGCGGTGAGGGTGCCTATCCGCTCTTTCTGGTCCCCGCCGCCATACCGGCACATCTCGGGGATGGTGCCATCACCAGGCATCTCAGCTGGGCCAAGAGGATGGCCGGAGAACCCTGCGTGTGGGCCAGTCCATCTCTGATGAAGGACCTCAATGTCGGTGAGGGCGACTCGGTACAGGTATCCTCGAAATCGTATCGGGCCATTTTACCGATCATGATGAATGGAGATCTTCCGGACAACATCATCACCGCCCCGGCCCATTTTCCAGAGGTCCGACGGCTCTTCTCGGTGAAACTGGAAGAGGCCACCGGCGAGCTG
>CAZOYL010000184.1:0-4216 GCA_964584035.1 uncultured Gemmatimonadota bacterium | reverse complement strand
TCGACCGCCTCGCTGATGGCCAGGCCCAGGCTGCCGGGGGAATCGGGCGTCTCGGAGAGGACCTTCCGGCCGGCCTTGGTCCGGTCGGAGGGGCTGGCCGTGACGTCGCCCTGCCATACCTGCATCATGATTTTCCGGTAGGGCTTCTGGTCATAGCTGACCCTGACCATGTACACGGAACACTTCAAGCCGAACAGGTTGGTGGCGAAAGACAGGGCGCTGCCCCACTGGCCGGCGCCGGTCTCGGTGGCCAGGCGGGTGACACCCTCCTGTTTGTTGTAGAAGGCCTGGGCCACGGCTGTGTTGGGCTTGTGGCTCCCCGGCGGGCTGACGCTCTCGTTCTTATAATAGATCCGGGCCGGCGTGCCCAGCTCTTTTTCCAGACGCCGGGCGCGGACCAGCGGGGTCGGCCGCCACAGGCGATAGACCTCCAGGACCTCCGGCGGAATGGGCACCCACCGCTCCGTGCTGACCTCCTGTTTGATCAGCTCCATGGGAAACAGAGGGGCCAGATCCTCCGGCCCGAGCGGCTGTCCGGTGCCGGGATGGAGCGGCGGCGCCAGAGGCTCGGGCAGATCGGCCTGTATGTTGTACCATTGCTGCGGAGCGTTCTTTTCGTCGAGAATGATCTTGGTCGATTCCATGTTTGACCTCCTTTCAGGCATCAGCATTGATCATGAGACGCGAGTAACCGATTGGTTCCAATAATTGAACATCGCAGATCACAGCATCTCCACCGGATCGACCACGATGCTCACCCGGACGCCCGGCCACGGCGGCCAGCGGCCGCTTCCCTCGATGACGGCCCGGGCCAGTTGTCTCAGGGCGGCGGCGCCGTCACCCTTGAGGAGCAGCTGCCAGCGATGCTGTCCTCTGATGCGGCCCAGGGGAGCCGGAGCGGGGCCCAGCACCTGGATCCGTTCAAGGTTCAATCTCCTGGCCTGCTGGCGGAGCATCCCGGCCGCTTTTTCGGCGGCCGACTCGACCCTGTTCGGATCGGTCGATCGCAACAGCCATAACTGTAATTTCCCGAAGGGCGGATATCCCAGAGGGCGGCGTCCGGCCAGCTCCCGCTCGGCAAAGGCGGCATAATCGTGGCCCCGGGCCATTCGGATGGCGTCCTCCTCCGGCGCATGGGTCTGCACCAGGACCTCGCCTCCCAGGGCGCTGCGCCCGGCCCGCCCGGCCACCTGCGTGATGGTCTGAAAGGTCCTCTCCGCGGATCGGAAATCCGGCATGTTCAATCCCACATCGGCCATCAGCACGCCCACCAGGGTCACCCTGGGAAAATCGAGTCCCTTGGCGATCATCTGGGTCCCCAGAAGAATATCGGCCAGGCCCTTACGGAACCTTTCCAGGATGCGCAGATGAGACCCCTTGCGCCGGGTGGTGTCCCGATCCATCCGCAGGATGCGGGCCTGCGGGAACAGCTCGGCCAGCTCGCTCTCCACACGCTGCGTTCCCGTGCCCCGAAATCGAATGTGCGGCCCGCCGCACGAGGGACAGGCGTCGGGAGCCTTCCGGCGATAGCCGCAATAGTGGCACTTGACCGTCAGGTCCTGGGAATGATAGGTCAGGGTGATGTCGCAATGGGGGCAGGTCATCATATAACCGCATTCCTGACATCGAATGCAGGTCGAAAAACCCCGCCGGTTGAGAAACAGAATGATCTGCTCCCGGCGCTGCAACCGCTCCGAGATCTTCTCCACCAGAGCCCGTGAAAAGATGCCCCAGTTTTCCTCCTGCTTCTCCCGGCACATGTCCACGATCTCCACCGGGGGCAGCGGCAGACCGTCGACTCGCTCGGGCAGGGAACAGCGGATATATTTCCCCAGGCGGACATTCTGAAATGACTCCAGGGACGGCGTGGCGCTGCCCAACAGCACCACGGCACCGGCCCGCTGCCCTCGCATGATGGCCACATCCCGGGCGTGATACCGGGGCTGGGCCGCGGTTTGCTTGTAGGAGTCGACATGTTCCTCATCGACCACGATCAGGCCGACGTTTTTCAGCGGGGCGAAGACGGCCGACCGGGCTCCGACGGCGATCCGGAAGGAACCATCCTGCATCCGCCGCCAGGCGTCATATCGCTCACCGGCCGAAAGCCCGCTGTGAAACACGGCCACCTGATCGCTGAAACGAGCCCGGAATCGGGTCACCATCTGGGGCGTCAGGGAGATCTCCGGAACCAGGACGATGGCCTGGCGGCCGGCCCGGAGCGTCTTTTCGATGGCCCGCAGGTAAACCTCCGTTTTGCCGCTTCCGGTGACGCCATGGACCAGAAAGACCTCGAAACGGCTCTCCTCGATGGCCCCGGAGATCCGATCCAGGGCCTGGCGCTGATGAACGGTCAGGGTGTGCTGCGGAGCCTTTTCCTCGGGCAGCTCGGTATAGGACTCCCGGTAGCTCTCCCGGCGGACGATAGAGATCAGCCCCTTCCCGACCAGTGCCCGGAGGACACTGTCGGAGATACCGGCCCGGCGGCGCAGCGCCGTCACATCGACATCGCCCTCGGCCGCCGCCAGAACCTGCAGGGCGGCTGCCTGCCGGGGTGCCCTGAGACGCAGCTCCTGGGCCGCCGCCCGGGCCTTGTCGGCGGAGAGGCACAGGTGGGCCATTCGAATCGTTCGGGCTCTCACCCGGGGATCCGAGGTCCTTTCGCGGACCTCGATGAGATCCAGGGCCTGCAGGCGATGCAGAGCGGCATAGAGACCCTCCCGGCCCGCCTGGCGGATCAGCGACAGATCGCTGATCGGCCCGGCCGCCGTCAGGATCTTGAGAATATCCCGCTGTCTTTCCGACAGTTTCTGCAATTTTCGTGCCACCGTGCCGTCCGATGGCTGCTTCACGGAGATCCGCTTCTTCGTCCTGGACCGCATCTCGGCCGGCAGAACGATCCGCAGGGCTTCCTCCCAGGAACACAGATAGTAATCGGCGATCCAGCGGGTCAGCTCGAGCATGGCTTCGTCGAAGACCGGACGGTCATCCAGCAGATCGACGATCTCCTTGATGCCGGCCACCGCGCTGGCCGATGACAGTTTCACCACCACGCCGGTCACCGTCCGCCGGCCCAGAGGAACCAGAACGCGGCTGCCGGCGGCGACCTGCCCCTGCAGTCCCGGAGGTATGCGGTAGGTATAGGTCTTGTCCACCCGGAGGGGAAGGATGATGTCGGCGTAGGATTTCGGCATCAAATCAACCCGAGCTCGCCGTGCGTGTTCGTGAAATGATCCGGTGCATCGTTCCCGGCGGCGCCTAGGAAGATGTTTCCAGTCTTCTGATCTCCGGACCGTCATAAGCCGATGGCGGGGGTCCCAGCCTGCGCATGGGTTTTTCCCGGGTCCACTCCTCATACACGTGAGCCACCAGCCCGGCCGTTCGCGAGATGATGAAAAAGCCCTTGCCCAACCGCCAGTCAAAACCCATGTCGGAGATCACGGCGCCCACCGCGCCGTCCACGTTCATCGGCAGCTTGCGGCCCAGCTGTTTTTCCAGCTCGGCCTCCACCGCCCGGGCCAGCTCGATGTGCTGTCCGCTGAATCCGGTCTCCCGGGCCAGAGACAGCAGCCGGACCGTGCGCGGATCGATGCCGTGCAGGCGATGTCCGAATCCCGGCATCCGCCGTTTTTGCTCCCGGAGATCCTTGACCAGGGCCTCGGCCGACGCCTCCGCGGATCCCTCCTGGGCGGCCCATTTCTGAAGAATCCGGGCACACTGCTCGATGGCGCCGCCGTGAACGTCTCCGATGGCCATCACCCCGGCGGCCACCGCGGTGTTCAGGGAGTTCCCGCCGGACAGCACGGTGCGGGCCGCCAGCACCGAAGGCGGCGTGGCGCCGTGATCGATGGAACTGACCAGAATGGCCTCCATCATGCGGGCCTCGGCTACGGTGGGCAGCTCTCCCTTGAGGATCAGATAGACGGCCTGGGCGTAGGTTATGGTGCCCATCAGCTCGGTGATGTCGTATCCCCGCACGTGAATCTGGCCCGGCTCGATTCGGGTCAGGGCCGTATTCCATGTGCTCTCCGGCATGACCGCTCCTTTCTCGCTTTAATTCCCTTAAAAAATTGATGGTTTCAACGTTCTCCCGGTTCTCCGCCGATCGCGACTCCGTGAGCTTCAATATAGAGGACGCCCAGATTGCTGTCAAGGAAATTCCTGTCCGCCGGGTGGACGCCCGTCAGCCTGTCGAGGAAATCTTCATCTGCCGGGTGGA
>CAZOYL010000183.1:0-4228 GCA_964584035.1 uncultured Gemmatimonadota bacterium | reverse complement strand
TTGCCAAGAACGACGTCAAAATCCCTCCCCGTCCGGCCGGGATGCCTCCGGCCGGAAAAAGAAGACCTGACCGATCCATTGGTCAGGTCTTCCTGTGCGGGCGGGCGCCCGATACCCTGTTCCAGAGGTGAAGGTCACTTCCTCTGCCCGCTCGTCGGGAGAAAGCCATCTTCATGTATGGGACACCTGCCCGGTGTGATCATGCCGCTTTGTTCATTTGCCCTTCTTCAATCCCCAGGCCCGGTCGAACTCACCAACCTGATTAGAATCATCAGATTTGTTTCCGGCCTGATCGACCGCCCGAACGATGTAGAAGTGATTCTCGGCAGGATTGCCGGCGGCGCCGGCATCCAGATACTCCAGGTCCGTGGTGACCGCCAGTGAGTCTCCCAGCTCGCCCGGAACGGTGCTGCGGTAGACCACGTAGTGATCCACGCCGAGGTTGTCGATCGGCTCGGTCCAGTGGATGTAGATATTACCCCAGAAGGATTTGGAGCCGCTGTCCAGCAGCACGCCGAGGTCACTGATGGCCTCCGGCGGAGTCTTGTCCACCACCACACCGAGGTCCAGCTGGGCCACGAAAGCATCGCCCCAGCCGCCGCCGTTGTAAGTTTCGTCAAAGGCACCCGGCGTGACCGGAAAACCGGACGATAGGGTATAGCCGGTGAGGTGGACGTATCCGCTGCCATCCAGGGCGATGCCGCGACCCTGTTCCGAGTTCGTTCCTCCCAGAAAGGTGCCATAATCCAGTCCGCTGCCGGAGGGACTGATCCGGACCGTGAAGGCATCCTCATCACCGCCGTTATACGAGGTGCTGTATGCCCCCACGGTGGTCGGAAAACCGGTCGAGCCGGTGAATCCGGTCAGATAGCTCGAACCGGCGTTGTCAACGGCCACGGCGCAGCCGCAATCATCGCCGGAGTCTCCCAGATAGGTGGCGAAACCCAGGGCAGAGCCGGCGGCATTCAGCTTGAACAGGAAGACATCGTTACCGCCATTGTGACTCTCATCATAAGCTCCGACGGTGACCGGGAAATCGGACGATCCGGTGACCCCACCCAGGAAGGCATTGCCGATGTCATCCAGATCGATGCCCCTGGCTCGATCGTCATCGCTGCCGCCGACGAATGAGGCATAATCCAGCGCGCTGCCCGTCGAATTCAGCTTGACCACCACGACATCGTCCCCGCCGTTATGTAACCGGTCGAAAGCTCCGGTGGTGGTGGGGAAATCTGCCGATGCGGAGTATCCGCCCACGTGGGCGCGTCCGCCATTGTCCACCCGGACGCTCCAGCACTCATCGTCTCCGGCGCCGCCCAGGAAGGTGGCGTAATCCATCGCGCTGCCGGCGGCGTTCAGCTTGACCGCGAATCCGTCCTTGTTGCCGTTGTGGGTGATGTCAAAGGCCGTGACGGTGATCGGAAATCCCGACGATCCGGTAAAGCCGGCTACGTAGGCCCGGCCGGAGGCATCCACATCGATGCCATAGCCGCACTCGTCCTCCGTCCCACCCAGGAAAGTGGCATAGTCGATCCCATCTCCGGCGGCGTTCATCTTCACGGCGAAGGCGTCGTCGCCGCCGTTATGGCTTTCATCATAAGCTCCGACGGTCACAGGGAAATCGGACGACCCGGTCCAGCCGGTCAGATAGACATTGTCTGAACCGTCGGTAACGATGCCATAGGCCCGCTCCGAGGATTCGCCGCCCAGGAAGGTGGAATAGACCAGGCCACTGCCGTCGGCGGTGAGCTTGGTCACGAAAATATCGTTGTCCAGGTCATGAATGACATCGTAGGCGCCGGCGGTGGTCGGAAAATCCATCGAATTGGTATAGCCGGTCACGTAGACGGCACCGGAGACATCCACGTCGATGGCGTAACCCTGATCGCAAGCGGTGCCGCCTAAAAAGGTGCTCCACACCAGGTCGGTCTCGCTTTCCGATCCCAGCCAGGGATCGAACAACACCCGGTCGCTGACCTGGTTGCCCGCGCCGGTCGCGTTCAGCACCGGATGATAGGGTCCGCTGGCATATCCCCACCAGCAGTACCTGGCGTCCACGGTGAGGGAAGCGCCGTTTGAGACACCATAGCTGACGTTATCGTAGATGTGATTCCAGTTCAGGATCACCGAGGAGATCAGACCAGCCGACTCCTCGTCCACCTGAACGCCGATGTCGAAGTCGGTGATGGTGTTGTGGCAGCCGGTTACCACCAGATCATCGGTGCCGTCGCACCAGATGTCTAGGCCGACGCTCCCCGCACCGTCGTCGCCGTCAATAATGTTGTCCTCCAGCGTGTAGCTGAAGGTTCCTTTGCCGCGGTCCTTAACGGAACCCTCCTCGAACGGCTGGCAATGGCGATCCGGCCGCCGCTGGCCGGGATCGCAGATGACGGCCCAGTAGTCCGTCACACCGGTGCCCGCCTGGGTGGCCGAAACCTGGTTGCCCGCGATGGCGGCCGAGGCGTCGATGACGTAGATGCCCTCGGAGTTCTCCGAGACGATGTTGTCGGCCACCTCCACCGTCCCGCCGGTGGCATACAGCAGGATGCCGCTGGCCGCCCAGTCGTGCGGCGTGTAGGAATGCCCGCTGACGGTATTGGGACTGACCGTTCCGATCGTGCCGCTGGCTCCGTATCCCAGCTGGATGCCGTTCTGGGCGATGAAGTCGGCCGGGCCATATCCGTTCACCTGGCAGCCGTCCACGTGGGCGATGAGCTGATCGCCGCTCAGGGCCATGGCGTTTTTCTGATAGCTCGAAACTGTGCAGTCGACCACGTTCAGGGTCCGGGCCACGGCCGTGTCGGTATAAGCATAAACGGCCACGCCATGCTGGTTGCCGCTGTAAGGCTCCTCGCGAACGTTCTCGACGTGACAGTTCCGGATCGTTCCGCCGGCATTGTAATAGGCGATGCCGATAAAGCGGTAGTTGCCGTTGCCCCTTCCCAACCCGTCAACGGTGATCGCTTCGATCTCGACATCGTCGGCATCGTGGACATAGATGATGGGATAGTTGGCCGCGCCGGTGCTGAAGTGATCGACTAAGGTCACAGGCGAATGAATATAGCTGGAGTCGGCACCAAAGCCCAACAGGGTCAGGGTCTCATCGATTTCCACCTGTTCCTCGTAAGTGCCTGTCACCACGTTGACCAGGCTGCCGGTGACCAGGTCGACGCCTTCCTGAACACGGCCGGTGGTGCCGCTCTGGGGGCTGTCATCGTCCACCCACAGGGTGGAAAAATCTCCCTGGAATCCCGGATCCCCGGTGTCCAGATCGCTGTCCAGCCAGGGGCTATAATCCACGTCGATGCCGCCGCCGGTGACCGTCTTGACCGCGTCGGGATCATTGCTGCTCCACCAGTTGCCGGAGGCGTCCACGACCCCACCGGCCTGGTTGACCACAGCCAGGGCTCCGGCCTGGGCCCCGCCGTCCACGAAGCTGTTATCGAACAAGGTAATGTTGGTGGCATCGACGCCGGAGAGGATCCTGAGGCCGTTGGAGATCTCGTCCGGCGCGCTGACCTCGTTGAAATAGAAGAAGTTGTTCTCCAGGTGCACGTTCTCGCTGGGGGTCAGGCCGTACTGGTTGCCCCACAGCATGACGGCATGGGAGGGCACGGTGACCCAGGGCAGCGGATTGGCATTGTGGAACGTGTTGCCGGAGACGATAGAATTCCGCAACCCGGCCTGGAGATTGGTGTAGCCGTTGTTGATGAAGGTGTTGTCCGCAATCAGGGCGTTCTCGAACTGCGCCGAGAGCTTCACGACGGTGCCGTCGAAGCTGTTGCCGCTGATCACCAGTCCGGAGGAGTTGTAGAGTTTGTTGCCGGCGAAGAACTCCCCGCCATAGAAGTCGTTGTCCATCATGGTCAGGCCGCTGAAGTCGCTGCTGGCGTCCAGCTCGGCCAGCCCATAGGTGCCGCTGGCGGCCGTGGCGTCCATCTCGTTGTGCTGCATGAGGACGCTTGGCGCCGAGGTGCCCAGCCAGAGAAGGTCTTCGGCGGTACCGTCCAGGATGGTATTCAGCAGCTGCAGGCCGGCCCCGGCCGAGACCAGGCGGATGAGCTTTTCGGCAAAGATGGTGCCCGACACCTGGAAACCGTCGAAGACCACGCTGTCGGCCTGGATGTCCACCAGATGCCCGGATGAGGCCGTGATCAGAGCCTCGTCGGCCGTCCGGCCGCGGGCGTCCTGGCCCGCCTGGGCTCCGCGCAGCACCAGGGTCTTGTTG
>CAZOYL010000182.1:0-4348 GCA_964584035.1 uncultured Gemmatimonadota bacterium | reverse complement strand
AATTGTCCTCGATGAAATCGTCGTACTTTCCGCTGCGTGCCTTCTCCTCCATCCGCTTGCAGAGCCTATCCAGTTCCTGGATCTGTTTGTCGCTCAGGCGCTGAGACGCCAGTCTGCTGGCGACTCCTTCCAAAGCAGCCCGGATATAGTACAGTTCGATGATCTCTTCGATCGAAAGTTTCTTTACGAAAGGGCTGTGATGGGGGACATTTTCCACTAAGCCCACCGACATCAGCTGCTTCAACGCTTCCCGAACCGGTGTGCGGCTGACTCCGAGGCGCTCGGAAATTTCGCTGATGTTGAGCTTCTCACCCGGTTTCAATTGACCGGAGAGAATCTCCTCCATCAGGGTGTTGAAGACCAGATCGTGCATGGTCCGGTAGTCTTGCCGGATGGATTGACTGTCCTGTGTGTCCACGCGTAAACGGACCGCTCCCTAGCTAATATTGTATATTGGATATTTTATGTCATTTATCAAGAACTGTCAAGTTATCTGACGCTAACGTGATTCATGTCCCGGGCCTTTAGTCCGTTGACAGGAAAGGGGTCCAAATGTATATTGCATATTATATCTAAGATACAACAACATGGACAGGAGGCGAAGCATGCCTTTTTATCGATGGTCGGATATCATCAAAGACGTACAGCCCGGACCCACCCTGCCGGCGGGGATGAGCCGACGGGGTATCATTATCGGAGACCTCATGGTCTGTGCCCATGAAGCCTTTCCCGATTTGAAGTGCAAGCCCCACACTCACCCCAGCGCTCAGCTGGCCATCATGCTGAAGGGCAAGATGGGGATGCGGATCGGCGAAGAGGAGCGGATCATCGTTCCCGGGGAGTTTGCCTATGTGCCGGCGAATGTGGAGCACAGCATCGAAAGCTTCGATGAATACGTCCTGGAAATCGATATTTTCCACCCGATTCGCCAAGACATCGAAAAGAGGCTGAAAGAGCTCGGCCAGGAAGGGTAGAAGCCTCTGATGGCGCAATCCATGCAGGCCGTTCAGATCCTCCAGTACAACCGGCCATTTCGGCTGGCACGCTGCGGAATCCCCACACCGGAAGCGGGGGAGGTGCTGGTAGAGGTGAAGGCCAGCGGCCTTTGCAGCACGGATCTTCACCTGCTGGACGGCAGGCAGGACCTCGGCAAGCTGCCCCGCATTCCCGGGCACGAGAGCGCCGGCGTGATTGCGGAGCTCGGTCCGGGTATCACCGGCTGGCGCACGGGCCAGCGCGTCGTGGTCGTGATCGATGTGACCTGCGGAAACTGCCGTCATTGCCTGACCGGTCAGACCCAGCGCTGCGCCGCCATGGAGCGAATCGGCTTCGAACGGGACGGGGGGCACGCCGAATACGTGGCCGTGCCGGCTCAGAACCTGATCGAGCTTCCCGAGACCCTTTCATTCGAGGATGCCTGCATCCTCCCCGACGCCACGGCCTGCATGTATCACAGCCTGGTTTCGCAGGGAAAGGCAGGTCCGAACCAGAAGGTGCTGATTCTGGGTGCCGGGGGGCTCGGCATGCATGGGATTCAGATTGCCCGCCTTGCCGGAGCAGAGGTGGCGGCGACCAGCCGTCGGCCCCACCGGCTGAAGGAGGCCGCCCGCCTGGGGGCGGTGCCGATCAACCCTGAAGAGGCGGATCTGTCCGAGTCGGTACGAGAGTTTGCCGGGAGTGAGGGACTGGATCTGGTTGCCGACTGTGTGGGAACCCGGGAGAGCATCTCTCAGGGTTTTAACCTGCTTCGTCCCGGGGGAAAGCTCCTGGTGATCGCCTATCTCGACAAAAATTTCGAGTTTCCCAGTCTACCCCTGTTTTCCAAAGAAAAAGAAATAATCGGCTGTCGCGGCACGAACAAGCTCGAGCTGAGGAAAGTTGTCGAGCTGGTCGCCCGCGGACGGCTGCAATCGATCATCGGGGCAGCCTTTCCCCTGTCTGATTTTATCAAAGCGACAGAGACGCTCGAGCGGGGTGACATCGTCGGGCGCATTGTAATAACCCGGTAGGGACCGGAAGGACCCATCCGAGAATCGATAGATAGCGACTGGCCGCATGTGCGGACCAAAGAGAGGAGCGATACATGAACTTTGACATTCCAGACAAGATGGAAGCGCTCGTTCTGCCTGAGGCGGGCAAGTTCGGGATTCAGGAGGTGGAGGTGCCGCAGCCCGGGAAGCAGGAGGTGCTGTGCCGTATACGGGGTGTGGCAATCTGCGGCAGCGATCCGGAGCTGGTCCACGGGGGACTGGCCGGCTATTGGCCGCCGGCCTATCCGTTCACGCCCGGACACGAGTGGTCCGGAGAGGTGGTAGCCGTGGGTCCCGGAGTGAGCAAGTTCGTGCCCGGGGATCGGGTAGCCGGGGAGGCCTGGAAAGGCTGCGGTGTGTGCTACAACTGCGTGGAGGGCCGCTACAATCTCTGCCAGAACTACGGCAAACCGGAGACTGGGATGCGCCACTATGGGTTTCGTAACCAGGGCGCTTACGCGCAGTACAACGTGTACTCGGTGAAGGCGATCCACAAGATGCCGGAGCATGTGAGTTTCGTGGAGGGAGCGCTGGTGGATACCGCCGGGGTGGCGGCCCATGGAACAGATCTGACCGGGATCACCCCCGGGGGGACGGTGGCGGTGATCGGCCCAGGGCCGATCGGGATCATGGCGATGCGGATGGCCAAGATTTTGGGAGCCAACCGGGTGATCGCGGTGGGGCGGCGCAGCCGGTTGCAGGCGGCGGGAAAACTGGTGGCGGATGTGCTGGTGGATTTCGAAAAGCAGGATCCGGTGGAAGGGGTGCGGGCGGCTACCGACGGAGTGGGGGCGGATGAGGTGTTTGAGGCCTCCGGTGCCGAAGGGACCCTGAATCAGGCGATTCGGATGGTGAAGGAGGGCGGAAGAATAGGGCTTCTGGGCGTACCCCCGGAGAGCGTCCAGGAGAAGATTCCCTTCAAGTATCTGTGCCGCAACGAGATCATGGTGGTGGGGGTGAAGGCCAACCCGAATGTGAGCCGAAAGGTGGTGTCCCTGATCGGTTCGGGTAAACTCGTGGTAAAGGATCTAATCACCCACGTGTTCCCGCTGGAGGAGTTCGCCAAGGCCCTGGATACCTTCGAGAAGCGGCGGGAGGGGGCGGTCAAGGTCGTACTGGAGCCCAACGGACCGGAGAAGTAGCAGGCCCCTGCCCGCTTGAAATCCGCAGACGGTAAGGTAATACCCGTGAAAAGGATCTGAAACAATATGCAGTTACAGGTTGACACGGTCTGGTGTTCGAAATGTAAGATGTGCCGGGCCGGTTCCGGCGGCAAGATCAAATTCCGGGACGACGGCTACCCGGCAGAGGGCAAAGTCGCCGACGGCGACCTCGAACAGATCAAGGCAGCGGTGGCCTACTGCCCCGTCGGAGTGTTGAGCCTGAGCGGTGAGCTGAACCAAGAGCTCCGAAAAAACTCGGCTGAGCACTGAATCATAAGGAAGACAGGGATAGATCCCGAGAACTCATGAAATTCAATCAAGGGTATATCTACCTGGGGCTGACATCCCTCATGTTCGGCACCTTCGAGGTGACCTCGAAGCTGATCCACGGGCTGGAGGCCACCCAGATCAACTGCCTGCGCTTCTGCATCGGCGGGCTGGCGTTGCTGCCCTTTGCCCTGCTGGAAATCCGCCGACGGAAGATCCGCTTTGGTTTCAAAGACATCGCCTATCTCGCCTTTTTAGGCGTACTGTTCGTGCCGGTGAGCATGCTGCTGTACCAGATCGCCCTGGCCAATACAACCGCCTCTCTGAGTGTGTTCATATTCTCGGTGAATCCCGTGTTTATCGCCGTTTTTGCGATGATCATCCTCAAGGAGAGGGCGAACCGCGTGATGGTGGCGGCGATCGTGATCGGTGTTGTCGGTCTGGCGATCATCGCCAATCCTTTCACCCGGAACTTCAATCTCTACATCCTCGTCGGCGTGGCCGGTGTTGCGGTATTCGGGTTCTACTCGGTGCTGATGCGGCCGGTGACCGCCCGCTTCGGCAATATGGTAACCACGACCCTGGTGATCGTCTTCGGTGCCGCGGTGCTGCTGGCGGTGCTGCTGGTCCGGGGGATCCCGGTGTTCGCCGGACTGGACGGACGGAACATCTGGCCGCTGCTCTACCTGGGTGTGTTCTGCTCCGGCCTGACCTTCGTCTCCTACTATAAGGGGATGAGCCTCACCTCCACGAATGTTGGCAGCATCGTGTTTTTTCTGAAACCGGTGCTCTCTACGATTCTGGCGGTCATTATCCTTCATGAAGTGTTGACCGTCCGTTTTCTCATCGGGGCCGACCTTCTCCGTATGCCCATTATCTTCCATCAAT
>CAZOYL010000181.1:0-4442 GCA_964584035.1 uncultured Gemmatimonadota bacterium | reverse complement strand
GGAGCCGTTCCCTATGGCATCGCCGCCTGGGAGGCGGAACGGCGAATCTATGTGTCCAGCCCCAGCCTGGGAGCCATTTTTGTCCTTGAGGATGAGGCCACCGGCGCGGAAGAGATCGGTTCACCGGGGAATATGCCGGACGAATACGTCCTCCATCAGAACTATCCCAATCCGTTCAATGCCCGGACTACTATTCCCGTGGTGATCCCGAATGACCATGATCCTCAAGCCTCTGTGACTATCTACAATATCCGGGGCCAGAGGATCCGCCAGCTGCCGCTGCCTCACTTCGAAAACGGCCGCGGAGCGGTCACCTGGGACGGTTGCGATGAGAACGGGCGAGAGGTGTCCAGCGGTCTCTATCTCTGTCGGCTGCAGGCCGCTCATAAGCACCGGTCCATGAAAAGCCGGGCCATAAAAATGGTCCTGCTCCGGTAGCGTCGCCGGCGGGGCGGGGATAGTTCTGATAGACGGCCGCGACAGGAGTCCCTATGGTCAGCTGTCTGGCACTCATGGGACCGGTCCAGTGTCTTCTTCGCTGGGACAGGGCTTTTTTTTATCTTATCAACGGCCGGACGCAGAATAGTTTTTTCGACCTCATCATGCCCGTCCTGAGTGACTTTCATCTGTGGCGCTGGCCGTTGTTGGCGGTGATCGTGGTGGTGGTCATTTTCGGAAAGAGGCGAGCCAGGATCAGCATGCTCCTGGCCCTCATCGCCGTGGCGCTCAGCGATCAGATCAGCAGCGGAATACTCAAACCCCTGATCTCCCGTCCCCGTCCCAGCCATGTGCTGGAGGGCGTGCGACTGCTGACCGGCCGGGGCGGCCGTTATGGTTTTCCCTCTTCACACGCAGCCAATATGTTCTCGGCCTGGCTCGTCCTGGCCCTGCGGTATCCCAGCCTCAAATATGCTCTGTTCGCCGTACCGTTGGCCGTGGCCTATTCCCGGGTCTATGTCGGAGTTCATTATCCCCTGGACGTGATCGCTGGAGCTTTCCTGGGCCTGACCATCGGCGCAGCCGTGGTCGCGCTGGCGCAGATGGCGGGGAAAAGGGAGATCGAGAGAAAGAGAAGATCATGAAACGGATGATATCTGCGCACTGGTTCAAGGCCCTGGCGGTTCTCCTGCTGGCGGCGGCCTTCTCCTGCGCCCGGCAGGGATATGATCTCGAGGAAATCCGGCGGCGGGCGGAGACCTTCGACCGCGAGATCACGCTGAGCTGGTATGAGACGGATAACTATGGCCGTTCCTCGCGGATCAGCGAGATCTATGACCGCCACCGGGATCTGTTCGCCGATGAAGGCTTAATTCAATTCGTCGGCACGGAGATGGAGCGGTCCACCGACCAGAGGCAGCGCCGGCGCCTGAACTACCTGCAGGGGTATCTGATCGATGAATTCATCGGGCTGAGCGTCGGGGAATTGGACGATCTGGTCCTGGATCTGCAGGCTCAAGAGATGCTGCCGTTGCCGGATTACGACCTGGCCTTCCGGGACGTTTACGGGGAACTGCTCAACAGCTCGGATCGCCAATGGCGGCGGCAGGTCCATGAGGCGCAAGGGAATTTCATCCGCGAACGGATCAATCCATACTTGCAGGAAAGGTTGACGATTCAGCGAGAAAGCTGCCGGAAATTTGAATTTAACGACTATGCCGACTTCCGTGACCGGATGTGCGAGGCCGATTTCAAGAGCCTGTCGAACCTCTGTGAGGAGCTGCTCTATCAGACGGAATTGATCTATCGCCGCCTGCTCGAGGAGACGGCCGAGAGAACGTTGGGACTGCCTCTTCATGAGATTCGCGTCTATGATCGTCTCCGGCTGTTCCGCGGCCAGAGCTTCGATGTCCATTTCCCCGGGGACCGGATGATCCCTTTGCTCCGGTCAACCCTGGCCGATATGGGCATTCAGCTCGAGGGGCAGGACAACATCGATCTGGATGTCGAAAACCGTCCCGAGAAGGAGCCCCGTCCGGCTTGTTATATTATCTCGGTACCCGATGACATACGGGTGCTGGTCAAGCCTATGGGCGGCGCCGAGGATTACGAAAGCCTGTTTCACGAAATGGGGCATGCCCAGCATTACGCCCACGTGACGGTGCCTGAGTTCGAGTTCCGAGTTCTGGGCGAGGACGGCATCACCGAGACGTATGCTTTTCTGTTCGAGAACCTGTTCATGGACGATGTCTATCTTATCGAGCGGGTCGGATTGACCGAGGACGCGGCTCTGTCCTATCTCCGTCAGGCCCTGCTGGCCGATCTTAGCTCTCTGAGATACTATTGCGCCCTATTCCTGTTCGAGCAGCAGCTTCACGCCGGCCTGGAGAAACCCTGGCAGGTCTATCAGGACCTGTGGGAACGGGCTCGCCTGACCCGGATGAGCCTTCCGGAAGCCGAGGCGGACTATTTGATGGCCAATGAGGATTTTTACTCGGTGGGCTATCTGGAGGCCTGGCTGCTGGAGGCCCAGCTGCGGGAAGTGCTTCGGGACCGTTACGGGCCGCAGTGGTTTTCCGATCCCCGTACCGGTCAGTTCCTCAAGGAGCTCTGGGCTCAGGGAAGCGCCAGGACGGTCTCCGAACTTTCCCGGGACCTGGGATATGAGAAACTGGATGCCGCTGCCCTGCGCCGTCAGGCCGAACGGATCTATCGCCTGACCGGGCCGGCCGCGTCCTGATCAAGTGTCAGGTGGATCTATCGCCTGACCGGACCAGCTGTATCCTGACCACCGTCTCACCGGAGAGAATCATGGATCCCTATCGTTTTTTCATGTCCACGGAGATCCATTTCAGCCCGGGCGCCATCGGCCAGGTGGGCCGACAGGCCGCCCGGCTGGGGCAGAGAGTTATCCTGGTCACCGGCCGGCACTCTTCCAGGCGGAGCGGCGCATTGGATCGGGCCGTCGATGCTCTGCGAGCGGCCGGCCTGGAGGTCATCGTCTTCGACCGGGTCGAGGAAAATCCTTCCGATCGGACGGTCGCCGCGGGAGCTCAAATGGCCCGGGAGAAAAGCTGTGATGTGGTTGTGGCGCTGGGCGGGGGCAGCCCCATGGATGCGGCCAAGGGAGTGGCCATTCTTGCCGTTTTGGGCGGACAACTGGCCCAGTACTATGGCGGCGACCGGGTCGACCGGCCGGTGCTGCCGGTGGTCGCCGTGCCCACCACGGCGGGAACCGGCAGCGAGGTCACGCCGTATGCCGTCTTCGTGGATTCGGAGAAGGATCTCAAGCGCTCGGTGGCCAGTCCCCATATCTTTCCCCGGGTGGCCCTGCTGGATCCGGAGCTGACCCTGAGCATGCCGCCGGCGATCACGGCCAATACCGGCATCGACGCCCTGACCCATGCCCTGGAGGGATTCACCTCCGTGAAAGCCCAGCCCATCAGCGATCAATTAGCCCTGCGGGCCATTTCCCTGATCAACGAACATCTGCCGGCGGCGGTCTCGCACGGCGAACAACTGGAACCCAGAGCACACCTGATCCATGCCTCCATGCTGGCCGGCATGGTCATCGCCCAGACCGGCACCACGCTGATTCATGGCATGGGATATGCGCCCACCACCCGGTATGGAATTCCCCACGGGTTGGCCAACGGCGTGTTGATGGATCAGGTGGTGGTCTTCAACGGCCAGCAGGACCCTGGCCGCTACGTGGCCCTGGCGGCCGCCCTGGGATGCAAGGCGGAGTCCTCCGCGGCGCCGCAGGAGGCGGCCCGGGCTCTCCGGGAATTGCGCTCCAGGGTGGGAATGCCGGGCCGTCTGCGGGATCTGGGCGTGGCCCGGGGTGATCTGGAGGACTTCGCCCGGCAGACCATGCTTCACAGCCGCAACCTGGACAACAACGCCCGGGATGTTACACTTAAGAATGTACTTAAGATATATAATGATAGTTATTGATAATAAATACAGTTATAGAATATAGAGAAGAGGAACCGGTATGTCCTCATCGTTCAGGCTGACCGATCACCCCATTCTGACCTTCTCGCCAGGCCGCCGGGTATCCTTCACCTTCGATGGCCGGACCCTGCACGGCTATGAGGGTGAGACGGTGGCGGCGGCGCTTCACGCGGCCGGTGTGACCACCTACCGGGAGAGTCCCCTGCTGCACCGGCCCCGGGGTTTCTTCTGCGCCATCGGAAAATGCTCCTCATGTCTCATGACGGTTGATGGTGTGGCCAATGTGCGGGTCTGCATCACGCCCCTGCGGGAGGGGATGGCCATCGAAAGCGCCCGGGACAAGGGACATCTGCCGGCCGGAGATCCGCCGGCCGCCTGGCCCTGGCCGGGACGGTATGAGCACGCAGCGGTCGAGGCGGACGTGGCCGTCATCGGAGCCGGTCCGGCCGGGCTCTCGGCGGCCATCGAGACTACCCGGCTGGGCCTGAAGACCCTCATCGTGGATGAGAACCGGCAGATCGGCGGCCAGCTGATCAAGCCTGCTGTGG
>CAZOYL010000180.1:0-4469 GCA_964584035.1 uncultured Gemmatimonadota bacterium | reverse complement strand
GCCTTCGGACTGGCCATCATCGGCATCTACTTCATCCTCATCCTGCTGTTCAACAAGCTGACCCAGCCGCTGATGGTCATGGCAGCCATTCCCTTCGGCATCGCCGGCGTCATCTTCGCCTTCGCCCTGCACGGCGAGACGCTGGGATTCATAGCCATCATGGGCGTGATCGGCCTGGGCGGCGTGGTGGTCAACGACTCCCTGGTGCTGGTCAACCACATCAACCGGCTTCAGACCCAGATGCCGGCCGGGAACATCAAGGAGATCGTCGCCAGAGGTTCCGCCGACCGCCTCCGGGCGGTGGTCCTGACCACGCTGACGACCGTCGGGGGCGTCCTGCCCCTGGCCTATGGCTTCGGCGGATCGGACCCGTACATGGCGCCCATGTGTCTGGCACTGGCCTATGGCCTCCTGTTCGCCACGCCCATCACCCTGGTGCTGGTCCCCTGCCTGTATGTCATCCGTCATGACCTCGGGTCCATACTGCTGAGGCTGGGCGAACGGCTGGGCATCCGCAGGGAATGCCCCGAACCGGAACCGGAAGAAGAGGCCGCAGTATGAACCGTCTCTTGAAGGTGAACCTGGCGCAACTGAAGAAGCGCTGGAAGAACTACTTTTTCCAGAGCCTCCTGGCCGGCCTGTCCGTGTTCGTGCTCCTGGTTGTTCTGCAGATGCAGAACATCGTGGTGGTGGCCTCCATCGGATCCACCGCCTTCATCGTTTTCTCCATGCCCCGGGAGGTCACCGCCAAGGCCCGAAACGTCATCGGCGGCCACCTGGTGGGGTTTGCCTGCGGCTCTCTGAGCGCGCTCATTCCCGTCAGCTATCACTTTCCTCCAGCCCTGACACTGTCCATCGCCGTGGGGCTGTCCATCCTGATCATGGTCGTCACCGATACCGAACACCCCCCGGCGGCCGGCACGGCCCTGGGCCTGGCCATCTCCGGGTTTTCCACGGAGGCACTCATCTCTCTGTTCATCAGCGTGTTGACGCTCTCGCTGATCCATCACTTCTTCAAAGCGCATCTGAAAGACCTGGTCTGAGAACCGGTCCGCCGGACAAGGAGGGTGACATGAAAAAGAACGTCATGTTCGTGGTACTGGTGTGTATTCTTTCGTTCACCATCTCGTGCCAGGGAAATGACCCGGAGAAGACCGAACCGGCCCCGGAGACAACCATCCAGCTGGAGCACTACGATGGCGGTTTTTTCTCCCTGGAAAAACCTCAGGGTTGGCAGGTCATACCGGCCGGAGCCTGCGCCACCTTCGCCTTTCTGATCCAGGATCCCTCTCAACCTCTGCGGCAGATCTTTTTCTTCGGCGAGGTGGGGCCGATATACCTCAGCCAGCAGCAGAAACAGATCGACTATCAGTACGTCAGCATGGGAGGATATCCCTCGTCCTGGCTGGACATGCCGGTCGTGAATCCTCTGACGCCGCAGAATTTCCTGGCCCAATTCCACCTCATCGCCCAGACCAACATCGCCCGGCAGTTCATGCCCCAATGCCCGCGTCTCGAGAACTTCAAGGTGATCTCGGCAGCGCCGCAGCCGTGTTCCCTTCCGGGAGGCCAGACGGCCCTTATCCGGGCGCTGTTTACCCGGGACGGAATGGTCGGCGAGGGCCTCTTTGTGGCCAGCGTGGCGCCGCTGCTGCCTTCTACCGGCGGACCCGGCGGGGGCATCGGGCAGGGATTTCTGATTGTCGGGGTGACGGCGCCGAAGAGGGAATTCCGGGGTCTGGAAAACGCCCTGATCACATCGGTGGCCAGTTACACCATCAGCCAGTCCTATGTCGACGACTGCATCAGACAGCAGCAGAGCGCCTACCAGGGCATTCTCAAGGCGGGCAAAACGCTCAGTGAAACGTCCGACATCATCATGGAAGGCTGGGAAAACCGCAATCGGACCGATGATGTCCTTTCCGAAAAGACCAGCGACTGGATTCTGGGAAAAGAACGGCTGTATGACCCCGAGAGCGGGCAGGTGTATGAGTTCGAAAACGGCTTCTATGATAACTACCAAGTCCATCAGAACGAATACGAGATGAATAATCTCCAGCCGCTACCGGAGAATAGATACGACCTGTGGGTGTCGCCGACGCAGGATGGTCACATGCATGTCAGGTGATCGACGCCGTAATGAACCGCTGGACATCTTTTCCAAAGGCCCGGATGAACATCCGATATCTATGACAAAAAAGGCATTTCACCTTATTCGGTTCCTCCTCATCGCCGCGCTCGGCTGCTGCGCGATGATGACCTGCCGCTGCGTCTCGCAGGAATCCGATACCATCGTCGACCGCGGCCCCCGGCGGGGCGGTCAGATCATCATCCTGTCGCAGAACGGGCCCGACTATCTGGATCCCGGCCTGGCCTATCTGACCGCCTCCTGGGAGATCCTGACGGCCGTCAACAACGGCCTGCTGACCTATGTCAGGGCCGGCGGGGCCGAGGGCCTGGAGCTGGTCCCCGACCTGGCCGCCCGCCTGCCGGACATCAGCCCGGACGGGCGGCGACACACCTTCGTCGTCCGCAGCGGCGTCCGGTTCGGACCTCCCCTTCAGCGGGAGGTCACCGCCGCCGATCTCAAATACTCGCTGGAACGTCTCTTCCGGCTGAATTCCCCCGGCGTCGGCTTCTACATGAATATCGCCGGCGCCCCGCGGATGAGCCGCGGCGAGGCCGATCACATCGATGGCATCCGTGTTTCTGGCGACACCCTCGTATTCATACTGCAGGAGCCCGACGCCACCTTCCTGAACAAGCTGGCCATGCCCTTCGCCTACGCGGTGCCCCGGGAGGTGGCCGAGCAACACCCTCAGGACTACTCCGGGCATAACGTGGCCACCGGACCCTACCTGGTCGCCCGATACGTCCCCCGGCGGCGCATCATCCTGGCGCGCAACCCGCACTATCGAGGCCAGGAGGGATATGCCGACACCCTGGAGATCCAGCTGGGGGGCAACACCCTCAACGCCATCGCCAAGATTAAAAGGGGCCAGGCCGACCTCTCACTGGACACCCTGCCACCCTCGGAGCTTCCCCGCCTGAAACGGGACGCAGGGTACCGGGAACGGTTGCGGATCACGCCCATCGGTACCCTGTACTACATCTTCATGAACGTTCGGATGAAGCCCTTCGACGATCTACGGGTTCGCCAGGCGGTCTGCTATGCCATCGATAAGCGGGCCCTGCTGAAGGTCTGGGCCGGCCAGGGTATCATCGCCAACGAGATCCTGCCCCCGGAATTTCCCGCTTTCCAGCCGCTGGACCTGTATCCCGGTCCGGACCTTTCCAGAGCCAGAGAGCTCCTGGCCCAGGCGGGCTATCCCCATGGCTTCAAGGTCGATTTCTACTCCCAGAACATCGATCCCTGGCCCCGGGTTTGCGAGGTGGTTCAGGCCCAACTGCGCCAGGTGGGCATCAGGACACGCATCCGCCTGTTCGATACCTCGGTCTATTACCAGCTCATCGGCCGCCCCGCCGAAGAGGTGCCCATGGGGTTGTCCGGCTGGTACCAGGATTATCCCGACCCGTCGAATTTCATCGACGTCCTGTTCAACGGCGAGCGGATCACCGAAGTCCATAATAATAACGTCTCCCACTACGACCATCCCATGGTTAACGAGCTGATCGGGGAAACCCTGCGCAGCATGGATCCTGAGGTCAGGCTGCGGAACTGGCGGCAATTGGACCGGATGATCACCGCCGACGCCCCCGTCGTGCCCTATCTGCACCTCACCAATCACGCCTTCATCAGCCCCCGTCTGGGCGGATACCTGTACCATCCCAGCGTGGGGACCATGCTGACAGGCCTCTATGTCAAGGACTGACGTCGATGACGAGAATAGCGATGGAATCAGGCGCCCAGGAGAAGAAGGGCCCGGCCGGCCTGAGTTTCGGCCGCCTGGCCTGGCGCCGTTTCCGCCGCGACCGCCTGGCTGTGGCCGGCGCCCTGTTCATCATCCTGCTCATCGCCCTGGCCGCCTCGGCACCGCTGGTGGTAGCCCACATCACCCACCACCCCCCCTATCAGCAGCACATGATGGACACCATTCGAATCGATAGCCAGCCGGTCGAGGTGGTGGACGACAACGGGCTGCCGGTGGGACCCAACAGGATTTTCCTCCTCGGCGCCGACCTCACCGGGCGGGATGTGCTCAGCCGAATCATCTACGGCGCCCGGGTCTCACTGCTGGTCGCCATCCTGGCGACCGGGGTGTCCCTGCTGATCGGTCTGGTCTGGGGCACGGTGGCCGCCTTCTACGGCGGCCTGGTGGACACGGTACTGTCCCGTATCATGGAGCTGATGATGGCCTTCCCCATTCTGCTGCTGGCCATCGCTCTGGCCTCGGCCATGCAATCGAGCAGCCTGGCGGTCGTCATCCTGATCATCGGCTTCGTCAACTGGACCTATGTCGCCCGGATCGTCCGGGGACAGGTCCTGTCGCTGCGCCAGCGGGCATTCG
>CAZOYL010000179.1:0-4524 GCA_964584035.1 uncultured Gemmatimonadota bacterium | reverse complement strand
AGGCCGGAAGGGTCCTTTCGGAAACCATAAAACGGGCAGGGGGCGCGATGTATCCCGCCCCCTGCCCGTAGAAGCGGTCTCCTGCGCCCTCTCGGTGTCCGATCGGGCCGGCCGACCGGCCGAGACCCTTCATTCCTTCCGTTTTCCCATCTCACTCTTCTTTTCTCTCCAATCCCTCCAGCCGATCCTGCCAGTACCGATTCCCCGGCTCGCGGCCGATCATCTCCCGGAAGATAGCCGCGGCCCGCTCCGGGTTCCCGGCGGCGATGTAAAGCTCGGCCAGCACGTCCCGGTACCAGCTTTTATCCGGATCCAGTCCGATGGCCCGCTCGATCAGATCGAAGCCCTCCTGCCGCCGCACCCGCCCACTGGCAAAGATCCAGGCCAGGCCGGCATAGGCGTCGGCCAATTCCGGATCCGCGGCAATGGCCCCCTGATACTGCTCCACGGCCTCGGGCAACCGTCCCAGCCGGACATACAGCAGGCCCAGATTGTACCGCGCCAGGGCATATGACGGATCGACCCGGATGGCCCGGCGATAGGCCTCGACGGCCGAGTCGAACCGCCCGCCGTCCTCATAGGCGATGCCCAGCTCCAGGTAGGCCTGCCGGAAGTTCGGGTCCAGCTCCACGGTGCGCTGCCAGCTGTCGATGGCCCGCTCGGGAAGGCCCTGGAGGGAGAACAGGTGGCCCAGCTGAAAGCGCAGCCCGGCCTCTCGGGGCCACCGGGAGGCGGCCTCCTGGAGCATGTCGACGGCCCTGTCGGCGCGTCCGGTCCGGGCGTAGACCCGGGCCAGGCCGGTGAGGGCGTGCAGGCGCGGCGAGGTGAGCCGGTCCGGCCGGTCATCGAGTGTCAAAGCCTGCTGGAACTCTCTCTCGGCCAGCTCGAGCCGGCCCTGCTCCAGGTACAGATGGCCCAGGGTGACATGGGAGGTGGCCGGCGGGGGCAGCGGATAGCCGGCCAGGTTGAGGTTGACCAGCAGGCCCAGGGCCAGGATCAGGGCTGCCGCCAGGATCCTTTCAGCCGCCGACCGCACCCGAAAGATGGCGGTCAGCGCGAAGGCGGCAAAGGGGAACAGAAACGGAACCACCGGCAGCCGGAACCGGGCGGTGACGAAAAACGGGACGATGCCGGCCAGGTAAGCGAAGACGAACACGGCCATCAGTCCGGCCCCCTCGCCGCGCCGGCGCCGCCAGGCCAGGATCATGCCGGTCAGCGCCAGGGGCGCCACGATCCCGAAGGGCAGGTACAGGGGACCGGGCCGGATGAGGGCGCCCAGCAGGGGGATTCTCCGGCGGATGAAATAGATGTCCTTATTATTGGCGATCTCGGCACCGCCCCAGAACAGGGCCAGCTTTTTAGCCGTCAGCCTGAGCGCGCCGCCGGGGTGCTCTTTCCAGAACTCAAGGCCCTTGAGAAACCAATAATTGGAGACCTGCGAGTCGCGCAGGGGATGTCCCGCCGACTCCTCGGCCCGGCGGCGGGCCTGGCGGTATCCACCCCAGAAATCGTCCGGCGCGCCGGGCAAAACGGCCGTGACGCCGTCCGATGCGGGATGGTTACCGATGTAGAAGTTCATCCCCCCCTGGGAGGCGATGGGAACGAAATCTCCGCCGGCGACGGCATTGCGGACCGTCACCGGAGCGATCACCAGCAGGGCGCCGAGGGCATAGGCGCCCATCGAGTGGAGCACCGCCTTTTTCGTCTGGCCTTTTCTTCTCAGAACGACGTCCATCCAGACCAGAGCTGCCATCCCGAATACCAGCACGTTGGGCCGGGCCACGGCCGCCAGCCCCAGGAGAAGCCCGGACAGCAGCCACCTCCGGGGACGCGAACGGCGGGCGGCCGAGAGCATGGCCAGGACCAGCAGAAGGTTGAGAAACAGGAACAGGGCCGGAATAAGAAGCTCCCCCTCGAAATAGATCAGGGTGCCATAACCGGCCGCCAGGGCCCCGGCGATGATCCCGGCGGCCAGGCCGAAGACCCTCCGGCCCAGCAGATAGATCAGCACCACGCTGCCGGCGCCCAGCAGGAACTGAACCAGCCGCGCCGCCAGGTAGGAGTGGCCCAGGAGAACATAGACCAGCGCCAGAAAGAAGGGGTACAGCGGGGCCCGGAAATAGGGCCCCTCCTGAAAGGCAACTCCCCCTTCAATGGCCGCGGCCCAGCGGTCGTTGTAGGCGGCGTCCACGATGGGATGGTCGAAGTCGGGGAGCGCCCTCATCTGGTGCAGATAGAGCAGCCTCAGGCCCAGGGCCAGGATGAACAGCCCGGCCGGGATGAGGATATCTTTGCGCCAGAGAGATTTCATCGCATCAGCCTGCCCGTGTACCGTGGAATGCTTTCCATCCGCCCCGGTCCCGAAAGGGGCGCCGGAGATCGAAAAACGAAACGGACCGCTTCCTGAACAACGATAACATGCCGGGGGCGGAAAATCAACGAGAAAAGACCATTCATCTTGCGGATTCGGTTTTTACCTTCTCCGGCCTCCTTGTTTTCCCTTTCCGGTGCCGGCTTTCAAAAAAAAAAGCAGCCCCCACAGAGCTGCCCTCCACGCACCGGACCTTCATAGAAACTTTCACTGCCCCTTCATCCGCACCAATTTCTGCACTATCTCCTGGCTTCTCTCCACCGGGATCGTCTCGATCCGGCAAAGATCGCTCCAGGCGCCGTTAGCCTCCTCTATGCCCTTCAGGTCCGCCGCCTCGGCGAGGCGAAAGACCCTGTTCTTGGTCAGGTCCGCCACCTCCATGAGGACCCTGACCCCATCGGGAATATTCTCTCCCTGCTGAGCCCGCCTTTTGATGAAGGCCTTGCGCCTGGAGGCATCGAAGGTGAAGACGCACAAAAACAGCATGGTCACCTCTCGTTATCGCGTTCGTGTCCGTCGGTCGTGTTCGTGTTACCACCACCGCCCCGCTCAGAACCTTCCCTCTCCAACGACGCCCAATAGTATTCATGACCGGGGCGCGTGTCAAGAAAAATTTTATATAAATTCATTTGTCAGATGTTCCGGTCACGCCGTGAGATGGTCAGGCGGCGATCGGTCCGGCCGGAAAAAAGGGGCGGCTCATCGACCGCCCCTCTCTGCCATCTTCCTATTCCTGACGTTTTCGCTTACGGTTTACTGCTTATGGCTTTCTACTTAATGTTTCCTGCTTACCGCCGTTGATATCGGCATCCGGAGCTGCCTTCCCGGTGACGTCGCCAATGCTCCGGCCGTCAGCTACTCTTCGTCTTCACTGACCACCCGGGCCACATCGACCACACGGTCGCCCTTGTCCAGGTTGATCAGCTTGACCCCCTGGGTGTTCCGCCCGATCACCGTGACCCCCTTGATGGGCAGGCGGATGACGATGCCTTTCTGCGAGATGATCATCAGCTCATCGGCCTCCACCGTCTCCTTGATGGTCACCACATCCCCGTTCCGGGCCGTGTTCTTGATGGTGATGACGCCCTTGCCGCCGCGATGATGCACCGGATAATCGGAGATGTCGCTGCGCTTGCCATAGCCGTTCTCCGAGACCACCAGAAGCGTGGCATCACGCCTGACCACCACCATGCCCATGATGCGATCGCCCTTCTCCAGGGTGAGGGCCTTGACGCCGCGGGACGACCGGCCCATGGGGCGCACCTCGGACTCGTTGAACCGGATAGCCTTGCCCTTCTGAGTCCCCAGAATGATGTCCATGCTGCCGTCGGTCAGCTTGGCCTCGATGAGGCTGTCGCCTTTGTCCACCAGTGCCCCGCTGATGCCGCCCTTACGCGGATGGCTGTATTTATCCAGAGCCGTCTTCTTGATGATGCCGCCGCGGGTGGCGGTGATGACATAATGGCCGGCGTCGAATTCTTTCACCGGCACGAAGGCGGTGATCGACTCGTCGGCCCGGATCTTCAGCAGATTGGCCACCGAGCGGCCCTTGGCGACCCGGCCGGCCCTGGGAATCTCGTGGACCTTGAGCCAGTAACATCGTCCCCGGTCGGTGAAAAAGAGGATGTAGTCGTGGGTATTGGCGATGAACAGATGCTCCACGAAGTCCTCATCCTTGGTGCCCATTCCGGTCACGCCCCGCCCGCCGCGGCGCTGCCGGCGGTAGGTGGTGGTGGGCAGCCGCTTGATATAACCGGCGTGGGAGATGGTGATGACCATATCCTCTTCGGCGATGAGATCCTCCAGGGTAAACTCGCTCTGCTCCTCCTCGACGATGATCGTGCGGCGCTCGTCGCCAAACTTATCCTTCAGCTCCTGCAGCTCCTTCTTGATCAGGGCCATTCGCTGGGGCTTGCTCTCCAGCAGGCCCTTCAGGCGGGTGATCTCCTTGATCAGCTGAAGATATTCATCCTCGATCTTCTTCCGCTCCAGGCCGGTGAGGCGCTGCAGGCGCATGTCCAGAATGGCCTGAGCCTGCCTTTCGGAAAGCCGGAACTGTTTCATCAGCGCAGCGCGGGCCGTCTGAGGATCCTTGGACTTCTTGATCAGGGCCACGATTTCATCGATATGGTCCAGGGCGATCTTGAGGCCCT
>CAZOYL010000178.1:0-4555 GCA_964584035.1 uncultured Gemmatimonadota bacterium | reverse complement strand
TCGGTGACCGCTCTCAAGGGGCCCTGCCGTCCGGTGACCCCGCTGGGGGACCGCGCCCGGGTGTTGGCCGCCCTGGAGACGGTCGACTACGTCTGTCCCTTCGACGAGGACACCCCGGCCGAGCTGATCGCCGCCGTGGTCCCCGACGTGCTGGTCAAGGGCGGCGACTACGGTCCGGACGACATCGTCGGGCGCGACACGGTGGAGGCGGCCGGAGGGCGGGTGGTGGTGGTGCCGCTGAGCGAGGGATATTCGACCACCGACCTGATCTACAGCATCGTCGAGCGCTACATCGAAGCGGACAAAGACGGTCAGCACTAGATGGCCGGCTTGATCAAGATCAGGATTCCGGCTTGACAATCGGTCCCCGGTGTGCTATCCTTCTAGTTCGGTTTTAGACCTATTGAAGAGGGGAGTGATACGGTGAAGGACCGGCGGGATTCCCAGATGGCCAGGCTGCACAAGAAGCTCCAGGTGGAGGAGCAATCCCGGGTGTTCGCCCGGCTGGCCGACACCTTCCGCCGCAGCGATCACCTCGAGGAAGCCATCGAGCTGTGCCACCGCGGGCTGGTCCATCACCCCGATTACGTCAGCGGCCACATCGTCCTGGGGCAGTGCTATCTGGACCTGGGCCGGCTGGATGAGGCGCGGGATTCGTTCGTCCGGGCTCTGACCCTGGATGAGGACAACCTCCTGACCTTGCGCAGCCTGGGCAACATCCTGTTCCAGCAGGGCGAGCTGGAGGAGGCGGCCGGTCACTACCGCCGGGCGCTGCGGCTCGATCCCCGCAACCGCGACCTGCAGGAGCTGCTTCGGGAGACGCAGGCCCGGCTGGCCGAATTGGCCGCCCCGGAACAGGAACCCGCGGTCCGGGAGCCGGTTGAGAAATCGCCGGAGCGGATCGATCCCCCGATGAACGAGGCCCTCTCCGGCACCGTCATGATGAGCGTGCCGGCCTTCGGCCGGGAGGTTCTGGAGTCGACCGACAGCGAGGAACATCGCCTCTGGCTGAGGGAGATGACCCGGGAGACGGGACCGGGGACCCGGGACCCGGGAGGGGATGAACAGGACCCGGAAGGCGAAAGGCCGGATCCGGAGGATGAATCCCGGAGCCGTGATACCGAGCCCGCCGGCTCAGATCCCGGATCCGGAGGCGCGATACACGATGTCCGGCTCAGTCCCGAGGAGACCGAGCTGCTCCGGGACGGGGAGGACGAGCACCCGGCCAAAGGCCCTCCCCGGGGCATGGCCACGGCCACCCTGGCCGAGATCTATTTCCAGCAGGGCTATCTGGACAAGGCCATCGAGATCTACCTCAAGGTCCTGCGGCACGATCCCGACGATGAAAAATCCCGGGCCCGGCTGTCCGAGCTGCGGACCATGCGGGCCGGCCGGTCCGAGGCCGATGTCGATGCTCCGCCGGACCATTCGGAAGGCCGGCCGGAAGAGAACCCGGCCGGGCCGGAGGCCTCGCCAGAACAAGGAGATCAACCATTGTGAACGATCGCTTAAAGACGCTTATGGACCGTTTCCGGAAGCACGGCATCGACGGCCTGCTGCTGACCTACGGGCGGAGCCTGCGGCACCTGACCGGCTACAGCGGATCCAACGGCTGCACACTGGTGGCCCCCGGGGCGCTGGTGTTTATCACCGATTTCCGATACAAGACTCAGGCCGAAGAGCAGGTGGTCGATTTCGAGCGGCGCATCGCCGAGGCGGAACTGTTCAAGGAGCTGGCCACGGTGCCCTGGTGCTCCCGGAAGCACCGCCTGGGCTTCGAGTCCACCCACCTGACCGTGGAACAGCTCAGCCGGCTCAAGGAGCTGCTGCCTGAGATCGAGCTGGTTCCGGTCAAGGAGCTGCCCGAGTCCATCGGTGAGGTCAAGGATGATGTCGAGATCGGCCACATCCGCCGGGCGGTGGATATCTGCGACGCGGTTTACGAGGAGATCCTGCCCCTGATCAAGCCCGGCCTGCGCGAGGTGGAGCTGGCTGCCGAGATTGAGTACCGCATGCGGCGGCACGGTTCCGAGCGGGTGGCCTTCGACGCCATCGTCGTCTCCGGCGAGCGTTCCGCCCTGCCCCATGGAGAGCCCGGGAGCAGACAGATCCGGTCCGGCGATCTGGTGACCATGGATTACGGCGCCCGGGTGAACGGCTACTGTTCCGATTTTACCCGCACCGTGGTGGTGGGCAAGGCCGGCGAGCAGCAGCGCCGTATCTACGAGATCACCCTGCAGGCGCAGCAGGCCGCCGAGGCGGCCGCCGAGGCCGGCAAGACCGGCCGGGAGATTGACGCCGTGGCCCGCAACATCATCGCCGGAGCCGGCCATGGAGACCATTTCGGCCACGGGCTGGGCCACGGGCTGGGCCTGGATATCCATGAGGCCCCCAAGCTGTCGCCCAAGAGCGCCATCACCCTGGAGCCGGGCATGGTGGCCACCGTGGAGCCGGGCATCTACATCCCGGGATTCGGCGGGGTGCGTATCGAGGACGTCGTGGTGATCCGGGAAAAAGGCTGTGAGGTCCTGACGCAGGCCCGCAAAGATCTGATAGAATTGTGAGACGGTGAGCAAGGCAACTTCCGAAGGAGGCTCCATGGCAACGACGGCCGATTTGCGCAACGGGATGACCATCATCATCGATAAGGACCTGTACAGCGTCGTCGAGTTTCAGCACGTCAAGCCGGGAAAAGGCGGCGCTTTTGTACGCACCAAGCTGAAGAACATCCGCACCGGAAGGGTTATCGACCGGACCTTCCGGTCCGGCGAATCGATCCGGGAGGCCCGGCTGGAGCGCCGCAAGATGCAGTACCTGTATCGCTCCGGCGATCAGTTGTTCTTCATGGACACCTCTTCCTTCGATCAGATGCCCATTTCCGAGGAAACCATCGGAGATGGCGTGCAGTATCTGACCGAGAGCGGAGCGGTGGACGTCATCCTGCATGAGAACCAGATCGTCGGGGTGGAGCTGCCCATCTTCGTGGAGCTGAAGGTCAAGGAGACCGAGCCCGGTGTTCGCGGCGATACCGCCTCCGGGGGCTCCAAGCCGGCCACTTTAGAATCGGGAGCGGTCGTCCAGGTGCCCTTCTTTATCAACGTCGGCGATCGGGTCCGGGTCGACACCCGTAAGGGCATCTACATGGAACGGGTCAAGGATTAGGGAGCGGCTGATGAGAGAATCGCAGATCAAGCGGCTGATCAAAATGCTTGAGGAAAGTCAGATCGAGGAGTTGGAAGTCAGCCGATGGGGCAAAAAGGTGCGCATCTCCAAGAAGGCCCGGCCGGCGGTCGCGGCGGAGAACGAGACGGTCGTCGCTGCCGGAGCAGCCGCCTCCGATCGGGCCGGGGAGAGCGGCAGGGCTCCGCAGGCCGAGAGCGAGGTCCCGGCCGCGGACCGGTTGGCCATCACCTCGCCCATGGTGGGCACCTTCTACCGGGCGTCCTCGCCCGAGACCGAGCCCTTCGTCAAGGTCGGACAGAGAATCGAAAAGGGTCAGGTGGTCTGCATCGTCGAGGCCATGAAGCTGATGAACGAGATCGAGTCGGAGCATTCGGGCCGCATCAGAGAAATACTGGTGGATGACACCCAGCCGGTGGAGTTCGGCCAGCAGCTCTTTCTGCTGGACCCGGCCTGACCCGACGCCGGATCTGTCCCCGGGAAGGAGGGGGTCGTTGTGAAAAGTTTAAAGGATCTTCTGAAGGAGATGCGCACCCGGGACGCCTCGGACCTGCACCTGCGCGTGGGCATGCCGGCCGTCTATCGCATCAACGGGGTGCTGATCCCGCAGGACACGCCGATGCTGATGGCCGAGGACCTGGAACGGCTGATAGGCGAAATACTGACCGATTCGCAGCGCCAGCAGTTCGATCAGGACTGGGAATTCGATGTCGCCCTGGATCTGCCCGATCAGGGACGCTACCGCGTCAATCTGTTCCGCCAGCGCAACGAGATGGCGGCCGTGTTCCGGGCCATCCGGAGCGAGATCATGGATTTTTCCGAGCTCCATCTGCCGCCCGTTCTGGCCGATCTGTCGCTGCGCCGGCGGGGCCTGATTCTGGTCACCGGGACGGCCGGCAGCGGCAAATCCACCACCCTGGCCACGATGATCGATCACATCAATCAGAACAGCACCGTGAACATCGTCACCATCGAGGACCCCATCGAGTTCATCTACCAGAACCGCAAGAGCATCATCGCCCAGCGGGAGGTGGGCAGCGACACGCGAACCTTTCATGAAGCTCTGCGGCACATTCTGCGGCGGGATCCCAACGTCATCCTCATCGGGGAGATCCGCGACACCGAGACGATGTCGGTGGCCCTCCAGGCGGCCGATTCCGGCCACCTGGTGCTCAGCACCCTGCATACCATCGATGCGTCTCAGACGATCAACCGGATCATCTCGTTCTTTCCTCTCAGCGAACAGCACCACATCCGCCTGCTGCTGGCCACCACCCTGCAGGCGGTTATTTCCATGCGGCTGCTGCCCCGGGCCGACGGGCAGGGCCGCATTCCGGCCGTCGAGGTGATGGTGGCCACCGCCACATTGAGCGAT
>CAZOYL010000177.1:0-4650 GCA_964584035.1 uncultured Gemmatimonadota bacterium | reverse complement strand
ATCTCCTCGCCCTCCGGCCGGCAGGACCTGATGCAGAATTTCACCAACCTGTCCGGAGCGGTCGATGAGAATTTCATTCACCGGGAGGATGGCAGCGAGCCGCGGCCTCTGGACATCGATGATCTCACAGGCCTGTTCGGTCCGCGGACGGCCCTGGGACGTATCCTGGGCGGCTATGAGCAGCGTCCTCAGCAGGTCCGTATGGTCGAGGCGGTGGCCAGAGCGTTTCACCAGGGGGAATTCCTGGCCGTGGAGGCCGGAACGGGAACAGGAAAATCCCTGGCCTATCTGGTCCCGGCCGTCAGGTGGGCGGTTCAAAACGGCTGCCGGGTGATCATCTCCACCCACACCAAGAATCTTCAGGACCAGCTCTTCTATAAAGATATCCCGCTGCTGCACGAGGCCCTGGAGACTCCGTTCGTCTCCGCCCTGGTCAAGGGCCGCTCCAATTATCTGTGCCTGAACAAGTGGCACCGCATCATCGAGGCCAGCGAGCCGGCCCTGACGGCACAGGAACGCATCGGGCTGCTCTCTCTGGTCCGCTGGGTGCAACAGACATCCACCGGCGATATCGCTGAGAACACGGGCTTTCGGGGGGGCGGCGAGCTGTGGAGCAAACTCTGCGCCGAGCGTAACTACTGTTTGGGGCCCCGCTGTCCGTACCATGGGAGCTGTTTCCTGATGAGGATCCGCCGGGCGGCGGCCGAGGCTCATATCGTGGTGGTCAATCATTCGCTGTTCTTTTCCGACCTGGCCTCGGAGAATGTCGTCCTGTCCGACTACGATTTCGTCATCTTCGACGAGGCCCATCACCTGGAGGAAGTGGCCACTCAGTATCTGGGCATGGAGCTGAACTGGTGGCCCATTCGAGCCATGCTCAACCGGCTGCACCAGCATGAGCGTGCCGCCATGGGGACACTCCCTTCCCTGGAACGCCGGGTGAAGGGTTCCGCTTTGACGGAAGCGGATCGGAATGCCCTGCTGGAACATATCGCCGCGGCCGACGAGTCCCGCCAGGATCTGTGGCAGGCGGCGATGGAATTTTTCCGCACCCTGACCGAGATCGCCCGGGTCGTCTACGGCGGGAGAATGAGCGAGTATACCGGCAAGTATCGCTATCGGGCCGGTGATCGTTTTCTGCAGTCGATCGGCGAGCCGGCCGGGGTTCTGCGAGCAACCCTGATCCGGTTGCAGGGGCGGATCGGTCAGCTGGCCGGCCTGCTGCAGCTGGCCGATCTGGGCAGGATCGAGGATGGGGAGCAGCTCTTGGAGGAGCTGCTGGCCAGGGGGCGGGACGGTCAGGAGGTCGGCGAGGCGCTGGATCACCTCATATCGGCCGAACAGGAGCAATTCGTCTACTGGGTGGAGATTCCGGTCAGGGAAGACAGTTTCGATGCCCGCCTGCTCAGCGCCCCTCTGAACGTGGCTCAATTGATGCGCACCCTGGTGTACGACCGCTTGCGGGCGGCCGCGCATACGTCGGCTACTCTGACGGTGGCCGGCCGCTTCGAGCATTTTCTGCAGCGCACCGGCCTGAGCCTGGTAGAGCCGGAGCGCCTCAGAACCTTGGCGGTGGGATCTCCCTTCGATTTCGAGGAACAGGCCCTGGTATGCGTCCCCGCCTATCTGCCGACGCCCAAAGAAGCGGGCTTTGTGGAGGCCGTTACCGATTCGCTTCACGGGATTCTGACGGCCAGCCGGGGGGGTGCTCTGGTGCTGTTCACATCCTATGAGATGCTGGGGCGGGTCTATCAGGCCCTGGAGGAACCATTGAGCCGGGAGGGCATCATGGTTCTGGGACAGGGCCGGGACGGCTCCCGGACGAATCTGTTGAACCGTTTTCGAGAGGAAAAGGAAGCGGTGCTGATGGGCACCAGCAGCTTCTGGGAGGGGGTGGACATTCCCGGGGACAGCCTGCGGACGCTGGTTCTGGTGAAGCTGCCCTTCCAGGTGCCCACCGAGCCGATCGTCGAGGCCCACGTCGAACAGCTTCAGAAGGCGGGCCGAAACGCGTTCAGCGATTATCTGCTGCCGGAAGCGGTGATTCGTTTTCGACAGGGCTTTGGCCGCCTGATCCGGCGGGCCGACGACCGTGGAGTGGTCCTGATCATGGACAGCCGGGTGCTGAGCACGAGGTATGGGGCCATCTTTCTGAGCTCGCTGCCCGTGCGGGCCTGGGCTGTGTCATCGGCTGAATTGCTGGAAGAGGATATCCGGCGCTGGCTGGGGGCGCAAAAAAAACCGCCCGCAGGCGGCGCCGTGGCATTCGATGAAACTGCTCAGTGCTGACCGAAATGTTTACGGGCCCATTCCAGGAGATCATTTTCCTCCTGCGTCAGGCTTTCCCGACCCTCTCGGGATATCTTCTGCAGGATCTCATCGACCTTCCGCTCCATGTCCCGGTTCTGCTCCTCCTGCCACTTGTTTTGAGCCCGCCGTTTTGATCGTTGACCTCGAAAAAAGTTTCTGGCCAGGTAGACCAGTCTTTCCCGTTTCAGGTACAGATATCCGAACAGCATTCCGCCGAGATGGGCGAAATGAGCGATGCCGCTGGAGGCCTGTCCCCGGGAGGCCATCAGTTCCATAACGACCAGAAAGATGACGAAATGTTTGGCCTTGATGGGCAGCAGGAAGTAAAGGTATACCGGTCTGTTGGGGAACATCATGCCGTAGGCGACCAGTATCCCGTAGACGGCTCCCGAAGCGCCGATCGTGGGAGTGACCGAGTTGAAGGCCGTCAGCCAGCCGAGCAGGCCGGCGCCCACGCCGGTGATGAAATAGTATTTCAGGAAGGTCCGGCTGCCCCAGTAGCGCTCGATCTCAGATCCGAACATCCACAGGATGAACATATTCAGAAAAAGGTGCCACAGGCCGCCGTGAAGAAACATATAGGTGAAGAACTGCCAGATGTAGAAACGCTGCACGATAAATCGGGGCACCAGCCCGAAGAAGTAGATGATCTCGGTGCCCCCGGTGATGTACTCCATCAGGAAGACGAGAATATTGATGATCAGCAGCGACTTGACCATGGGGGTGAGCATGCCCCCAAAGCCGTATCTGGGCCGATAATAGGACATAAACCCGGCTCCAATATAATGGCACCATCTCCGGTGCGGTGGACGTTCACCACTAAACTACCCCTGTCCGCGCGAGTTGTCAAGGAAAAACTTCGCCCGGCCTGTCCGCTGGTTCCTCAGCTGGGCGTGGGCTCCCGGGGCCGGCCGGGAGGTCTAAATAAAGCCTTGACAAACCCGTTTTTGTTGTGTTTTTTGTGATCGGTCCGGGCTCTTTCGGGAACAGGAGGCTGGCATGGCGGTGGTGGTCGTCGATGGAGAACGTCTCTCCCTCAGCGATGTGGAACGGGTCGCCGTTGAGGGTGCCAAGATCCGCCTCTCGGCCGCGGCGAAGGTGAAAATGAGCCGCTCGCGGAGGCTGGTGGAGGAGGTTCTGGCCTCCGAAGAGGTGGTTTATGGGATCAATACCGGGTTCGGCAAACTCTGCCAGGTGGTCATACCGCCGGATCAGATTGCCCGTTTACAGAGGAACCTGGTCGTCAGCCATGCCGCCGGGGTGGGCCGGCCGCTGCCCGTGCCGGTCGTCCGGGCCATGATGCTGCTGCGGGCCAATGTTCTGGCCAAGGGCTGCTGCGGAGTCCGGCCGGAGGTGGCCGGGCATCTGGTGACCATGATCAACGCCGGTCTTCATCCACTCGTTCCGGAACAGGGATCGGTGGGCGCCAGCGGGGACCTGGCGCCGCTGGCCCACGTGGCTCTGGCGATGCTCGGTCTCGGGCAGGCGGAGCTGCGCGGCCGGAGGATGTCGGCCCAACGGGCGCTGAAACGGATCGGGCTGGCCCCGCTCAGGCTTGAGGCCAAGGAAGGCCTGGCGCTGACCAACGGCACCCAGGCCATGACGGCCCTGGGCAGCCTGACCCTGCTGCGGGCCGAGCGATTGACGCGGACGGCCGATATCTGCGGCGCGCTCAGCCTGGAGGCCTTGCTGGGAACGCCGGCCGCCTTCCACCGGCGGCTGCAGCAGGCCAGGCCCCACCGGGGGCAGCGGACATCGGCCCGAAACCTGATGCTTCTACTGCGAGACAGCCGGATCGTGGTCTCCCACCGGGACTGCACCAAGGTCCAGGATATGTACAGCTTGCGCTGCATGCCGCAGGTTCATGGAGACGTTCGCGATGCGCTCAGGCATGTGCGGCAGATCCTAACGGTGGAGATCAATTCGGCCACCGACAATCCCCTGGTCTTCCCGGAGGATAAGCTGATTCTCTCGGGGGGCAATTTTCACGGCCAGCCGGTGTCCATGGCCATGGATTACGCCGCCACGGCGCTGTGCTCTCTGGCCGGAATCTCCGAACGGCGCATCGCCAGCCTGATGGACCCCGTCATCAGTCAGCTGCCCGCTTTTCTGACTTCACGGGGAGGATTGAACTCCGGCTTCATGATGGCTCAGGTGACGGCCGCCTCGCTGGTCTCTGAGAGCAAAGGGCTGGCCCATCCGGCCAGCATCGATTCCATCCCCACCTCGGCCAATCAGGAAGATCATGTCAGCATGGGCCTGACGGCGGCGCGCAAAACCGCCCGGGTTTTGGCAAACGCCGAACAGGTCCTGGCCATCGAGCTGCTCTGCGCCGCCCAG
>CAZOYL010000176.1:1265-4683 GCA_964584035.1 uncultured Gemmatimonadota bacterium | reverse complement strand
CAGGGTGTCGCGGTAGACCACGTAGGCATCGACCGTCATGGGAGCCCCGGTGGTATCGGCCGTCACCGCCGACCAGATCAGGCGGATATCCTTGCTGCCCGGCGCCGAGGTGCCGAAAGCCTGCATGATCCAAATGTCCATCACCGCCTGGGGCGGGTGGAGCTCCTCCTGGTCCTCCCTCCCGAACAGCCAGGTCTCATCGCTCATGGTGCCGTGGTATCCGCCGAACAGGACGATCCGGCTGGAGCCGTCCATGTTGCTCTCGGATATGCCGAAGGCATATCGGGCCGACGGATGGGGCGTCCCGACCTGCTCGGTCCAGGTGTTCTCACCCAGGTCGTAGATCCAGGTCTGATCGTTATAGCCGCCGGCATCGCCGCCGAACAGCACGGCCTGGTCCTCTCCGAAGTAAGCCATGGTGAAGGTCGCCCTGGCCGAGGGTTTGGTTGCCGGGTTCCTCTGTGTCCAGATATTTTCGCTGAGATCATAGACCCAGGTTTGGTCACTCAAGGTGCCGTTGTTCCCGCCGAACAGCAGGGCTTGGTCACCGCCCAGATGGGCCATGCCGTGCTCGCTGCGGGGCGAAGGCTTGGTCGCCGGGAACTTCTGCGTCCAGGTGTCCCCGCCGAGGTCATAGACCCAGGTTTCATCGTTGTCGGAGCCGGTATTGCCGCCGAACAGCAGCACCTGATCATCGCCCAGGAAAGCCAGATCGAGATCGGCGCGGGCCGATGGCAACGATGCCGGGCTCATCTGCGTCCAGGAATTCTCGCTGAGATCGTAGATCCAGGTCTCGTCATCGTAGGATCCGTCGTCGCCGCCGAAGAGCATCGCCCGGTCGCCGCCGATGTGAGCCATGGCATGACCGGCCCGGGCCGACGGCGCCGATGCCGGACTCATCAGCGTCCAGGTGCTCTCGGCGATATCATAGACCCAGGTGTCGGCCAGAATACCCGAACCATCCCAGCCGCCGAACAGCATGGCCTGACCGTCATTGAGACAGGCCATGGCCGTATAGGCTCTCGCCGTGGGATGCGGATCCGGATATTTCTCCGCCCAGCCGATCCAGGGGATCTCCTCGAAGATGGCTGTCACCGACATGTTGCCGGACAGGGTCAATGTGTCCGGATTCTCGCTGCCGGTCAGGTTTCCGGACCAGCGGTCGAACTCCCAGCCGGGGTCGGGATCGGCCGTCAGCACCACGTCCGAGCCGCAGTCGTAGATGCCGCCCGGGGGGCTGAGAATGACATCGCCACTGCCCACCGTGACCACATCGAGCGTGCACTTGGGTACCGTGTCGATGGTGGTGAAGAACCAGATGGCGCTGGCGGTGGTATCGATGCCGTCGGTGGCCTCGGCGTACCATTCATATTCCGTGCCGGAGGTGCGTCCCGGCCAGTCGATGAAGGCATCCCCTCCGCTGGCCACGTCATCGATCGTGCCCAGGCCGACGAAATCGCCGCGAGCGGACATGTCGTAGCTGAGGAAGAACTCCTCCGATATGGTGTCATCTCCCATGACGGTGCCGGTCCCGTACTGGTCGATATACGGCGAATAGGTCAGCACGCGGATGCGGTTGTTGTCCGGCTGGAATTCCATGATCCGCAGCCAGCCGTTGCCTCCGTTGGTGATATCCTGATAGTCGGCCAGGACGACGTACACCGTGTCGCCGTTGAACACCTCGGTGCGCAGCGCCTCGCCGTGCATGTGGCCGCAGAGCATCAGGTCCAGGTTGGGATTATCTTTCAGCGTATCGTAGATGGTCTGGCCGGAGCCGCCCCAGCTGGCATTGGTGTTCAGAATGTAATGGCTGACCACGATGCCCCGCCGGCTGCTGTAAGCTCCCAGCAGGCTGTCGGCCCAGGCGATGGGGCCGGAGCCGGGATTGTATTGCAGGCTGATGACGATGAAATCCATCCCCCCGGCGCTGAAAAAGCAGTAATTGTTGTCGTTGGTGCTGCCGTCGTGGCCGCGGTAATAGCTCCGCCCGGAGAAGCGCGATTCGCCGAAATAGGTGTTGTAATTCGTGGTCGGGGCGTCGTGATTGCCCGGCACGACGCTGTAGGGAATCCCCTCGGGCAGGCCGGTGCCGACCGGATCCTCGAGGATACTCATGGCCGTATCGGCCCGCAGCCACTCCAGCGTGGAACCATACGTATCCACGATGTCGCCCTCGTGAGCGGCGAAGACGATGTTCCATACCGCCATGCTGTCTACGATCCACTGCATCTGGTCATAATAAATCCATGGATAGTTCAGGGAATATTTCTGGGTATCGGGTATCGGGATCAGGGTGAAGCTCCCGCCGCCAGAGGCCTCCCGGCCGTAGAAGGTGACGTCCATGGTGTCGGCGTCGGGATCGGTCACGGTGACCCGAAGCTCCGGGTCCAGTGAGACATCGAAGCCGCCGTTGGGAGGCGATACCAGGGTCGGCGCATTCGGGGGATCGTTGGTCGAGATGAAGGTGGCCGTCACCGTTTTATGGCTGTCCATGAGGATGGTATCGGGATTGGCGCTGCCGGTCAGATCGCCCGACCAGCTGTCGAAAGCCCAGCCGGGATCGGCATCGGCGGTCAGCTCCACCGCGGTGCTCTCCGCGTAGGATCCGCCGGGAGGCACCAGGGTGACATCGCCGTCGCCTACTTTGATAATCGTCAGGGTATACATCCCGGTCGGCGGCACGGGGTCGGAGGCCGAGCTGCGGGCCTGATAGCTGTCGTCGGTGTTATCATGAGGACAGTACCACACGCCGTTGGGATACCCATCGCCCAGGGAACCCTCATCGGTGTAGTATCCATTTATGGCGTAACCGGCATAGAGGTCATCGGCGCTCTCGCGGCGCAGCAGGCCCTCGCGAAAACTGTCCAGGCCAAGCGTGTTGCGGCATACCTCCGGACGCGGCCAGGAGCCGGTGCTGTCAAAGGCGATGTCGCCCGGCGCCATCTCGCCGGCCGGGTTCTGGCCGTCATCGCGGCCATAGAGGACGTAATCCATGTGCGTACCGTCGATGACCAGCTCCAGGGAGATGGCTCGCTCGGCCGCGCCGCCCTCGCCGGTGGCCAGATCCATGTCCGTCTGCACATCGTGCACTCCGCCCTCGGCGGCCACGCCGGACTCAGCGATCAGGAAGAAGCTGTACGGAGCGATCGATTTACCGGTCAGCGCGGCCGACAGCTGCCAGTCGATTTCCACGACACCGTCGGTGTTGTTATCGGTGCGCGAAATCAGCTCCATATTCTCCAGAGAGATGGTCTGCCCGGTGGTGTTGAACAGCTCCACGAACTCGGCCGGATCCTGGCTGCCGACGGCGTTCCAGGCCTGCACGCCGGAGACGATCACGTCGCCCGGACCCAGCTCGGTCTCCTCCGTAAAGGCGGCCGTCACGCTCATGTTCCCGGCCATGGCGATGGTATCCGGA